>DGIF01000007.1 GCA_002393165.1 Candidatus Saccharibacteria bacterium UBA3829
CTCGGCCCTCCTCTGGCCTCTATCGGTCAGCTCCCCAGTACGAGCATCAATTCCAGCTCTGCGTCTGATCCTACGCTCAAGACCGGCTTTCTGCATATCACGATACCTCTCCGAGTTCCTCATGCCTCTCTGGGTAGCACCCGATAGTCTTTGTCCAAACCCAGATATCTTCGCCCCAATACCACCTAACGCCGCAAACGAACCTTTAAGCACCGTCGGTATAAAGAACACCGGCACGATCCCTACGACCATCGCCGTAATCGCCCCGAACGCATTATCGCTGCCATAACCACTAGTAATCAACAATCTCGAAACGAAGTTACCGCCGCCGATCAAAAGCCCGGCAACCGGATAAACTAACAGTAGTCCCTCTGCCAACTTTATATACTTACTAAAGAGGCTCTTCGTATTTGGCAACATGTAGCACGCAAAAGCCAAAGGTGATATCACGACTAATACGACAATCGCCGCTTGCCTTACAGACAACAATATAAATAGGAAGAATATAGCAATTAGTACCCCTAGGGCAGACACCGCAAGAGTAAGCAAAATAGCCGGATTTGCCGCCACGGCAAGCACGCCAAGACCGACGCCTCCGAGTATGAGTAACGATATCATCCTGCCGCCCGTCCAAGTTCCAAAACTCGTCCCTAGTACAACTACTTCATCACCGACCGACAGGCTGTCAAACAGCCCATTCAGCCCACTACCCAGTATATTAGACAAGTCTACGCAGGCCAGACAAATCCAATAAGACAAGTTCACTAGCACTGCCGCCACGATCAATTTTGGCAAAATCTTCTTAACGCCGTAGTTATCAATCCCCACTCCAGTCAGTTGCGAGAAAATCACCGCAATTAAGAATATGATAAACAGCACGTTGGCTATGCCCTGAAATGTGCCCCAAGCCTTTCTAGTGCCATCGTTCTCACTCCTAGAAAACAACGTAACGTTGACCGACAGCGCCGGCTCTATGACTCCACTATACATACTATCAGCCGCGCCTTGCATAAATTCCAAAATCGGACAAAGTATCCACCCCAAAGCATCAGAATAACTATAGCACGGATCAACGTCGACCGTTTCGCCCGGCTTGACATTAGGAGTTCCAGGATTGGTCCAGTCGTTATCAGCAACGGCCGTAAGATCCACCAGCTCATTTATTTTATCCCCTAAGCTATGATCAGAATAAGCCTGATTCATGCCATCTATAATATCGCTAAGGCTCATATCATCCTCATCTAGAATATAATATGGAAGATGCCCTTCATGCTTATAATCAGGCATTGAAAGATCCGTCCCGTTGTACAATTGCGGGACCTTTTCATAAACAGAGCACTCTCTTATCTCGCCGTCGTATAATATCATAGCCCGCATCCAGCCTTCACGATCGCCATAATCGTATCCGCTACAATCCACAGATACATACGCAGTATTTGCCAGATAGCTAGAATATAAATTATACACGTCTACCGGGCTAAGATATATGCCCGGACCTTCACTGCCACTAAAAGTAGCCCCCAATTCGCTATTAATCCTCGTAAAAAACTCAGAGTAAGACTTCTTTGCATAAATCGATGTGGAGTCAACCACTTCATCGTCCGAACCGAAATCTACCTCTGGAATTATAAATTTAATGTGCGATTCATAACCATCACTATTGTCAAACGCCGCCTCGATCGCCTCGAGTCCTCCCTTTATCATGCTAAAATAGCATTCACCTGGCTGAGAAAGGCCAACACCGTATGATGTTGCATCCGGAAAAACCCCACACTTCCAAACAAGGTCATCCGTTGCAACCATCGAATTAATAACCAAAACCCGAGCCCTGCTCCCATCGGTTACTCCCCACCCTCCAGATGGCTCATCGTCATCACAGGGAGAATATTCATCGCAAATAGGATCACTTTCCGCATAATACTTCTCAAATTTATCCTGGAAATACACATTCACCCAGAAATAGTTTCCAGTAGTGTCTGGTGACCTGTCATAGGTAAATTCAAGCGATTCCCTGTAGTCGCTACCATTAAATGTCCACAGGCGTGGTCCAGAAGTAAAATTATTATACTGATCCATCCAACCAAACCCCTCATTTGGATCATTCTTCATCTCAATCCCATTTACAACCAAATCCTGCCCATTATCCATCTTCTGCAACGTAAGACACAACTGATTATTGCCAAACAGTGTGTAACGGTCGCCCCAACGTATCATGTTCGCCGTAACACGAATGCATATCTTCGCAAGGTCATCTGCCGACTCGCTTGCCCTATCATACCCCAACAACCAGGCAAGGTTGCCTATCTTCCTCCAATCTTTAATATTGTCATCGAGACCGTATTTAGACAAATCTATCAGACCGCTCCATTCTGCATTCCCAAACAGGAATTCGGAACACGTTAACGTAGGACTTTCCTGCACGGTCCCGTTCAAAACCGTATTCGGCATTAACACAGTAAGAGAATCATCTTCAAAGAAAGAACCCATAGCAAATTCGCCCAAAGAATTAGTGTCATATAAGTTCCTAAAACATCCTTTAAGATTGTAACTAACTATCTTATCGAGTAGTGGATCTCTCCCATAATAATATGCCGCATGCGTATCGCCCGAAGGCACGAACAAGGGCATTAGAACCGCCCCAAACACCATAACGGCAGCCACAATGGCCCGCCTGCGCCCCATCCCATCACGCAACTTGGCCTTCTCCAACAAGAACTTAGAAACGCTGCAAAACACTTTCATACAATTGCCCATGCTGCCATTATAACATAAGCATTTATGTTTTCAACATAAAAAACCTAAAACGAATGCAAAATCCCGCCCGTCCCCCACAAAATCGCCACCACAAACTCACCCCACAAAAAAGCGACAGGAACCCGAAGATCCCTGTCGCTTTCCGTAAGAACCACTCAGGTCCTAAGAAGTCCTAAGACGTGAAGCGGTCAACTTACATTAACTTTTTTCGGCTAGCGATAAAGTAACCAGCTGCGGTTACCATCGAGCCCGCGCCAAGCGCAGCCCCGGCAATTCCATTAGCACCAGTGTCGACGATTTCCTTCGGCTCTTCTGGCTGCTCCGGTTCATCCGGAGTCGGCTTATCTGGCTCATCCGGAGTCGGCTTATCTGGCTCATCCGGCAAATCCGGTTTGTGACAAAGCAAATCGTCACGCTCCACCATTACCGAAGCGTCATCCTTGAACACTTCGCCATTCACCGTCGCAGAAGCCCAGTTCACGAGTTGATTATCGCCACACTTGAGATTCTCCGAAACCACCTTCGCAGTAAACCGCACATATGCGTTACCGCGAGAAGCATAGCTACCAATGTTAATACCACTGGTCGTTACGCTATCGTCACTAAGAGTAATGCCCGACTGGTGAACGGAATTGTAAAGCACCGTTGAGCCATCAACATACTGCATGTTGGTTGGCAAAATGTCGCGAATCATTACGTTGTCAGCCTGTGCGTCGGACAAGTTTCTGTACTCAATCTGGTACTCAACCTCATCACCGACCTTCGCATCAACAGATTCGCTCCAATCCTTGGTGCCCTTAAGCCGTACGACCTTCGACAATCTCGTAGTCGTCGACTTATGTACTTTAACCTCGATGGTTACATGGCCATCATATTCATAACAGCCAGGGATCTTACCATCAAGTGCCTCGTAACCAATCGTAGCACCAGAGGTAATTACGTCGTCAGAAAGCGACACCGTCCCAATTTTCGAGTTGGTATATTTCGCTGTTCCTTTTACGTATTCAACGTAGAAATTATCAGACGATTTAAGCACCACCTCATCCCAGTACCGCGTTGGCGCAGCATTAGACGAATTTAGATACCCAATCAAAGTCTGAGTTTTGCCTACCGTAGTAGGAAGCGAGTAGCTCACCGACACGTCTTTTGCAATTGCATCTTTACCCTTTGGGCTATTGTTGTGCACATAAAGACGAATCGTCAAAGTGTCGCCATCCTTCACGGTGATTTCATCGGCATTCCATGTGGTAGAAGTCGAATTTGACATCTTCGCGCCCACGAAATTCCGTTCATCGCCAATTTTACCGTTAGTAATAGAGTTAAAGGTGATCTTATCTCCGAGCTCACCAGCATTGATTTGCTCCAAGGTGTAAACCGGACGACCACCAGCTGAATCACCCCAAGCGTTTACCGCAACCGGGGTCATAGTAGCACCTGCCACAATCGCTGCAGCAGCTACCGCTAAAATAGCTTTATAGATTTTATTCATAATAATCCTTTCGTTAATATTTAATTAATCAAAAAACTTAATTTCTTTGCTAGCCGAATTGTTAAAATTCGTCTAACAACCGAATCATTTCAAATCTCAAATCTTGGTGAGCCCGGCAACTAAAGTTGCCGGGACTCTTGGTAAAATGTGCGATGCTCTCTCTAATCGGGGGGGCCTCCCCATTCCTCCCCGACGGGATCGGTGGCCGTCTCCGACGGCCTGGGTTTTTCCTGAGAGTAACCGTCGTCAGCGCCGCCGTCGTTGTTGACGTTGGCGTTGCTAGACGGCGGCGGAGTTGTCGGATTGCCGTTGCCACCAGTCTGTTGCCCAGCGGCAGCGGCATTCTGATCCATTCGGTCGTCGTACTCCTGCTGAGACATATTCCCGGAGTTGTTCTGGGAATCAGCAGAGGAAGACGTCGCGCCGACGCCATTGTTGGTGTTCGGGCCCGGGCCAGTGGTATCATTCTGGCCCGCAGGAGTCCCCTTATTGGGGTCCTTGTTGTAGGTGGGCTCAGTGGGCTCAGTGGGCTCAGTGGGCTCGGTGGGGTCCGGAGTCGGGTCGTTACCCGGCTCCGGCTTATTAGGGTTTTCCGGCTCTGTACCATAGGGCATGGGCGTTTCGCCACATTCTTCTGCCCCGTTGGCGAGCTGGAGCCCGCATAAGGTGTCGTACATGATCGGCTTCGGGACGCCGCCTTCCTTGAAGCAGAAGTACATCTCATAGATCCACGCTTCTTTCATCGTAGTCTCGTAGAAGACGATCATCGGTGCTTCGCCGGGTGTAAAGCCGTACATGTACGCTTCATTCCTGACGTCATCCACTTTCCGAAGGCGGCTGTATTTGTGCCCACTCCCAACGAGTCGCACAAAAACCAGATAATCCTCCTCGAAACGATCAGGATCCTCGGACCAGATGTTTATCATCTCGTTGGTCCGATCCATATTTCGTTCGTCCATCTCGAAGAAGGCCTTTCCGTCAGCGAACGGAATGTGGTACAAGCCCGAGAGCGAGGACCACGCCGCCGCCAATCCCGCAGGATCATGGGCTCGGAGAAGATATTCTCCATCGAGGTCCTCCACCTTCACCAGCTTTGCGAGTTTGTCGCGGTTGTCCCCCGCAGCCTCAACTTCGGCCTTCGTCAACTCCCCGTCATCAAGCTTCCGGTCTACGATGGTCCGAAGAACATCGGGGCCAAAATGGAAGTCGTTTTCGAGGTTGGCGTCCATAATCACCTCATCGTGGATGAAGTGGTTAATGGTCTTGGTCGGCGCCTCGGTCGGCGCCTCGGTGGGTGCTTCGGTCGTCGCGGGTTCGGTTGCGGGTTCGGTAGCTGCGGTAGTTGCGGGTTCAGTAGCTGCGGTGGTTGCGGGTTCGGTAGGCTTGGCGGCAGCAGCCGGCACGATCAAGTGGATCAAGAATGCCGCCACCAGAACCAGGGCCAGAATGACGCTCAGCCACTTCACGGCCTTCCAGTCATTGTACCTGCCCCACTCGAAAAGTAAGGCGAGCTCCATGAGGATGGCAAGGGCGGCAGCCAAACAGACAAACCACTCACCAAAATGGCAGCAGTAAGCCGTCAGAACCAAGGCGCCACCGCAGAATAGCAAGGCAAGCGCCAGAGGCCAAACCCTCTCCCACTGATTACTGCCACTTACTCCACTGGCTCGGAACCAGGAAATCGTGAGAAAAGCATAGCCCGCAATCGGTACCACCATGGGGAATACTACCCACCAGCCACCACCGAAGCGGATCGAGATAAACAGCCCAACCCCAGTGAGCAAGCCAATGGCAATGGCCATGGCCCACTCGACTGCGGAGGGGTATGTCCACCATCCGGTCGACGGGTGGCCGATAGTAGGCGGAGTTCTGTGAGACGGGGCGCCGTTCAGGCGGGCACAGCTGAAAAGCATGGCCCACGCGATCAGGACTGCATAGGGGACTGCTATGATCAGTCCCACCAATACGGAAAGCTTCATAATAATATTCCTCCTATTCGCAAAATAAATGATGGGTGGGGGGAGTCAGAGAGCATCTCAGGTGTTCACTGATTGAAACCTGAAATGATTCGGTTGTTAATGGGCTTCTTGGCTTATTAGTCACACCAAACCCAGACTGCTTCCATTATATCACACATTGGCAAAAAAGTCAATAGCTTTACCACTTTATTCCGTTTATGGCAAAAAAATGACCCCGGTTGGCTTACCGGGGAGCATTTTTGCATAGGGAAAGAAGCACGTAAGGCTATAGACGCTGGCTACGTCTCATCACCATGTGCAGGGGGGGCAGGTCAGTGGTGACGACGGCCGAGCAGGGCGCCCGTAACGGACGTCAGATCAGCCACTTCGCTGCGGGCCTTCTCCGCCCGCTGCGCTGCCTTGGCAGCACGTCGCGCGGCAGCTCTGTACCGCAGCTTCTCGATGGGCCCCATGAGCAGAAGCTCCTCCACCGTCAGGGTGGTAGGGGCACCGTTCTTGGGCTTGTCGTCCTTGGGCTTGTCGTCCTTGGGCTTGTCGCCGTCCTTGGGCTTGTCGTCCTTGGGCTTGTCGCCGTCCTTGGGCTTGTCGCCGCCCTTGGACTTCTCGCCGTCCTTGGACTTGTCGCCGTCCTTGGACTTGTCGTCCTTGGGCTTGGCCTTTTCCTTGGCCTTTCTGGCGTCTTCGCCGATCCCGACCATGGCTTTGAGGACCTTGACCATGGAAACGGAATCAACGGCCAAGTCCGCCGGGTCATCAGGGATGTCGGCAAGAAGATCCGGGTATTCTCTTTTCAGCTGCTTCAGCTGGGCGGCCGTCGGGAGACCGGTAAGGTCGGGTTTGGGTTTTTTCATAACGATCATGCTCCTTTCACGATAATGTCCGGGCGTAAAGAGCCCGGACAAAGATTGTTTGTCAGACGGACTCTTTGGCGTCTGACATCATTATAGCACACTTGCCAAAAAATGTCAATAGTAAAACCATAAACTTAACAAAAAATCACCCACTTTTAGCGATTTTCCCCTAGTTCTGGCAAGAAAAAACCCTCTCTAAACCCCGCCCTCCGACAAAAAAATAAGCACAGGTGCTTATTTTTACTTTCTTTGGTGCGGGTAGAGAGAATCGAACTCTCATCTCAAGTTTGGAAAACTTGCATACTAACCACTGTACTATACCCGCCAATCATCCACAAGCAATCGAACCGCTCTTAAAGCGCAGTTCGCCGCTTTTTGATGCCCATGTTAATGGGGTGGGATATCGGGATCGAACCGACGACCTTCTGGACCACAATCAGACGCTCTAACCATCTGAGCTAATCCCACCATATCTATTATTATACACTCTGCCACTGGTTTTGGCAAGAGCAGAAACGAGCAGAACCGCGCAAGAAACGCGCAGGGAAACGCCATCAACCCACCCCAACGCAACCCGCGCCTACTTCGGCAACAACAAAAACGCCACCGTCCCCGCCGCGGCGCCGAGAATAATCGTAATGATAATCGCCGCGACCAGACCCATTTTCGAATCTTTCTCTGGCTGGCTGATAATCCTCACCGGCTTCGTCGACTCCATTTGTGGCTCCACAATCTTCTTCGTATAGACATTTTTAGCGCTCTTCGAGAGCGGGCGCTTCGCTACCTTCTCGGTATTGACAAATTTCGCTCTCGGCGCCGCCACATTGGGTTGCTTCGTGGCAGTCACCCCAGCCCTGACCTTCTCTACTCGCTCCTTAAATACTTCACTCATCACAAACTCCGCCGTCTCTGTTGCCGGCGCCTTCGCAGCGCCTCTAGTGGCGCCCTTCTTCACAGTTTTCTCTTGCGACTTCACTGGTACGAAATCGATATATTTTTTATTCATGACTTCACTCTCTTGGCGATGTCGATTATATCAGCAAATTCACTTAAAATCAAGCTCGATCCGCCCATCAACAGCCCATTGACCCCCGGAACCGTTAAATATGCCCCCGCATTAGATGGGTTCACGCTGCCGCCAAACAACACCGACGTAGCCTCTGCTACCTTCTCCCCGTATAGCTCGCTCAGCGTCTTCCTGATTAGCTTCACCACTTCCGCCACCTCATCTGGAGAAGCCAGCTTCGAGTGGCCAGTCGTCGAAATCGCCCACACCGGTTCATACGCAATCAACACTTTGTCTATTTCTTCTTCCGCCACGTCACGCAACCCAGATAGCAACTGATCACGCACTACATCCGCCGTCTCGCCAAAAGACCGCTCACTCTCCGTCTCGCCAATACACAAAATCGGCGTAATCTTATTTCTCAGCGCCGCTTCTACCTTTTTACCCACCATCTTGTCATCTTCACCGAAAATATGCCGCCGCTCCGAATGGCCAATAATACAATAATCTACTATTCCTCTCAGTTGAGCAAACGACGTCTCCCCAGTAAACGCCCCGTAATCACGATAAAACGCATTTTGCGCCGCCAGCTTCATCTTATGCCGGTCGATTTGCAACGACAACGGCTGCAACGCCAACATCGATGGCGCCACCACCACTTCCACATCCCTGTAATTTGGCAGACTCTTCTGCAATTTGTGGAGATAAATCGACGATTCTCCCACGTTAAAGTTTAACTTCCAATTGCCCACAACATAAGTTTTCATACCCATATTATATCATGGTATAATAAAAGTATTATGAAAAAAGTTTTAGCATTCGACGTAGACCAAACATTAAACATCGCCAAGACCCCGATTACCGATGAAATCGCGGATCTATTGGTTAAATGTCTCGATCATTTCGAGATTTGCCCCATCTCGGGCCAAAAGTTCGATCAATTTCTCATCCAAATTGTCGACCGGTTGCCAAACCCCACCGCTGAGCAACTCAGCCACCTACATCTCTTCGTAGCGCAGGGAACCCAATACTATCGCCACAACGGCCAAGATTGGGGACAGGTTTACAACTATCCGCTCACCGATGAACAGGTTGCCAAAATCACCGCCACCATCGAGCAGGCCGCCCGTGAACTCGGCTACTGGGAAGCGGACAAGCTCAAGCCCGGCGACGAAATCATTGAGAACCGCCTTTCTCAGGTCACCTTCTCGGCGCTCGGCCAAAAAGCCGGCACCGAAGAAAAATACGCCTGGGACCCAGATCACAAGAAACGCGAGGCCATTGTTGTCCGTTGCCGTGAGCTCAGCCCAGAATTTGACTACGAAATCGGTGGCACCACCTCTATTAACGCCATCACTCCTGGCATGAATAAGGCCTTCGGCATGACGCACCTCCTCGAAGAACTCCACGTCAACAAGGAAGACATCCTGTACTTCGGCGACATGACTCAGCCGGGTGGCAATGATTACCCAGTTGTCCAGATGGGCATCGATACCATCACGGTCCGAACCCACGAAGACACCGCCTACGCCCTCAAGGGTATTCTCGGTGTTATCGGCAAATAGCCAAACCCAGGGAACTACCAATCCATCAAAATCCGTAGCCGCGCCCAACATAGTGTGGTATAATACACTTATGGTTTTAATCGTGGGCAACGTCTTAAAAGATGTTTACTTGAATCTAGACTCTCGCACCGAAGATTTCGAGATTGATAAACATGGCACCAAGTGGCTGAACCTAAGTTTTGACACCTCTAACCATCACTTTTTCCACCGTGTCAGCAGCTTCGGTGGCGCCGCTGTAACGCTCGAGGTTTTCAAAAACCTCGAAGTCCTCGCCAGCATTTCTGACTCCGACTTTAATTTTGATGACAGAAAACCCACCCCAGCCTCTGTTTATCGCTATATCTTGACCTCTGAAGACAGCGTCAGCTACCTCACCCCGTCCACCCCCACTAGCGCCAACTTTGTCGCACCAGATACCGCGCCAGACTACTTGTTCATCGACCGCTCTGCCAATTTGAATCCCCTAAACGCCGAGAGAATCTTAGTCTATCTCAATAGCTACCCTGAGGTCAAATTAGTTACCTACCTCAAAAATCCGTCCGACCCCGCCTACCAGGCCTTAATCAATCGCAGCGCCCTGATTTTTGCCGAAAATTCAGAGTTTTCCACAGGGTTTTCCACAGGCGAAACCCCTGTTTTGCCCCCCGATAAGACTATTTACCTCTCCGAACATGGTCTATCCTACGATGGCATCACCGAATCCATCACGGTCGCCCGCATCGATAAGCTCACCCACCTTTCCCTCTATTCCATCACTAGCGCCACCATCCTCGCCTGCTTCTTGAAGGGTTATTCCATCGAAAAATCCCTGCGCCTCGCCAAACTAAACGTCGAAAATTCCAACCTGAACTCTACCCTTTCCCTCTCCGAGCTCAATTCCCTCTATTCCACCCCTGACGAGTCTCTCGAGCTCATCGCCGCCACGCTTATGGCTCCAGGCAAAGGCATCCTCGCCGCCGACGAATCTGGTGGTTCCATCCAAAAGAAGTTCGCCCAGCTAGACATCCCCGATACCTTCGAAAATCGTCACACCTACCGCAATATTTTCTTCACCACTGATGGCATCGAAGATTCCCTCAGCGGCGTCATCCTCTTCGACGAAACCGCCCGCGACTACATGGATAGCGGCGAATCAATTCCAGATTTTCTCATCTCTAAACGCATCGTCCCCGGCATCAAAGTCGACCAGGGCCTTGCCACCTTTGAGGATTCCAGCGAGACCTACACCAAAGGCCTGGAAACCCTACCAAAACGCCTCCGCGAGTATCGCGAAATGAGCCTCCGTTTCGCCAAATGGCGCGCCGCCTTCAATCTCACCTTAGACGGCGACCAAATCCTTAC
>DGIF01000024.1 GCA_002393165.1 Candidatus Saccharibacteria bacterium UBA3829
AACGGAGTTAAATATTTAATATGCACCGACACGGATATAAGGGCCGAAAGTTCGGCCGTGAAACCGATCAGAGGTTGGCGCTAACTCGGGGGCTGATGTGCTCTCTGATCAAATATCAAACTATAACCACGACTCTTGCACGAGCGAAAGAAATTCGTCGTGGCACTGAGAAGTTGATTACGCTCGCAAAAAAAGGCGACCTCGCATCGAGGCGGTTGGTGATTGCGCGCTTAAACGATCTCGAAACCGCAACGCTACTAGTCGACATTATTGCACCGCAGGTTAAGCGTGATTCTGGCTATCTCAGGATTGAGCATGCTGGCTACCGTCGAGGCGACAACGCCGAGATGGGGACGATTTCCTTTGTAGATGAATTCAACTTTGAGGCTCCGGCTGAGAAGCCAGCTGCAAAGAAAGAGGAAGCGCAAAAGAAGGCTGACAAGAAGCCGGCGGAAAAGTCGAAAAAGGAGGATAAATAATGAAAACTTATTCTCAGAAGGCAGCTGAAATTAAGCGCGAATGGTGGGTGATTGACGCTTCCGTCTTGCCACTTGGTAAACTCGCGGTAGTAATTGCCGATAAACTGATGGGTAAAAGCAAGGTGACCTACACTCCGCACATCGATAACGGTGACTATGTGGTTGTAACTAACGCTAAGAACCTCAAGGTGACCGGCGACAAGATGGTGAAGAAAATGTATCATCGCCATAGCGGATTCCCGGGTGGCCTCACTTCTCTCAAGCTTGAAGAGGTGGTCGAGAAGAATCCGTCACTCGCTATCACCGAGGCGGTAAAAGGAATGTTGCCAAAGAATAAATTGGCAGCTGACCGCTTGGCGCGCCTACGCGTTTTCGACGGAGTGGAACACGCTCACATTGCACAAAATCCGCAAAATATTTTGAAGGAGATTAAATAATGGTAGCCACGAAGAAATATGTTTACGGGTTGGGCCGCCGAAAGGCCGCAACTGCGACCGCACGGCTCTATAAGGGTAAAGGCGAAATCACTATTAACGGCAAACCGGCACTTGATTACCTTTCTGGCAACAAGACTTTGC
This sequence comes from Candidatus Saccharibacteria bacterium UBA3829, assembly GCA_002393165.1. Classification (GTDB taxonomy): domain Bacteria; phylum Patescibacteriota; class Saccharimonadia; order Saccharimonadales; family Saccharimonadaceae; genus Nanosyncoccus. Next base: position 1,058 of record DGIF01000024.1, read on the forward strand.
TTGCCGAGGTGACTGATCCTTTGGCGATTGCTGAGAAACAAAAGGAGTACGATGTGTCAATCTTGGTTAAAGGTGGTGGTTTGGCCGGCCAGGTAGATGCAATTAAGCTTGCTATTTCAAAGGCTCTTGTACTTGAGGCGCCGGACCTTCGTCCAGTGCTCAAGAAGGCAGGCCTCACTTCACGCGATCCGCGCGAAAAGGAACGCAAGAAATATGGCTTGCGTTCGGCTCGCAAGAAAGAGCAGTTCAGCAAACGTTAGTCGTTTGGCAAAAAGTAACCCCATTACAGGGGTTATTTTTTGTGGGCAGGGATATGCACCAAAAAACAGCCTAAGCTGTTATTTTTTTGGGTTGGTGGAGTATGCGGGACTTAAACCCGCGACCTCCGCAATGCGAATGCGGCGCTCTATCAGCTGAGCTAATACCCCAAATATGCATAGAGTGCTATCAGATGCTTTTCTTGAACACACTCAAGGCCGTTCGGCCAAGCTTATGGTCCAAGAAAAGCATCCGATAGCACTATTATAGCATACTTTAGAGACTTGGTACAGGGAATTTTTGAGCTAGGGCTTTAACTTCGGTGTGGATTTGGTCGAGTTCAGTGGCGTAGCCAGACAAGGCTTCTTCGGAGCCGGCTTTCTGGCAGATATCGGCGACCTGTTTCATCCAGTGAGACAATTGCCGCATTTCTTTCGCGCCGAGACCGCGAGTGGTGATGGCTGGGGTGCCGAGTCGGACGCCAGAGGGCCTAAAAGCGGCGCCTTTGTCGTGAGGTAATGAATTGGCGTTGAGCGTAAGACCGACGAGATCGAGAGCCTTCTCGTAGAGTTTGCCGTCGAAGTCGAATGACTTTTGAACATCGATGAGGATGAGATGGTTCTCGGTGCCGTTGCCCTGCAAAACAAAACCTTCAGATTTGAGGGATTCGGCGAGGGTTTTGGCGTTTTCGATAATATTCTCGGCGTAGGTTTTAAACTCCGGCTTTAAAGCTTCGCCAAAAGCGACAGCTTTGGCGGCAATGACATGTTCGAGCGGTCCGCCCTGGGTGCCAGGGAAAACGGCACGGTCGATTAAAATTGGGATATTTGCGAGGTTTTTCTCGGGTTTCTTTAGCGGGGAGGCGACGTTGCCTTTACTCAAGATGAGCCCGCCTCGAGGTCCGCGGAGGGTTTTATGGGTGGTGGTAGTCATAACATTGAAGCCAAAGTCTAGTGGGTTTGGATGCACGCCGGCGGCGATGAGGCCAGCGACGTGGGCCATGTCGGCCATCAATAGAACTTCATGGCCGGATTTTTTTGCAACTTCATCGCGGATTTTGGTAACGCGGGCGAAATCCGGGATTTTCATGAAGGCAGAATAGCCGATGAGGATGAGTTTCGGCTCGTGTTCGAGGGCTTTGGCCTCGAGGTCGGCGTAGTCGATGTCACCGTCACTTGTCACGCCATAACCAATAAAATGGTAGGTGTGGGCGCTCTGGGTGACGGGTGCGCCGTGAGTAAGGTGGCCGCCAGCCGGAAGTGACATGCCGAGCACGGTGTCGTCGGGTTCTAACCAGGCGAAATAGACGGCATTGTTGGCTTGGGCGCCGGAATGAGGCTGGACATTGGCGTGGTCGGCATGGAAAAGCCGGCAAGCGCGGCTAATGGCAAGGCGCTCGATACGATCAACGTTAGTTTGTCCGCCGTAATAACGATAGTTTGGTAAAATTTCGGTCGCGATTTTGTCTTCGCTCCAGCCAGGGATGCCCTCAAAACTAGGATAGCCCTCGGAATACTTATTGGTGAGGACGCTACCCATGGCCTCTAAAACAGCGCTCGACACGTAATTTTCGCTTGGAATAAGCTCTAGCCCTTCGCTTTGGCGGGTCTTCTCCGCGTTAATCAAGTCAAATACTAAATCTTTCATATGTCTCCTTATTTTTTAATATACTTGACGAAGGAATAAGTTAGATCATTTTCCTTTCCTTTCCTAATTACTTCACGGGCATATTGTGCGCGGTCAAAAGCGGGGAAGAAAGCGTCGGCATCGGGTGCGACGGCGTCAATTTCGGTGAGGTAGAGATTCTTCGCGTATGGTAAAGCAAGCTTGTAGATCGTAGCTCCGCCGATCACAAAATACTCCGTGGAGTCGGCCTCGTGTTCTTTTAGAAAAGCTACGAGGTCGTGGATGGTCTTAGTCCCAGCTGGGGCGGGGTCGTTGGAGCGAGAGGCGATGTAGTTGTCGCGTCCAGGCAATGGTCGGCCAATACTTTCGTAGGTTTTGCTACCCATAATGATGGGATGGCCTAGCGTGGTTGACTTGAAGAATTGCATATCTTCTTTGATGTGGAAAACTAGCTGGTTAGCCTTGCCGAGTTCGTAATTTTGACCAATGGCGGCGATAATACTAATCATGATTATTCCGTGACAGACATCGATATTTTGCCCTGATGCTGATAGTTGATTAACTTGATGTCCTTGAGCTCTTTAGAGTTGTCAAAAGCGAAGAAGTCTTTGATGTCCGGGTTGATCCAGAGTTTGGGCGCTGGATAGAGGGTGCCGTCAGCTTTTAGCTTCTCGTCTCGGCGGCGGATTTGTTCTTTGATACCGTCAATTTGATTTTCGTAGATGTGGGCGTCACTAATAGAATAGGTCAGTTTACCAGGCTTCAAGCCAGTGACTTGGGCGATGAGGTGGCAGAGCACAGCATATTGAGCAATATTGAACGGTAGGCCAAGCGGGACGTCGTTGGAGCGGGAATGTACCATAATATTAAGCTTGCCGTTTACAATAACCCACTCGTTGCTCCAAACGCAGCTTGGTAAAGCGGCGGTGGGAAGCCACTCATTTTGCCAGAGGCTCATAATCATGCGACGGTTGTAGGGGTCGTTCTCGATGGTCTCAATGAGGCTTTGGGTGAGGTGATATCTATTAACGACCCAGCCATAGGCAGTACCGATGGTGCCGGCGAAGTCTTCTTTTGGCTCATTGGGGTGAAGCTCGGAGAAGAGCTTGTTAATGTCACGACCATGATAGGTGCCGTCTTCGGCAATACACCACTCATTCCAGATTTTGACACCACGTTCACGGAGCCAATCTACGCGATTGCTTTGAGCTTGCCAGATCCAGAGCATCTCAAGAATAGCGCTTTTAAAGGCGACAAATTTGGTAGTTAGAATAGGGAACTCCTCTGCCAGGTCGAATTCGAGGACGGCGTGTGGAATATGAATGGTGAGGGTCTCTTGCTCAGCCTGAGAAACGTGATTTGGCATGGCAAAGTTGGTAGACCGTTTTCTAGCGGTGTCGGACTTGTCTTTATAGTTAAGAACTCGATCGCCTTCGTGTAGGATCTTGTCGCATAAGTCTAGGTATTGTTCGTCAAATTTGCTCATTTTTCCCTCCGTTTGGTCTATTGTAGCATATTTTAGAGGGTTTGTGGATGGCTTTATCGTGATGCTTCTACGCCAGTGTTCTGCCTTCAAAATAGCCAGGGTATACCACCTGGCTATTTTTGTGTCGGCTATGCCAATTAGGGCTAGAATTTCTTTCTTGCTTGTGATCTGGTAAGACCGTAGATCGCCATTGCTACGATTGGCACTAGCACACAGAGGACAATGACAAGGTTCTGTAGGCTCACGTTGTCATTATTGGCACCTGTTGTGAAGCCGGTGTTCGGTGCCTTGATTGTGGGGCTAGTCTCGGAGTTCGCCGTTGGCTCTGGATCAGCGGTTGGCTCTGGATCAGTGGTTGGCTCTGGATCAGCGGTTGGCTCAGAATCATCAACGTAAACAACGGTTAGGGTAGAACCATCCGCCAGGCCGCCAACGATTTCGATGGAAGCTGGTTTGGTTGTGTCTTGAATGGTGATGCTTTTGCCGTCTGCGCTGAGGGTTGCATTGTCAAAGATGAAGTCCTGGTCGGTATATAGCGGTATCAGTATGTCCTCATCGGTATTCGGATTGTAGGAATCAATCATGAGGCCGGGAGCCCAGTTTTCGGTTTTAACTTGGGTGAAGAGGGGTGGCAGTTCGTAAGTCGTGGAGTCTGTCTCGACTGTTTTCTTCTGGGCCTGAAGTAAAGCTGATAATTGTCTAGTGCGGCCTTCGAACGGAGACAAGTCAAATATGGAATTGCCCATCAAAGCAAGAATATATCGGCATTGGCCATTATTGAGATTCGGAACGGTAGTGAAGTAGTTGCCAGGGAGAGCGCAAACCTGTAGCTCTAAATTGTTGGAAAGGTCTATATCCGTGAGACTGCTAGATGAGATCTCCAGATATTCCAACTTGGTATTCTGAGTGAGATCGATATCCGTGAGGCTTCCTCTTTCGAAGGTCAGATTGCGATATGCATCCATACCCTCCATTTCGGATGGAAGGTTACCAATAGCGCCATTGTAAATCTCTAGTTCTGATAGTTCGATGTTTTTTGATAGGTCAATATTGACAAGTGCTTTGTCGGCAATAAATACAGTCGATAGCATTGCGTTGTATGACAAGTCAAGATTGGCGATTTGCTTACTAAAAATCCTTAGATGGATTAGTTCTGTATTATTCGAAAGGTCGATGTCGTCACTGGTGCTTAAGGATAGCTCAGCGAGCCCGGTCATTTTCTCGAGCCCCTTGGTGTCAACAACGTAGTCGCCATCAAACGACCCGGCATACAGAATGCGTTCGAGATCTCTTCCTCCTCCTGCACGCAGATTTGGCTCTACGCACGTTATGCCCGTGATCTTCGCCAGCTGCGCATCGGTGAGGCCGGTCTCTGGGATCTCTTCGGCCGGGAATTGGTCTGAGAATGCGCTGGCGGCACAATCGTAGAAATTGGCATCGACGATTGTGGTGTATCCATCTGGGATGGTGTAGGTGAGCGCGGAGGCGCTGCCAGAAGTTATTATGCTGTTTGCCGCAAACATCGCAGGCGTAGCGGCCAGGACAGCAACAGCGGCTGCCGCTTTTTTATGAATGTGAAGACTTGACATTATTTCCTTTCTTTTAAGTGTCCCTTCTTAGCTTTTATTATATATGTAGCTTATGGTTTTGTCAACAACTTTTCGGGGCGGCTAGCCGCACAGTGGTAGCTATTGACAAAAATCGATAAGTGTGGTATAATGGAAGTATAAACCTAATTTTTGGTATCTTTATGAAGCCTAGGATATTGGGAGTTTTGTTTTTTGTGATGGTCTCTAGCCTGCTAGGAGCGCTACTAAACCCTGAGATTTTGATGGCATCTGATTTGGTGAAAGTTGCAGGGATTGATGTGCCGAAAGGCGCTCGAACAGTGATTCCGGAGCAGGCGACGGAAGCGAAAGAAGCTGTTCCCGTCGCTGTGGCGACGATGGACACCGTAGCAGTTACGAATTTGGCAGCGACGGCTGGCACCACGGCGTTGAATAGTGGGGAAACGGTGCCGACACCAAAGTTGCTAGCCGATAATGTGGAGTTTGCTTGGGGCGTACAAGGTCTGACGCGAGTTGCTTCTACGGCGATAGATTCTGGCCTAGGTGTGGCTAGGGTTGGTAAACTGGTCTGGGGGCACGAATATACGGATTTTGGTAACATTACGAAATTGAAAATTGGTGATACTTTCATGGTGACTGAAAGTGGGGTGAAGAGAGCCTACCGGGTAGCAGCCAATCCGATTAACGGACAATCCGGCGTGGTGCTACTAAAGAAAGGGGAGACGGCGCTATCTTATGCTGAAGATGCCAAATATAGCAGCATTGACATGAATGCATTGGTGAATTATGGAATGGGCCATTCGCTAGTACTGTTGACTTGCCAGGGCCAAGGTATGCGATACGTAGTGGTGGCGGACGCTATCTAATTTAACTAGAAATAAACATAAGCGTCTTTACGGGCGCGATTTTTTATAGTAAAATGAGGATGTTAATCAAGGAGGTTTATTTATGTGTACCGGGGTGCGGTTTAGTGATGATAAAGGTAACATGTATTTTGGGCGGAATTTAGACTGGTCGGAGGGTTATGGCCAAAAAGTAGTGATTACGCCGCGAAAGTTCTCTTATAACTCGGCGTTTCTTGGAACCATGAGCCCTAAGCAGGGCGCGATTATCGGTATGGCTATTGTGGCCGAGAACGTGCCGTTGTATTTTGATTGTGCGAATGAGGCGGGGTTAGGGGTTGCAGGACTCAACTTCCCAGGATATGCGGCCTATGCGCTAGCGGCGATTGAAGGTAAGACTAATGTGGCGGCCTATGAGTTCCCGTTATGGGTGGCAATGAATTTTGCGACGGTGGATGAAGCCGAGAAAGCCTTGAAGGACGTGGCAATCGTGGCGAAGCCGCTAAATGACCAGCTTCCGGTGTCGCAGCTTCACTTTATCATCGGTGACGGTAAGCGCTCGATCGTAGTGGAATATACCGAGAACGGAATGGAGGTCTTCCACAATAGTGTGGATGTCCTAACGAACCAGCCGGGTTATGGGTGGCACGAGGAAAACCTGCGCAATTACATGAATCTATTTCCACAGATGCCACCGGCCATTAAGTGGCGCGGAACGACGGTAAAGCCGTTCGGATCCGGATCGTTAATGCGGGGCGTGCCAGGTGATTATTATTCGCCGTCGCGGTTTGTGCGAATTGCGTATCTCAATACGCACTATCCGATGAAGACGACTGAGGCGGAGAATGTATCGCGGTTGTTCCATACCTTGGCGGGAGTGGCGATGATTGATGGTGCAGCGGAGATGGCCGATGGCAAATGCGAGATGACGATTTACACTGGGGGGTATTCGGCGGCTAGCAGGACGTATTATTATAATACTTACGAGGACCCGGCGATTACTAGTGTGGCAATGAAGGACTACAATTTGGATTCGGCGGAGTTGGTGCAGGTTTAGATTGATTGTCACTCAAAAAATCGCCCCGCGAAGGGCGATTTTTGTTAGCGAAGGCCAAAGGCGGTCTGAGCCTGCAGGAGCTTAGCATTGGCGACTTTGTTAGCGTAGGTCTCGCCGGTTTGCAGAATGGAAAGAACCTCTTCGTCTGTGATGGTGGCGAGTTTGGCTTGAAAATCAGTAAGCATCTTGGCGACGTCTTCGCTGACGGTGCGTTTAAGCTCGCCATAACGCGTCTCGCCGCTCCAGCGCTGGATGATGGTCTCGAGTGGCGTATCGGTAATGAGCGCTTCGATTTGAAGCAGATTTGAGATGCCGGGTTGAGTGAACATGTCGTAGCGAATGCGCCCGACGGAATCGGTGGTCGCAGACATGATTTTTTTAGCGGCGCGAGCTGGGTCGTCGTCAAGCATGATTTTGGAGTTTTCGGCTGGAGTAGATTTGCTCATCTTTTTTTCTGGGCTTAGCAGATCGCGGATGCGGATACCATTTGAAAGCCCCATAAACTTAACTTGCTCGGTGGTTCTGGCCGGGACGGTAAAAACTTCGCCGTATTTGCGATTAAATCGCATAGCCAGATCGCGAGTAAGCTCAATATGTTGAAATTGGTCCTCGCCGATAGGAACGAACTCAGCGTCGTATAGAAGAATATCGGCGGCCATGAGGACCGGATAGTCAAAAATGCCGACATTGCAAGTGTCTTGGCCTTTAGATTTTTCTTTAAATTGAATCATGCGCGAGGTCTCACCCATGGTGGCGACGCAGTTTAAAATCCAACAAAGCTCAGAATGCGCAGGAACGTAAGACTGACGATAGATGTGAACATTGTCATTGATAACGAGCCCGGCAGCAAGCCAATATTTCAGAGTGCGGATGATGTTGTCCTGGAGTTTGCCGTCGATTTCGGAAATGATGGAGTGGAGATCGGGGGCAAAGATATTGACATGGTATTCGTTTGAATATTTGTTGGCGAGTCGTACCATGGGCGTAATTACGCCCAAATAGTGTCCAAGGTGGAGCTCGCTATTTGCCCTAATGCCGGTTAGAATTGTTTTCATACTTTTATTTTAGCATACTTTGTGATAAAATGAAAATGCGGGGCGGGAGCGATGATTGGGGTGTTAGCTCATTTGGTAGAGCGCTTCCATGGCATGGAAGAGGTGAGGAGTTCGAGCCTCCTACACTCCACCATTTTTTTAGAAATGAAAGCTTAGAAAGCGAGCTCGGTCTTGTAAAACGAGCCCCCTATCTTCATCATTTTTGCGATGGACTATAATAAGACATGATACGGACTGGAAAAAAGTTTAGTAAACCGGAGATGTCGCGCGTAATTAATGGCGACGTAGTCTTGGCTGAGGCAGAAGCGGCGCCGGAGAAGGTGCGGCTGGATATTTTGATGAAGGAGATTTATAAAAGCTATAATCGGTCGACGCTGCAGAAGTTTATTGAAAGTGGGTTTGTGACGGTGAATGGCGAGCTGGCTACGAAGCCGAATTTTAAAGTTGAACGAGGCGTAAAAATTGATCTCAAAGTGCCGGAAGTCATGAAAAATGCCGATTTAAGGCCAGAAGTAATTTATGAAGATGATAATGTTTTGGTTGTAAATAAGCCGGCTGGGTTGTTGTCTGAAGCCAAGGGCGAGTATTGTCCAGAGAAAACTCTTGCCGACTATGGCTTAGTGGCTCACAGGTTGGACAGGGATACGTCTGGGGTGATGATATTGGCCAAGAACGAAGAAACGCAGAAATTTCTGAAAAAGCAATTCCAGGATCGTAAAGTGCACAAGACTTATTATGCGGTGGTTTCTGGGCAGCCGAAGCTTAACGAAGCGCGGATAGATTTACCGATGATAAGAGACCTTAAACGTCCGACGACGTTCAGAGTGGACGCAAACGGAAAAGAGGCCGAGACGTTTTATAAGGTTTTGAAAACTGATGGTCAGCATTCGCTGCTAGAGCTTCGGCCCGTGTCTGGGCGGACGCATCAGCTGAGGGTACACATGAAGTATCTTGGACATCCGATTGTTGGCGATGCGGTTTACGGTGGGGAAAAGGCGGAGCGACTTTATTTGCACGCTGGGTCATTGGAAATTACTTTGCCGGGTGGGGTAAGGAAGGTATTTGTTGTGGATCGACCGGCGGAGTTCGATCAGTGGTTTGATGTCAAGGAGTAGACTCGATGTTTTTTGATGATGTAAATGAAATTCCGACGATAGCAAAAAGGTCGGGCTGTTCAGTGTTTGTGGCGCCGGATGACGTAAAAGTGGATTTACCGCGTGCGGTAGTTTTGACGCCGGAAGGCAAAACCGTGATTACAATTGAACAGGTGCGCGGCGTACTTGCGCGGCTGAGCGTCAAACAGAAGACGGACCAGTTTATCGTGGTACGGCCGGCAGAGACGTTGGGTGAGGAGGCGGCAAACGCGATGCTGAAGTCACTGGAGGAGCCGGGTGAGAAGGTGCATTTTGTGTTGGTGACTGATGCGCCGTCTCGGCTTTTGCCGACGGTTTTGTCGCGGTCTGCGGTATACGTGTTGAAAAATACACCAGGGGTGAATGCTGGCGTGATGGCAGACGAGAAAACGAAGGCGCTCGCTAAACGCCTGATGGTTTGCCGCCCGACGGAGTTACCGGGGCTTGCAGATGAAATTTGCAAGAAAAAAGACGGCGTACGCAGCCAGGCTTTGTCGGTGCTCGCGGCAGCGATCGAGATGTCCTACAAGACGTATTTTGTTACAGGAAAGCTCGCATTTTTGAACCGAATACCGAAATTTTTGAGGGCATACGAGGCGATTGAAAAAAATGGCCACGTGAAATTGCACCTAGTGGCAGATTTGTTGTAGTTATGATATAATGGTGCCATGATTGCGATTTTGGTAATTTTGGCTCTAGCGACTTATTTGGCCTTTTTCTTTCCGGTGGCGCCGAAAGAGAAGCCGGTAGAAGAGCAATCGCCGAAATATAAGGCGCAAATGAAAAAGTTGTGGTCGGTGGCGCAGACGGCCATGAAGGAGCGAAAGCCGTTCCGGGCCGAGAAGGCCTTGCTGACGATTTTGAAGTTTGACGAAAAAAATGCCGCGGCTTATAACCGGCTGGGGATTTTGTATGCCAAGGGGCAGCGGTATGATGAAGCGGTGGAGTGTTTTGAGATTGCACAGTCGCTAGATAACAATCCGGCCTCGATTCATAATGCCGGGTTGATTTATTTGGAGATTGGGGAATACGAGAAGGCGGAGATGGCTTTTTCGCAGGCGATTGCGCTCGAAGGTGATGTGCCGGCGCGCTATATAGCGTTGGCGAAGGCGGAGGAAAAGTTGGGGCGTCCGCGTAAGGCGATTGAGGCCCTGGAGAATGCCTACGAGCTGGATCCGTCGGTATCGACATTGCGGCAGATTTTGGCGATCTACGAAGCAACTGGCGACGTGGAGGCGGCGACGGCGACGACGGCGCGAATTGAGGCGCAGGTGACGCGCGATAATGAAGCGAAAAAGCGCAAAAATAGTAAGCGGATGGGTTCGGTAGTACCAAAAATCGTGGGCTCCCGGGCTAGACAAAAACGCGTCTAGCGTGTATAATGATCACAGTGCCGTGATAGCTCAGTCGGTAGAGCGCATCCATGGTAAGGATGAGGTCACGAGTTCAAATCTCGTTCGCGGCTCCATTTTTTAGACACCAGCCGTGATAGCTCAGCTGGTAGAGCAGCCGCCTTGTAAGCGGCAGGTCGTCGGTTCAAG
>DGIF01000032.1 GCA_002393165.1 Candidatus Saccharibacteria bacterium UBA3829
AAGCAACGGGAAGTCACCATCGGTGCTGACAAACGGCTGGGGCTGCTGGGCGTTATATCTACCATGCCGTTCTACGTAATTAATAAAACTGCTGGCGGAGCCAGGGTTTCTGAACAGAAGGCCCAAGAGCGCTTTATGTTCGGCCATAACGCACTTGTCTGAATCGGCGTAACACAGCGGTTCTTCGCCGAGGAGCGAATCATTGAGTGCTGCGATGACGCTTACTGCCCATCTGAGTTCTTCGCCGGCTGCTTGGTAGCTGTCGGTTTTATGCTGTGCAAGTAGCCTGAAGGGATACCCGTCCTTACCGGTATCAATAGCCATAAATGTTCATCCTTTCGGAAAAAATTTCGTTGTAGTCTGTGTAAGTTTAGATGCAAAAACAGGCCATCAACCCTCTAGTCATACCACAACCGGTATTTTTTGTCAAGAGGTCTTGCTTGATTATGTCTGTAAAAGTGGTGTAATTTTAGCATAAAAAATGGCCATCCCTCAATGGGGATGGCCGTAGAGGATGGCGACGATGATGGCAACGGCAATGCCGATGCCGGCGATCGTCGCGGTGGCGATCATGGCGCCTCGTTTGAGGAGCCACTTGATGTAGCCGAAGAAGGGGGCGCAACCTTTCAGACCTTCTTCGCTCAAAAGCGCTCCTAGTTCGTAGTCTTTCAGGTCTGCCGGTGTGCCGTTGAGTCTGTGATTTTCCATAGAGAGAACCTCCTTTAACGGTTCACAGGGGGGCGAAGAACACAGTGCCGTACTCGGGGAAGAACTTATGCATTCCCTTGATGTAGATCTTGGCCGCCTTGGCTGCCAAGTCGACCGCAGTGAGATTTTCCGGGAGGTATTCGATCGTGGCTGTGATTTTGATTTTTCCTGGGCTCTGTTCGATCTTGCAGTTGCCACAGGGGTGGTTGTCGCAGTATCTAACCTCCGTGGTGTGTTCCAGACCGTAGCTTCGCCACTTATGGTTTTCTCCGATTTCCAGACAGAAATGGTAATTGTCTGGGGTTTCGCCACAATCTTCGTCATGAATGTCTTCAAAACGGATCCGCCAATTGTAGCCGACCGTAACGACTCCATCTTCGAAGTGGGGTCTCAGAATCTCTGCGATCATCATGATGATGAAGGCGGTGAGATTGGCGTCGTTTTGCGCAAACTGCTGATCTTCCTCCAGGGTTTCTTGACTCTCGGCGAGCGGGGTTGCCATAAATGGCTTATTGGGGGTGCAGGGGCCCGGTTCGCCGTAGTATGTGTCAAAGATTTCTGGCCACTTGCTGGGTTGCGGCATGTTAAATCTCCTCCTTTGCATGCCATATTTTGTTAAATAACGAGCGTAAGCCTATATCTATTGTATCACACTTTTGCTTAAAAGTCAATAAAGTGATACTCTTTCCGGTTACGGACAAATATGATATAATTATGGCATGAAAAAGTTACCAATAGTCGCGCTGGTGGGGCAAACAAATGCTGGAAAATCTAGCATTCTTAACCGTATGGCGCGGAAAAACATTGCGATTGTGGCGCGCGAAGAGGGGACGACACGCGATAACGTGATGGCGACGATTGACGATGCGTTTATTTTGGTGGATACCGCTGGCCTGAAGGATCCGAACGATGATTTTGAAGCGTCGATTCAGGAGCAGATTCAGGATGCGATAGAGGCGGCAGATGTGATATTGGTGACGCTGGACTCATCGAAATACTTTGATCATCGTGACAAGAAAATTGCAAAAGATGCTTTAAAATCTGGAAAGTCAGTGTTTTTGGTGCTTAATAAATGCGATTTAGGTGAATCGTTGCCGATTGAGGAATTCCGGGCTCTGGGAATTTCACCAGAGTGTATTATATATACGTCGGCGACAACCGGGCAAGGAGTCGAGAAACTTAAGACAAGCTTGGAATCCGTCCTTCTGAGGGACGGGGTTCCTCGCGCCCGTCTTTACGGGGCTCGGACCCCTCGCCCCTTGGCGGCAGCCTCCGGAAGCCCTCAGAGGGAGGATCCCCAAGCTCGTCTCAAGCTTGCTCTGATTGGTCGGCCGAATGTGGGGAAGTCATCGTTATTTAATACGCTCGGCAAGAAGCAACAGGCGATTGTGTCGAGTCGTCAAGGGACGACGCGGGACGTGAACCGGGTGACAGTGAAATACAAAGGTCGGGAGATTGAGATTCTTGACACGGCGGGGCTCCGCAAGCCGGGCAAGCGTGAGGTGGGAATTGAGAAGTTTTCAGCCATCCGGACGCTGGCGGCGATTGAAGAGGCGGATGTATGTTGCCTGCTGGTGGATTCGACGGAGCCGCATAGCAAGCTGGACCAGTCGATTGCGGGGCAGATTGTAGAGGCGGGTAAGGGAATCATGATGATAGTGACGAAGGCGGATTTGCTTGAGAACGCGGAGCCGACGAATTTTTACGGTGAGGAAAACATTGGCAACCGGACGGCGGCGGATTTTCTGCTGGACGCGCTAGAGAAGGACTATGACTTTTTGCCGTATGCACCGGTGATATTGACGAGTTCAGAGACTGGTATGAATGCGACGCAGATTTTTGAAATGGCACTCGAGATTGATAAGGCGCGGCACACTGAGATAAAAACGTCGGAATTAAACAAGATTTTGAATGAAGCAATTATTGGCCACGCGCCGGCGGGACTCAAGAATACGCGGCCGAAGCCAAAATATATCGTGCAGACTGACACTTGCCCGCCGTGGTTTG
>DGIF01000001.1 GCA_002393165.1 Candidatus Saccharibacteria bacterium UBA3829
CTGGTCCACCGAGACTTTGTAGTTGTTTTCGGCAAAAACATTCAAGCTCAGGTTTATTCCGGAGCTTTGCTTGTCGAGCGACCCCACCGAAACGATGGCGATAGTCGCGACTGCCGTCAAAACATACGGCAACATGTGCCGAAAACGCTTGATCCGCATCTTAGTTTGCTTTTTCATAACGAAACATCACAGAGCGTCTGGCAATGTAGGTAAATATTCTGATTGTGCTCAGCCTCTGTATAACTATAATACATCAAACCGTCATCGCCTGTCAAGAAATAAAGATAAGCCGTATCTGATGGCTCTGCTACTGCCAAGAGTGCCGAAAGCCCTGGATTGGCAATCGGGCCACAAGGCAAACCGGTGTAGATTCTGGTGTTGTAACAAGAATCAATCGTCAGCGCTGCCGCATTGTCGCGATAGGTCGTCCGTTCCGGGTCCACCACGTCAAGCGCATACGAAACGGTCACATCGCTCCCGAGTCGCCACCCGTAAGCCAACCGAGAGTAAAACACCTGTGCCACCGTCTTTTGGTCCGCGGGCGCGCCAGATTCTTTCTGCACAATAGAGGCCAAAGTGATTCCTTGGTGTAGGGTCAGCCCGTGCGCAGCGTATTTCGCAGCTAGATCATTGGCGCTGATGACCTCTCCCATCCCAATCAGAAACTTCGCGATTACTTCCTCCGCTGTGGCGTCGGCGTAGAACTCGTGCGTCTCTGGATAGAGGTAGCCCTCAAGGCTTGCCCCCTCCGGCCGCTCCTTCAAAAAGTCGAAATCATAATCTGCGCTCAGCGCCGCTTCCACCCCAGATGCGTCATACCCTGCTTCCACCAGATGCTTTTTGACGTCGAAGATCGTCTCTCCCGGCCGGATGGTGAAATTAAACACCTCGGCTTTCATCTCAGCCTCCTGTTTGGCGTACTCTTCTTCGCGCTTAGCTCGGACGTGATCCCTAATCTTTAGCACCGCCGTTGCGCCAATCAACCCTAGAGCCACTACTGCAATCACAACAGCGACAATAGCCTTGGCTTTGCCGGCCGGCGCGGGCGGGTTATTGGCGGGCGAGCTACCAACGCGTAGCGTAGCCTTCTCTGTAAACTTTTCGACGAAATCCTGCAGGATAATACTCGCCGCCTCGGCGTCGATGTCGCCTTTTTGGTAATTTTTCTTGCGGCTTTTCAGACGTTTTTCGGCCTCAACTGAGGTCAGAGACTCGTCCTGAAATTGGATTTTCGCCTCAGGCACGTTCTGGACTAGTTTTCGCGCGAAGTCACGCACATACTGGCTCTGAGCCGTCTCGTTGCCTTCATTGCTCCTAGGAAGCCCTAGAACGAACAAATTAGTGCCATTTAGACGGGCAATCCTGGCGATTTCCTGCCACTCTGAGCCGTCTACCGTCAAAAACCCGACTGGTACGGCTATCCGGGTGCTTGAATCCGCCTGGGCCACGCCAATGCGTTTCTCGCCGACATCGAGACCGATAATCTTCATTATTCCTCTACGTCAATCTTGACGGTGATCTTAGTATTGTCGCTCGGCACGCTGAATACCCAGGGGTACGACGCCTCAATTTTGGTGTTATTGCTGTCGATCCCGCTGAATTTAGCGATCAAATCCGTCCGCGCCTCACCAATGCCTTTGCCGGCGATCGTCTCAATGACGTCGTTTTCGGTGATCCTCGGGCCGGAAACGTAAGAAGTCTTGATTTTACCTACATAGGTCTCGCCGACTTCAGTGAAGTTTTCGATAAAGGGGTCATTCATCTTGTAAATCTTGTAACTATCAGCTAGTTTTGCCTTCTCGGTGATAAATTCCTCGACCTTAGTCTTGTCAACAACGTAAATTGTGTCGGTTACCGTCACGGTGAGCGACGGCTTCTCATTTGCTTTTACCTCTTCCCCTACCGCCGGGCTCGATACTGGGTCACTGATGGTTTGCTTGTAACTAGAATCAATAATGAAGGCACCCTCCTCCACCTGCTCGAGCAACTTATTCTTGCGGTTGGCCTGCGAGGATGCGTTGTTCTCAACTACCTTAGCTAGCGCCGCGTCGATGTCGGCCTGCGTCACAATAGTCACGGTTTTGCTAGTGCCACCGGACATCGCCGAGTCACTATAGACACCGCTTACATTTGCCGTCATTGACCAGCCAGATTGAGCAGCAGAGATGTTGTATTGCGCACCGGGTTCCGCCGCGACCACTTTAACTCGGCCAGAAATTAGACAGCCACTAAGCACCAACTCCTCCGGCTTATTGTTATTAATGCATTCGTCTGCTCCATTACCATCCCATGAAAGCACAGCACCTTCACTGGCGACAAAAGTCAGGCCACTGTTGGTAAAGGTGGCACCCTTCTCGATCGCGATGTTGCCTTTTTGACGGAAGTATTGGTAAACCACCACCTCTCCCGTGGCCTTCTCGCCGACATCCTTAGTGCCAGTCGCGTCAAAACTTGCCTCGATTTTAGTTTCAGATTTCTTCTCGTCCAGATAAAACTTCCCCTCACTGGCGTTTTCTTCCGTAATTTTCGTAGTAAAAGTGGCGTTTTGCGAAAAATTATCGGTCGCAGTACGAATCGCTACGGTGACAGTCACGGCCGGCGCGATTGCGAAGGCCCAAAATCCCACCAGGCACAAAATTGCAAAAGCCCCGATGCCGACGCCGATCAAAATATTCCGCTTCTTGGCGCCCATTTTCGGCTTTTTCTTATCGGCTGGCTTTTTGGTGTCTTTCTCAACCGTTGCGGCGTCATCACTTTCAGCGACCGCGGCCTCTTTCTCCGCCTTGCTAGGCTTAGCCGACTTATCGGTATCTTTTTTAGCAGCTTCGTCACTCTCGTCTTTTGTCGTTTCGGCTTCATCTTCAGTAGCTGCTACGACCTTAGCGTTTGGCTTTTCGCTCTCCGCGACTACTTCCTCCACCGACGCCGTCTCAATATCCGCTAGCTCATCGATTTTCGGGATAGCCGGGGCGGACTGCAGGTTTTTGGTCACGGGCAGCTTGGTCGCTGCGGCGAGCTTAATAATGGCCGGGTCGGTCGTGACCAGCACAATGGTTTTACCGGCATTGAGCCCAGCTTTAGCAATTAATTTAATGTTTACAATGCTTCGAAAGACCCCCGACTTCTTTGGCGGTACTAGGGCCAGGATTTTTTCTTTTGAATTTTCGATTTTAGTAATGATATCGGTAATATCATCTTCTGGCTCAATATAGATTACATCCTTGTTCATGTATCAATTTTAGCACATTTTTTCACGCTTGTGTTAAAATATAAATATGAGTTTATTTAAACGCCAAACTACTTCTGTGCCAGCTACGCCGGTCGCGCCACAAAGTTCGCTTGCCGAACTTGCTCTCATCAACATCCACGACGGCGTCATCATTTTAGATCGTAACGGCAAAATCCAGTATCTTAACCCCGCCGCCGCCACCATGCTCGAAACCAAAGCTGCCGACGCAGTCAGTCTAGATTTTGGTCTGCTACTTAAAGTCGAAAGCATCGAAGACGCCCCGCTCCCGGACGACAAAAATCTTTTACTGCGTGCCATCCGCGATGGCCAGCCACTCGAAAACTACAAAGTTTGTTTCGTCATCGGCCGAGCTAGCAAGCGTATTCCGGTCTCAGTTTCACTAGTACCGGTGAACGACCAGAATGGCAGCCGGATTATCACTTTCCGCAATATCGCCAAAGAACTCGCCGAGGAGGGCGAGCAAGCTGAGTTTGTCTCAACTGCTTCGCACGAAATGCGTACGCCGGTAGCGTCAATCGAAGGCTACCTTTCGCTGGCGCTCAACCCGCAGACCGCAACCATCGACGAACGTGCCCGCAGCTATCTTGACGCCGCGCATGCTGCCGCCAAGCACCTCGGCCAGCTTTTCCATGACTTGCTCGACGTTACGAAACTTGACGACGGCCATTTGCGCCCGAATTTGCAGCCGGTCGAAATGGTCGGCCTCGTCAAACAGATCGCCGACCAGTACTATCCGCAGATTAATGCCGCCAATTTGAAATACCAATTTGGCTCTGCGGAGTCCGGCATCAACACTGCGCGTCGCCTTGATCAGGTGGTTTACGGCTATGTTGATACTGGCTTTATCGGCGAAATTATCGACAACTTGGTCGGCAATGCCATCAAATATACGCCAGCTGGCGGCTCGATTTATGTCAATGTTCGTGGCGACGGCGACCATATTTTGATCAATGTAACCGACACCGGACTCGGTATTTCCGGCGACGACCTGCCCCACATCTTCCAAAAATTCTATCGCTCCGACAATTCTGATACTCGCACCATTGGCGGCACCGGCCTCGGTCTCTACATCGTCAAAAAACGCGTAGAGGCTATGGGCGGCCGCGTTTGGGCCGAATCGGCTTTCGGAGAGGGGTCAACTTTCTATGTCTCCTTGCCACGCATTTCCGGTGAGGAATATGAAAAACGCATGATCAATAATAATAAGGTACAAGGAGGTACACAATGAAAATAATGGTAGTGGAAGACGACGCAGCCTTGCGGGAGATCTACAGCATCCGCATCACTGCTGAGGGCTACGAGGTGGTGACGGCCGGCGATGGTGAAGAAGCTCTTGCAGTAGCAGTGCGCGAAAAGCCAGATTTGATCTTGGCCGATGTTATGATGCCGAAAATTTCCGGTTTTGATATGCTAGATATCTTACGCAACACGCCCGAAACCGCTGGCATTAAAATCATTATGATGACCGCCCTTTCCGGCGACGAGCAGCGCGCCCGCGGCGAAAGCCTTGGCTGTGACCGCTACCTAGTGAAATCACAAGTCGGGATTGAAGATGTAGTTAATACGATTCACGAAGTTCTGGGTGACAAAGCTGTGCCGCAGTCCGCGCCAGCCTCGTCCGGCCAGTCAGCCCCGGTTCCTAGCCAACCGGCGCCGGTTCCGCCGGTTCAGCCAGCGCCAGCTCCAGCCTCCGAACCGCAGCCGGCCTCACAGCTAGCCCCAGCTCCGCGACCGTCGACTCCGACGCCACAGCCGCAGTCGGCTCCGGCCCCCAGTCAACCAGCATCCGCTCCGGCTCCAGCCCCCGCACAACCCGCGCAGCCCTTACCGCCTCAGCAGGTAAATTATGGACAACCCGTCGGTCCGGCTCAATAAATTTCTCGCTGAGCGGATCGGTATTTCGCGTCGCGAGGCCGACGATTTAATCGCCGCCGGCAAGGTGTTGGTCGACGATCAGCCGGCCAGTTTGGGCGCCCGTATTGACAAATCGAACAAAGTGTGCTATAATAAGAAGATAATCCCGTTTGATACGGAATACTTGTATCTTGCTGTGAACAAGCCAGTGGGCTATGTCTGTTCACGCAATGCTCAGGGCCCGGCCCCGACGATTTATGAATTGTTGCCGAAAGAGTATCAACACCTCAAGACTGTAGGCCGGCTCGATAAGGATTCTTCCGGCTTGATTTTGCTGACCAATGATGGCGATTTTGCCTACCAAATGACACATCCGAAATTCCGCAAAAACAAAGTTTACGAAGTCACGCTCGACCGGCCGCTCGAGCCGCTCCACCAACAAATGATTTCCGATTACGGCGTCATGCTTGATGACGGTCCGTCGAAATTCATGGTCGTCAAGCGCAACGGCGAGGCGGCTTCGTACCTCGTGACTTTAAGCGAGGGCCGCAACCGTCAAATCCGTCGTACCTTTGCGGCGCTTGGTTACCGCGTCGAGACGCTTCATCGTACCGTTTTCGGTAAATATGAACTAAGTGGCCTAGAGCCCGGAAAGTGTGTTACAATTAAACCATGAACACGATCCTTGGCCTAGATATTGGCACCGAGTTCGTCAAAGCTGTTTTGGCAAAGCAGGGCGCTAGCGGCGAGTTGAAAATTTTGGCTGCTGCCAAGACTCACCAGCAGGAAGGTAGCATGCACGCCGGCGCTATTTCTGATATTCCGGCCGTGATTACCGCCTGTGAAGACGCGCTAGTGCGGGTCGAGGACAAGGCTGGCGAACGCGCCGAACGCACGGTGGTTGGTATCGCCGGCGAGCTGATTAAAGGTAACACCACTTCGGTCAAATATACCCGTCGCAACCCCAATTCGCCCATTTCCGAATCCGAGATGAATGAAATTATCGAAAAAGTTCAATTGAAGGCTGGCGAAGTGGCCAGACGGACCGTTGCGCTCGAGACCGGCAACGACAACGTTGAGGTGCGTCTCATTAATTCCGCGATCGTGAGCCTGACCATCGACGGCTACAAAGTCAGCAACCCGATCGGTTTCAAAGGCGCGGAGGTTTCCATCTTGATATATACGGCCTTTGCTCCGATGATCCATGTGGCAGCCATCGAGAAAGTCTGCGCCGAACTCAACCTGGAGCTTCTGACGCTTGCAGTGGAACCGTTTGCAGTTTGCCGCGCTTGCCTTGGCGATGATTTGGATTCCAATTTCTCCGGCATCGTAATGGATATTGGTGGCGGCACTACGGACATTGCCGTCGTCGAGGATGGCGGTGTCGAGGCCACAGAAATGTTTTCGATCGGCGGCCGTAGCTTCACTCACCAAATCGCCGAAGCACTCGGTGTTGATTTTGCCACTGCCGAAAAATATAAGCTCGATTATGATTCTGGCACACTTGATGACGCCCTAAAATCCAAGGTCGAAGCCGCAATTGCGCGCAATTTATCAGTGTGGCTGACCGGTGTCGAGGTTGCACTCGAAAATTATTCCGCCGGGTCGCTACCGCGTAGCGTCTTGCTTTGTGGCGGCGGCGCTGGCCTCTCGCTATTACAAGAAAAACTCGCCCTTTCCGACTGGTACACCCGTTTGCCATTCTCGCGCCGCCCAGTCGTGAACCTGATCGATATTCTGACGTTGCCGAAACTCGATATTCCGGACGACGTCGAACTGGACTATTCGTATGCCACAGCGCTTGGCCTGCTCCGAGTTGGCGCAGATACGCTATCAAGCGCTCCAGAATCAAAAAACCTCAAATCCCGCCTTAGCCGCTTACTACAAAATTGACAATTACGGTAAAAAGTGCTATAAACATACCCGGAGGTGATCTGTTTGCAATCCAAGGTTATCCTTGTGGACCTCAATGGTCCGCTCGGCGGCTTCAGCCGTCAGCGAGCGGCGTGGTGGCTGATCCGTAAATGCGGCCTTATGAGCACGGCCCGGACTTTTATGGCATATCTCATCAACCATAAAATGTACAAATACATGCTTATAGGCAATATGACGGAGATAGAGCTCTGGAGAAAAACCGTCAGGGGTCGGGTCACCGCCAAAGAGGCATACGAAGCTCTTACAGTGACCAAAAGGCCCCCTAACGATGAGATGCTCGGTCTGCTGAAAACTCTGCGTCGGTCGGACTATAGAATTTATTTACATTCCGACATCACGGAGGAACGGATCGAGGAGCTCCGCTCAGACTACGGCGCCTTATTTGCGTTCTTTGCGCCAGAGAGTCAATTTTTCTCTTACGAGCTGAGAGGCACGAAACGCGACTCAGAAACTTTCGCCGCTATTGCGAGCACACTTAGCGTGCCGCCGGGCGAGATTATTCTCGTCGACGACAACCCGCTCAACATCAGGGCCGCACGGCGCTGTGGAATGAAAACCATCAGATTCCGCACTCCGCGCCAAACTAAGAAGGCCCTGGAAAGGCTCCTTGGAGCCTAAAGCCTGCTCTCCCATGCGAGCGGGCTTTTTCATGCGTCCAATTTATGGTATAATTACAGAATGAATGCAAATGAAGTTCGTCAAAAGTTTTTAGATTTTCAAGTTAAACATGGCCACAAAGTTATCCAGCCGGCACCACTGGTGCTCGAGGGCGATCCGACCACGCTTTTCACGGGCTCCGGTATGCAGCCGCTACTTCCCTATCTTCTCGGCAAGGCCCACAAGGACGGCACTCGTCTTACAGATTCGCAGCCATCACTACGCCTTCAGGATATTGAGGATGTCGGTGATCCGCGCCATACCACGGTTTTTGAAATGCTTGGTAACTGGTCGCTTGGTGACTACTTTAAACGCGAACAGATCCGTAACTTTTTTGAGTTTTTGACTAAGGAAATCGGGCTCGATCCGCACAAGATTTATGTTAGCTGCTTCATTGGCAACGAAAAATATGGTATTCCCAAAGACACAGAGGCGGCTGAAATTTGGCAGGAAGTTTTCCGCGAGGCCGGCATTGAGGCAAAAGTTGCCGAAATTGGCTCGGCGAAGTACGGCGATGAGCGCGGCATCAAAGACGGAGAGCGAATCTTCTTCTATGACGATCACGAAAACTGGTGGAGCCGTGGCGGCGGCATTGAAGATACGCCACTCGGCGATCCGTGTGGCCCGGATTCGGAAGTTTTTTACGATTTTGGCGAAGACAAGCAGGATGTAGAGAGGTATGGCAAGTCGCACCCGGCTTCGGACGGTGCCAGGTTCATGGAAATTGGCAACCAAGTTTTTATGCAATATCGGCGCAACGACGACGGCACTTTCAGCGAGCTCGAAAAGAAGAACGTCGACTTTGGTGGCGGCCTCGAGCGAATCACCGCAGCCTCAATTGATAGCTTCGACGTGTTTAAGATTTCGTCGATGAAACCAATTATCGATAAACTAGAGGAACTTTCCGGCAAAGCCTATGATGCCAATACCGACGAGATGCGCGTGATTGCCGACCATATTCGCGGCGCTTACCTTCTTGCCGCTCAGGGTCTGACGCCTTCTAACAAAACGCAAGGGTACGCCATGCGTCGTTTGGTGCGCCGGGCCATTCTCCGGGCGTTGGACCTCGGCATTTCGGCCAACTTCCTTTCCGAAATTGTTCCGATCGTGGCCGCAAACTATGCCGGCCTGCCAGATTCGATTTTGACTCACCGCGACCAGGCCCTCGACGTTTTGCTGAAAGAAGAACGCGCTTTCCGTGCCACTTTAAACAAAGGTCTGAGAGAACTCACCAAGCTAGCGGCAAACAACCAGAAGGCTGCTTCGCGAGGGCTTTCGGAGGGTAGCCTGTCCGGTTATGATTTGTTTAAGTTACAGGATACCTATGGCTTTCCGTTAGAAATTTCCATTGAAGAATGCTATCACCAGAATATTAGCCTGAGCGAAAATTACAGACAAGAATTTGACGAAGCCTTGAAAGCGCAACGCGAACGCTCACAGACGGCCAGCAAGGGTATGTTCAAAGGTGGCCTCGAAGACCACGGCGAGCAAACCGTTAAATACCATACGGCCACTCATCTTTTATTGGCAGCCCTTCAGAAGCACATCAGTGAAGATATTGCCCAAAGAGGGTCCAATATCACTGCCGACCGCGTACGTTTTGACTTTAACTGCGATCACAAATTGACGCCAGAAGAGCTAAAATCCGTGGAAGACCAAGTTAACGCCTGGATCAAGGCTGACCTGCCGGTTGTTTACGATGAATACGATAAGACATATGCTCGCGACGCCTTGCACGCGCACGGCCAATTCTGGGATAAATACCCAGACCAACTCAAGGTCTATACGATTGGCGATTTTGATGCGCCGGTCTCTCGCGAAGTTTGCGGCGGCCCGCACGTTGAACGTACTGGCTTGCTGGGCACGTTCAAGATTGTCAAAGAAGAGTCTTCGTCTGCTGGCGTGCGCCGAATCAAGGCCGTCTTGGAGTCATAATTTATCTACAAAATACCTAAAATCCCTTGCAAAGTCAGATTTTTTGTGCTAAAATAACCATAAGGATTAAAAAAGGATTAAAATGGCTCAAGCAAAAAAGAAACAAGCAACTAAAACCGCAAAGAAGACCACGACGTGTCGCAAGACTGCGTCGAAGAAGCGCTTTTGCTACGAAAAGTACAATCGCGATGAGCAGCCAAATGCAGTTTTCGTTGTAGCCATGAGTGTGCTCGCAGCAACTTTGCTGTTCGCTGACTTGCTCATGATGACAGCTTAATAGCTTTTAGAAAAATGCCCACTCCCGTGCGGGCATTTTTTGTGCGGATTAAATTATTTAGCAATAATACCACCGCCGAGGCAGACCTCGCCGTCATATAAGACTGCCGACTGACCCGCCGCCGGGCGCTTCACTTCATTTTCAAAACTTAGCACCTTGCCGTCGAACTTCGCCGGAATCAGCGGCGCACGATGTCTCAGCCGCGCCATTACGGCGCCGTCATCCGGCAAATGGCTCACCCGCAGCACAATATCCTTCAGCCCTAGTTCTTTCGTCCAGATATGTTGGTCATTTAAGTTTTTGGATACGTATATAACGTTGTTCGACAAATCTTTTTTCACGACGTAATACGGCAACCCATCATTTACCTCACCCTTATTGCCTGAAATATATAACCCATGGCGCTGACCGATCGTATAAAATATGGCACCTTCATGATAGCCTAGCACTTTTTCGGACTCAATTTCACGAATCTCGCCTGGCTGAACGTCGATATATTCTTTCAGAAAATCTTTCATCCCGACCTCGCCCACAAAACATACGCCCATGGACTCTTTTTTGTAAGCGTTGTGGAGGCCCTTTTGCTCCGCAAGCTTTTTGACATCCGGCTTTAACATTTCGCCGACCGGAAAAAGTGTATGGCTGAGCGCTTCGTCCGAAATACGATATAAAAAGTAGGTTTGATCCTTGTTCTCATCGGCAGCCCTAAGCAAGACGGCTCCGATATCCCACTCGGGGTCGCGTCGCTCGCTCCCATCGCCATGGGGCTCGCGCGCTAATCCTCGCGCTGCCGCGCTCCGGAATCCCCCAAGTCGGGATATCGGAGCCATCCTCGCATAGTGCCCAGTTGCGATAAAATCCCCACCGCGCCGCATCGCTTCATCAAAGAACAACTTAAACTTGATTTCCTGGTTACACATTACATCCGGATTTGGCGTGTTGCCGTTCTTAAACTCGCGAAGCATGTATTCGACAACTTTTTCGCGGTAGGCGTCCTCAAAATCCCATACTTCAAACGGTATTCCAAGTTTTACCGCTACGCGCTTTGCATCGGCAAGGTCCTCCGCCCACGGACACTTCATGCCAGGAAGGTCGCGCGACCAGTTTTTCATGTATACGCCAGTCACGTCGTAACCCTGCTCTACTAGCAACATCGCCGCAACCGACGAGTCCACGCCGCCGCTCATTCCAACAAAAACTTTAGGCATTTTTTAGCCTTTCTTTTTCGGCCGCTACGACATCGTTGATGATTCGTGCAGCCTGGTGGATTTGGTCTTCGTCATTAGTCTCGCCTAGCGAAAGTCTCAGCGAGCCTGCGATTTCGGCATCAGAAAGGTCAATCGCCGCCAGTACGTGCGACTTTACGCCCTTTGAGGCCGCACAAGCCGCTCCGGTCGACACGTAAACCCCCTCATTTTCAAGAAGGAACACTAAACGTTCCGCATCTATACCATTATAGCACAAAACTATGAAATTGTCAATAGAGTGCTTCTTGTTGATAAGCTCGTACCCCTGTAATTCCGACAATAAAACCTTTCGCCAGGTAGCATATTTTTTGCGATTGCCATTCAAATGTTCTTTAGCGAGTTCGACGGCCTTAGCGAAGCCGATTACACCAGGCACATTTTCGGTGCCCGAGCGTAGACCATTTTCCTGGCCCCCGCCGTAGGTCAAAGGCTGCAACTTGGCTTCGTGCGACACATAGAGCGCTCCAACGCCTTTCGGGCCGTAAATTTTTGCGGCGTTTAAAGTCATCAGGTCTACTCCTAGTCTGGCCACGTTGATGTCGAGCAGATTGAGCGCTTGCGACGCATCCGAATGTAGCAACAACTGGCGTTTTAGGCCACGTTTTAGCCGGTCGAATTTTACCTCGCGAATCACGCTGGCGATTTCCGCTAGGGGCTGAATGACGCCGATCTCGTTATTAACCAGCGATACCGAGACGAGCTCCGTGTCATCGGTAATTTTGGCTTTTAAATCATCGAGGTCGATCAAGCCGTTTTTTAACACCTTCACCGCTTGGCCACCATGCTTCTTCGCCACTTGGCGCACGGAATCATGCTCGGTTTCAAGATATAACACGGACGCCTGCGTGGCTGCGTCTGACGACAAGCTCGAGAACGCCAAATTATTGGCCTCGGTCGCGCCGGCAGTAATGACGAGGTCGGAAGATTTCGCGCCGATCGCGTGCGCAATGGTCGCCTTCGCGACTGTGTAGTCGGCGGCCACTTTTTTAGCTGGCAAATACGCCGCACTAGGGTTGAAAAAATCCGTCAAAAAATATGGTTCCATTACTTGGAGCACTCTACTATCAACTGGCGTTGCCGCCGCGTGGTCGAGATAGATCATAATTACTATTATAACATATTTTTCGCTAAAAAATAGGCCTTGAACCACTAGCGGTAACGCGGTATAATAAAAATGCTAACGGTACGATCTAGGTTAACAGATTCTAGCCCGTAATCAAGAGAGGATGCATGCAGTCGCGTTATGTCAAGAAGTTGTTAGGTAACAAAGTTCTTCTGATACTCGTCGGTTTTTTGGCGATCCTTTTTTGCATCGCTAGGCACGCTGCGCCAACCTCGGCGGAAACTTTGACTTTTCAAGTCGACAATACCACGCCGATTCTTGAGGTTACTGTTCCAAGTAATGTCTATCTCAACCTCGCTCCGACCTCCGGTGCGGCTTTTGGTGTTGCTGATCTGGCGATCGGAGTGGGGACCAATAACCCGACCGGATATACGCTTAGTATGAATGTCGACGCTAATAATTCGGCCCTAGTCAACGACGACGTCACGATTACGCCGGCCGATTATCCCGGCATCACCGTAGACAGCTCAAACCACCCCACGATCGAGACGCTCGCACAGTCTGTAGACGGCTACACGCAGGATACGTTCCCCGTCAATAAATGGGGCATTCGCATAGGGACGTCGGGTAATTTTTTCCGGGCAGTTTTTGCCACCGCGCCGGTTTTAAGCCAGACCTCTGCCGCTTCTAATTCCACTGGCTCGGAGGCAGTGGTGCAGCTTGCCGCCAAGGTCGACTCCAGCCAGCCAATCGGCGCCTATCATACTACGATCAACTTTATTGCGGTTACTAATCCTCTGCCTAAAGTTTACATGCAATCGATGGTCCTTTCGGATTGCCATACTTTTCCGACGGTAGTTTACGACAGCCGCGACGAACAACCATATAAAGTTGCCAAACTCGCAGATGGCCAGTGCTGGATGACGTCAAACCTCAACCTAGCTGGTGGCACTAAGCTAGACAGCGCCGGTTCCAATGTCCCAGCTGGCTATACTCAGAGTGACCCATATTACACTCTTCCAGCCTCTACAGCTATCTCTAGCGGCACATCAGTCCCGTCCGATCAATTCTCAAGCGACTCGGGCCAATACGTCTTCAACACCAACAATAACACTGATACCTGCAACAGCAGTACTCCATGTAACTCCTACTACTCATGGCTAGTTGCTACAGCTGGTGGTAAAGACAGCAGTGGCAATGCAGTAACCACTGATGGCTATAATACTGCCTACTCCATCTGCCCGAAAGGTTGGAGACTACCAACTTCTACTACTAGCAATGCACGTGCTACAATCGACAATAACTGGAAAACCGGTGACTGGTATGCTCTTGCTATCGCATATGGTGCTAACCTAGAAAGTAACTATTATCAAAGGGCTGCTACCTTCTATAACAATGCTGGCCCAGGTACCACCCCGAATTTCCTGCTCGCCGGCCGCTATACCTCCGGCTCGTTCGACTATAGCGGTTCCTACGGCTACTACTGGTCGGCTACTTCCAGCTTCAGCACTTACGCCTATTACCTCAACTTCAATTCCAGCTATGTCAATTCCGCCAATAGCACCCTTCGCAGGCGCGGATTTAGCGTGCGCTGTGTTTTTGGTAGCTAACCGCACTTGTGTTATAATTGAATCAACAACAAGGAGGTTTGAATGAAGAAGTGCTTTGATGCTGATAAATATCTTAAAGTCCAGAAAAAAATCATCAAAAGTCGTATCGGGATGTTTGACAAACTTTACCTCGAGTTCGGCGGCAAGCTCATCGATGACCAACATGCTGCCCGCACGTTGCCAGGTTTTCTGCCGGACCTCAAAATCAGGCTTCTGCAAGAGCTTAAAGACGACGCCGAGGTGATTCTCTGCATTAATGCTAACGCCATCGAAAAATCCAAAATTCGCGCCGACCACATGATCTCTTATGAAACCGAAATTTTGCGGCTCATTGAGTTTTTGCGTGCGAAAGGACTTTACGTGAGTTCGGTCGTGATTACCCTCTACGATGGGCAGAAAAAAGCCACCGATTTCGCCAGGAAGCTCAAAGACTACAATGTGAATACCTATTTTCACACCTTTACCAAAGGGTATCCAACCGATGTTGATACGATTGTGTCTGACGAGGGTTATGGCGCCAATCCGTATATCGAAACCTCTCGCAAGCTCGTAGTAGTTTCGGCGCCGGGGCCGTGTTCTGGCAAGCTGGCAACCAGTTTGTCACAGCTTTATCACGAGTACAAACGCGGCGTCAACGCTGGCTACGCCAAATTCGAAACCTTTCCAGTCTGGAGCTTGCCGCTAAAACATCCGGTGAATGTTGCCTACGAGGCGGCTACCGCTGACCTCGGCGACGTCAACATGATCGACCATTTTCACCTCGAAAAATACGGCGAAAAGGCCGTGAATTACAACCGTGATCTTGAAACTTTCCCGGTTCTTCGTGAAATTCTTAACCGCATTACCGGTAAAACCGTCTATTATTCCCCCACCGACATGGGTGTAAACGTCATTGGCGAGTGCATTACCGACGACAAGGCCATTCGCAAAGCCGCGAAGGACGAAATCGTTCGGCGCTACTATCGCGCACTCACTGATCTTAAAAAAGGCGCAGTGACCCCGGAAGTTCCTGAGCGAATCAAGCTACTTATGAACGAACTCGGCATCTCGGAAGCTGACCGCCCGGTGGCCGCTCACGCAGACGAAAAACGTAAATCTGCCCATGGTCTTCCCAGCGCCTGCCTTGAAGTTAACAAAAAATTCATCGCGGGGCGCAAAACTGGTTATCTTTCGCCAGTTTCAGCCACTTTTTTAAATGCGCTCAAAGAGATCAATCACATTCCGGACAAAATTGATTTGATCGCGCCGACTGTTCTCGAGCCGATTCTCGAAGTCAAGAATAAGATCTCTAACTTCAAGGAGTCATATCTGAAACTAGGCGAAGTTCTGCTCGCCCTTTCCATCTGCTCTACCACCAACCCAGTCGTCAAAACAATACTCGACAACCTAGACAAATTGAGCGGAGCTGAGCTTCACGCCACTCACATGATCACGGACGATGAACTGGTGATTCTCTCCAACCTCGGCATTAACGCCACCTCCGGCACCGAAGTAGACATCGCTTAAAAGGCAATATCTACTTTTGCTATAAAGGAATCTACTCCGCCGCCGGCACGAACACGATATTGTCATTCAGGATTAGCTTGCCGTCCTCGAGTTTATATTGAAACTCGTCGTTTAATTTGTATAGCCAATCCGTCTCGACGAGCAACTTATCGCCCTTCATGGACCAAATAAAATCGTAGTCGTTCGTATGCGCATTAGTCGTGAGCGACCCTTTCCCGATTTCTGTAAAATTCCAAACTACATCTGGCTCGTCTTCGCGCTGCCATTGACCGGTTGCGACCAAAGTTTCGGCATCATGGATTTTAGGCCCACGATTCAGGTTAACAATCAGAAGCGCTACGCCGATGACCAACACTATCGCCCCGAGCACCAACGCCAAAAAACCAGAAGATTTCTTCTTCGGTTTTTCAGGTAAGGATTTGCTAGTTGTTTTTGGTGATTTCTCTTCTGCTTCCATAGCTTCATTTTAACAATAAAGTCTATGTTTCGCAAGGTCGTAGTAGGTTCGCACTGCGGTCACAAAATTTTCGAGCTCATCGCCCTCGAGTAAGACGTATTTCTCGCCGTTTGACTTTTTGTATACGCCGGTTGGCCGCACTTCGTAACGAATCGTAATGCCACGCTGAGCGCCGGCTTCGTCTAGCCAGTTTTCATGCCAAATCCATACATTTTTCTTCGATTCAAAAAATTCTCGTTGGTGCCCGTACGGGATCGGTCCGAACAGAGTTCGCCCGATTTCACTCTCGGCGTTTAGTAAGTCGTCATATGTCATTTGTCCAACCGGGCGCGACGCATCGCTTTTCATCCATAAGTCGGTAATTGGCGAAAAACCGAGTTTTATAGCATCTTTAAGCGACATTTTTCCAGCTCCTCCGCAATGTTGTTTAATTCATCAAAATACGGGAATTTACTCGTAGTTGTCTTCATCGCCAAATCGCCCATTGCGATCTTGCCAGTCTTTACCGTTTCGATTCTTGTGTCACCAAAATCACTCGCCGTTTGCGTCGGCTGATTCGGTATTTTGAAGACGGTACAATCTTTCTGCATTGCGAGTAGTTTCTCTTTCTATTATCTCAAATTCCACGCCAAGCTTAATACTTAGCCACTGGGCAATCTCGCGGATATACCCCGATTCATTAATTATACCACGAAACGGCGCTGGAGTCAAGAAGGGAGCGTCAGTTTCGAGCAAAATTCTTTCCAAAGGCGGTGTCGGCAGGGTCGAGTAGGTCGCGAGGCCATTTACCCCGACATAGAAATCTGTATTCTCAAGAATCGTTTTTAATGCCTTTTTGCTATCCGTAAAAGAGTGTACGACGCCTTTTACGCTCGGAAAATTTGCCACGACCGGGAAAAAATCGTCGAAGGCATTTCTTACGTGAAACACCACTGGCAGGTCTTCATCGAGCGCTAGTTGTAACATTTCCTCAAATAATCGGATTTGCGCTGCGCGGTCATACCCGTCCGAATGATAATCGAGCCCTACTTCACCGACCGCCACCGGTCGTGGCGAGTTGCCCCCTAGTGAAAACGCTGCAGTCTGGCTCTTTCCGGCCTCTTCTGGGTGCGTGCCATAAGTCCAGTATGTATCTTTATGGGCGGCAGCAAAGTTTTGCGCTGCGAGCGAATCCTGGGGGTCCGTCCCAATGCAGACGATTTTCTTGACGCCTTTTTCGTGTGCACGTTTTAACATTTCTTCTGCCTGATCCTCAGTAAAGAACTGCCGATCGTGCAAATGGCAATGCGAATCAATTAAATATCCCATTCTGTGATTATAGCACAAATAGCGGAGCAACCGGTCTAACTAGAGTAGCCGCGATTTTCTCGTTTCCGCTTAATCGGATCAAGTTGTCGCTTGCGTAGACGCAGTGATTTTGGTGTCACTTCGAGTAGCTCGTCGTCAAGCAAGAAATCCAAGCACTGCTCTAACGAGAGCTGCGTGTATGGAGTGAGCTGAATCGCGCCGTCCGATGCGTGTGTACGCATATTAGTGAGCTGTTTTTCACGGCAAATATTGATATCGAGATCATCTTTTTTGTTGGAAAGCCCCACGATCATACCTTGATACACCGGGACCTGCGGCGGAATGTATAAAATTCCCCGCGCCTGTGCGCCATCTAGCGCGTAAGCCGTCGAAACACCACTCTCGGACGCGATCAGGGCGCCATTTCTCTCCGGGCGATACTTTCCTTCCAATGGCCGATAACCGGATGGGATACTGGACATAATTACGGTTCCCTTTGTCGCGGTTAACAGATTATTACGAAGGCCGATCAATGCCGCCGTCGAAATTTCGTAGACAAATCTGGTGGTTCCGGTCGTAGTCAGTTCCTGGGACTTCATTTCTGCTTTGCGGATGCCCAGCTCCTGCGATACTGCTCCCACAAATTCCGGTGAAACCTCAACCGTCAGAGATTCGATTGGTTCTTGTTTTTTTCCGTCAATCTCGCGATACACCACTTCTGGGCGTCCAGCTTCTAGCTCATAGCCTTCTCGTCGCATAGTCTCGATCAGCACCGACAAATGCAATTCGCCACGACCGGAAACCTTATAGCCTAAGCCATCGGGCTGAATCTTTAGCGCAATATTAGTCTCGAGCTCCTTATTTAGGCGCTCTGCAATTTGTCTAGAAGTAGTAAATTCGCCTTCGCGACCTTTTAATGGCGAAGTGTTGGGGCCAATGTAGATAGATAGCGTTGGCGCCTCGAGCTCAATTGTCGGCAGGGCCTCGGGTTTTTCGCCGGTCGCAATGGTGTCGCCAATACTGGCCTCAGCAATACCAGCGATCGATACAATGTCGCCGGCGGTTGCTTCCAGTACTTCCTCGCGCCCTAGGCCTTTATAGGTGAATAAGTTCTCGATTTTTCCAGTTTTAACCGCGTCTCGTTGTAAGATTTTGACAGTTTGCCCTTTTTTGAATTTACCAGCAAAAATTTTCCCGATACAGTATTTGCCGAGATAATTGTCGCTCGCGAGTGCCGCAACTAGTAGCTGCGCATTTTCAGCGTCTGGCTTAACGCTTGGCGCCGGGATGTCATTGATAATGGCGTCGAAAATTACATGCAGATCATCGTCTAGCGCGGTAGTCTTGCCGGCCTTGCCCTCTCTGGCGATGGCGTAATAGATCGGGTAATTGAGTTGCGACTCGTCGGTGGCAAGTTCCAAAAATAAGCTCTCAATTTCGCTTTTTACCTCGTCAATTCGGGCGGCTGGCTTGTCGATTTTATTGATAATTACCACCGGTTTTAGCTTTAGACTCAGGGCTTTTGACAATACGAATTTCGTTTGCGGCATTGGGCCTTCCTGTGCGTCTACGATCAAAAGCACGCCGTCCGCCATATTTAGTGTGCGTTCTACTTCTCCAGAAAAATCCGCGTGCCCTGGCGTGTCGATAATATTGATCTTGTAACCGTTGTAATAGACGCAGGTTTGCTTTGCCGTGATGGTGATGCCACGTTCATGTTCCTGGTCGCCGGAATCCATAATCAGCGTTTGTTGCATTTCCGCTTGGTTGTCGCGAAAAGTGTGCGATTGCTTCAAAAGACCGTCCACCAAGGTGGTTTTGCCATGGTCAACGTGCGCAATAATTGCCACGTTCCGAATTTTATCTTTGTCTAGAGTCATGCTATATATTCTACCATATTTTAGGGATAAAAACAAGGCTGCAGGGCTACGATTAAGCCACAGCGAAATGGCGTGCATAAACTGGGAACATTTAAAAGGCCGGCCCCCGCATTGGGGCCGGCCTAGGCATGCGCTAATACTTACTCCCTCTCGGAATCCAGTCAGCTGGGATCTCGTCAACTGCGATCGGTTCAATCGCTTCAACGAACCCGAAGTGCCAGCCAGGGTGGGAGAAGTCGCTCAATGTGCGTACCGTCATCCTGCAGTATTGGTACTCGGGCGGCAGTTTCCACCACTCTGTGCCATGGGACTCGTACGGCTTTGCGCCGACGTTGCTGAGCAACGAGATGCTCAGAAACACGGTGACGAAGCCGTCTGCTCCATACTCGGTGCAAGCCTCCCCGTCGGCGTTCATTCCCAGAAGCCTTGCCGTTGCGAGACCCATACTGTAGGGCATCGAGTAGATGTCACCTTCAACAAGACAGCCATATGCCTCGTACGTTGCGGAATCTGCGCCGAGGGTGAGAACAAAGGTGGCCGCCGCTTCATTGTTGGTGGGCTGGGTCTCCGGTTCGGGTTTTTGGGTCGATGCGCCGGTGGCGCTGGGCCTGGTTGTCGTCGCGCACGCAGTTGTAAATACCGCTAAAAGCAGTATTAGCAAGAGCAAAGTTGTCTTTCTCATGTCAATCACTCCTTTACGGCAGAATATGACAACGTATGCTTCCAGGATAATTATAGCACAAGCTGGAAAAAAGTCAAGAGTTTTGTATTAACTCGTGCCGTAACGTAGTAGCGCGTGGACATAGCACGGCGCGCGGACAGTGTGTTATAATACGCTATATGGCCAATCGGAATAAGCACCTAAATCCGAACTCGTCTTACGATCCGCCTCGTTGCTGGGTTGGCGATACACACAAAATCATCTATAACACCGAGGCCGAGGCCGAATTGGCGGCCAAAGTGGCTGCCTACGACCACGGCCTAGAAACGGTGCCCAAAGTGTATAAATGTTCATACGCTAACCATTGGCACCTGGCGTCATAATGCACCGCGCTGCCAGGCCACGTGATGAGCCTTAGCTCCTCGGCATGCCGGTGTCTGGGGCTCTGGGTATTATTGCCGCGTTGTCACTTTCAGCCTGAGGCGTGCGCATCGTGCTAGCCGTCGCTGGGACTAACCAGATACCACCGCCATTACCGCCCAGCGCCCCACCTATTTGGAGATCAGATTTTTCTGTAGTGTCAACAAATGCGCCATTTAGCGTGATCGTATCGCTGTCGTCTGTCGCTATAGGCTGGCCGCCGGCATCGTCCGGCTCCTCGGCATCGTCTGGCTGCTCGGCCGAATCACCACTTGGCCCCTCAGTGCCGCTAGGTTGCTCAACGGGTTCACTGCTCGGCTCCTCGGTGTCATTAGGCTGTCCAGCAGGATCACCGCCAGGCTCCTCAACCTCGCCAATTTGTTCGCCGCTCCAGACGGGTAGTCTTCTTACGATGGTAATATCAATCGCCGCACCTTTTAGCGATTCGTTTGCCGGCACCAATCTTAGCGTATTATTGACATCGCGATCGAGGTCGCGGATCGTAATGCTGCTATCTTCCGAGATGCCGAGCACTGTGTCGTTTGCGATCACGATTGCCTTAGTTGCGGTGCCGCCGAGTGTCAAGGTGACATCGTTACCATCATCAATAATGTCGACAACCTCAATCGTTGGGAACTCGCCCTCGCCAGCTTCTTCTTCCACCCTGGGCAGAGCATCGTATCGCTCCATGACGTATTCAATCAGGGGGTCAAAATTCCGATAATTAGATGTCACAAAACCACCAGTCGCTTCGGCCAGCTCAATCATATCCGGATCGGCAGACGCCGGAAGACAGGAGACTATGTACATATTCACCGGATCGATGCTCTTGCTAAGTTCGATCACGTCCGCCATTGTTGTTGCATCGCGATCTGGCGAAAGAAATGGCGAATCGGTTAGTACCACGAGTGACTTTGTCGCTCCGGGACGCCAGGTCAGTTGGCTCATTGCCCGAACAGAAGCCGAAAGCAGCGATTCCTTATCGTCGCCACCGCCCTCCGGGATGATTCTGTATAAATACCATTGAAAATTTTCCGCATTGCACGTGTCGAAATCGCACAACGCCCGCGGATCATACGGATCGTTGAGGTCACGGTAGTCATACAGCGCCACGCGCCCACCGGCCGCAAAAGTCTCGTTCGCGAGTTTTATAATTTCGGTTCGAGTCTGCTCTAACAACCAAGTCATTGACCCACTGGAATCAATTAAAATGGCAGTATCGTGCGGCGAGGTGTATTCATTTACGACACCAAACGCTTTGGTCACTTTACTCGCGATTACCCTAGAAGCATCCTCGTATAGATTATCCGATATATATGACACATGGTCCGAGATACTAAAGCGCGAAGAGCAAAAAATATCGCGCTTATTACACCAAGTCCCAACCTTGCCAGCAAAATCCTCCGGTCGATATGGGATGTAGGCGCCGAGGAGGCCCTTAAAGGCATAACAATCCGGCACATACATCCGGTAATCTGACAGATTTCGGTTCCGACAGGCCTCCGGCATTAGCCCAGCCCCCTCCGGTAGAAATAGTTTCGGGTCCCCAAAAGTCGCTGCAAAAATAATCCGGTCCGGCATGAGCTCACCTAGCGATTTTGACACTACCATTGCTCCCTGCGAGTAGCCGCCGAGCACGTATTTTGTATCTTGGCAGCCTGCGTCATTAACGATCCTCTTTAGCTCATTTACGCCGGCGTCCACACTCGCGCCAAACTCATACGACTCGCCACCGCTGAATAGCGCTCCGACTGCCACTGCAAGATTATCTATTCCCACGCCGACCGCCGGGTAGTCCAGATCTATGAATTCATAATTTATACCGGTCCCTGATAGCTTCCCGTCGATTTGACTGCGAAATTCTAGATAATTCTGATCTTCCCAGCGTACCCCGCCAGAGCCCCTAGCGAAGATGATTCTTAGGTCTGGACAACTTTCGGCTTGCGCTAAGGTCGTCGGTGGTGTCAATGTTGCACATGTCAGTACCATTGCCATTAATAAATATTTGATTTTTTGATACATACACTCCTTTCTTAATTTTCGCCACGCTAGCACAAGTTTTTGACGAAAGCAATCCCCCACTTTTTTACCCCAAGAAGGCTGGACGTACGAGACTAGAAAAATTCATTTTTACTTTTGTCGCTTCTGCTTTCTTTTGGTAAAAAATCATGTTATAATCCTTCAAAAGGAGAGGTATTATGAGTAAGCAAGCCGAGTGGGATAAGTATTTTATGAAAATCGCCGAGGTTGTAGCGACTAAATCTAAGGATCCATCAACTAAAACCGGATGCGTTATCGTGGATAAAAACAACCGTGTGGTTTCGCTTGGCTACAATGGGCTCCCGCAAGGTGCCGACGAATCAAAAATGACGCTCACTGAATACCCGACAAAATATTATTTCTCAATTCACGCTGAGATGAACGCCTTGATTTTTGCGCGCCGTGACCTTACGGGCTGTACCGTGTATGATCAAATAGCCACCTGCGAAAACTGTCTGAAATATTGCCTTCAGGCCGGCATCACGAGATTCGTCTATAGCGAACTTCGCGTACATTCCTACTCGCACAGCCGGTCAAAATCCATGAATACCGTCGACACCGACGAAATCATCATTCGTCTCCTCGCCTCCAAGCCGGAAGTCGAGACCCTAAATATTACGAATGGCAAAACCTACGCTGAAGACATCCTAGACTCTTACGACAAAGATTCGCCAGAATATGCCAGGCTGGCTAAATGGGCAGAACCGATCAAGCCTAAATTCAAGTCTAAATCCAAATCCGCATAGGGCAGCGAAAGCTCACCATTTGATTTCCGTCATGCCATTTTGTTTCAGAAATTCATTACATCGCGAAAAGTGGTGATTTCCAAAGAAGCCAGCATTTGCGGAAAGTGGCGACGGGTGGGCTGATTCTAACACCAAGTGGCGCGACGTGTCGATTAGAGGTTTTTTGTTTCGCGCGTCTCTCCCCCAAAGCAGAAAAACTAAATGTGGCCGCGTTTTATTCAGATACGAGATTGTGGCAGTCGTAAAAGTTTCCCAACCTTTGCCGCGGTGTGATCCAGCACGATGCGCCTCCACCGTGAGCACAGTATTTAGTAGCAGTACGCCCTGCTTCTGCCACGCCCGGAGACTTCCAGATTTATTCTCGTGATGGCCGATATCCGCGTCAATTTCTTTATAAATATTAATAAGCGATGGTGGTATCGGTTGTGAATTTGGCACCGAAAAAGCCAAGCCCTCTGCTGCCCCAGGAGTATGATATGGATCTTGTCCCAAAATCACCACCTTCACTTCATTCAGGTCGGTTGTAAATGCCGAAAACACCAGGCCCTTGGGCGGAAAAATGGTCTTTCTCTCGTACTCCTCGTGCAAAAAATTAGAGAGCTCCTTAAAATATGGCTTCTCAAACTCGCTATTTAGAAACTCCTTCCAACTCTCGTGCATATATTATATTATATGATATAATCAAGATGTAAACAATGGAGGCCACATGACAGAGCGGCGAGTCGTATTAGATGCGGACCACAACGTGATGCAATTGACCATACCGTCTGGCGGAAAGTTGCCGCAAGATTTATATTTTGCCGTAGCCGATGTTTGGGTCATTAATTCAAAGAACCAAATCCTGCTCCAAAAACGCTCCGAAAACAAATCTTTCCAGCCCGGTAAGTGGGCCATGGTCGGCGGGCGCACCATTGAGGGTGAGGACGCACGGCAGACGATAGCGCGTGAGTTCAAAGAAGAAATGGGCATTGATTTAGATATCGACCGATGCGAAAAGTTGGCAGCCTATCGTACCGGCAATGTTTGGGCCGATATATTTTTCACCAGACAGGATATCGATCTCTCCGCTGCTACTTTGCAAAGTAGCGAAGTATCCGAAGCCGCTTGGTTTGACTTTGATAAAGTGGACCAAATGAACCAGCAAGGCACTTTATTTCCTCACCGCTGGAGCTGTGTTCGTGGTATTATTAAAGAAATTATAAGAAATGAGATGGAGGAAAGATAGTCATGGCAAAGTTGTATTTTAGATATGGCGCAATGGGTTGCGGCAAGACTATGCAGTTGCTTCAAGTTGCATTTAATTATGAAGAACGCGGCCATAAAGTTTGCGTGATCAAGCCGGCGACCGACACCAAGAACGGCACGAAATTGCTCACTCGCATTGGGCCAGAGCGCGAGACCGATTTCTGTTTTGATAAAAAAACCAACCTGTATGACAAAATCGCCAAAGAATACAGAGGTGTTCAATGTGTCCTTGTAGATGAAGCGCAGTTTTTGACAAAGGAACAGGCTAATCAATTAATGTTGGTGACGATTGACTTCGATATTCCAGTAATGTGCTATGGTCTCCGCCTCAACTTTCGTCGCGAGGACGGCGGTTTTGACGGCGCTACCAGGCTCCTCCAAATTGCGCACGACATCGAAGAAATCAAGACCATTTGCGAATGTGGCCGTAAGGCTACCTACAACGCGAGATTTCTCGACGGCAATTTGGTCGCCGATGGCCCTGACGTCCTCATCGATGGCACCAGCGACATTACGTATCGCGCAATTTGCCCGGCTTGCTACGAAAAATATCTGAGGAGGAAGAAATAATGTTTATTGCCATTGAGGGCCAAGACGGCACCGGCAAGGACACGCAAGCCAAGAAGATCAAGGAATATTACGAATCGCAAGGCAAAAAAGTTGTCGCTTATGCTGAGTCCGGTACGGCCAGCGAAGACGTTTTCATCGCCAAAATCGCAAAGCTAAATTATGGCACCAAACAGGACATTGACCACCGCACACGAGTTTTATTGTATTTAGTCAACCGCTATGAGCAGTGGCGTAAGCTCGCCGAGCCAGTCCTGAAGGAGGGTGGCGTAGTTATTGCGACGCGCTATTGGTTCTCGACGTTGGTTTACGAAGGATACGGCGGCGGAGTCAGCCGTTCCCTGATCACGAAACTACACAAACTCGTAATGCCGGAAGCATATTTTCACCCAGACAAGATTATTCTACTGACTTTAGATGAGGCTGAACAGGCCAAGCGTCTCGGCACTCAAACCGACAAGAACTGGAATCGTAAGGAAGAGGTTTGGAAATCCAAGGGCAATGAATTCCAGCAAAAAATCAACGCCGCTTACCTCAAAATTGCTAAAGAATATAATATCGACGCGGTCGACGCTTCTGGCACCATCGATGAAGTTTTTGACAAGATTCTGAAAGAACTAAACAAGAAACCAGCTACGCCAAGGACGCGTCGTTCGAGGAGGCACTTGTTTAATTCTCAGCAAACTGCGAGTTATACAGCTCCGCGTAAAATCCGCCCGCTGCCAATAATTTATGATGATTCCCCTGCTCCACAATTTCCCCATCTCGCATCACCAGTATTAGATCAGCGTTACGAATAGTAGACAGCCGGTGCGCGATCACAAATGAGGTCCGTCCCTCGGTCAGATTCT
This sequence comes from Candidatus Saccharibacteria bacterium UBA3829, assembly GCA_002393165.1. GTDB lineage: Bacteria > Patescibacteriota > Saccharimonadia > Saccharimonadales > Saccharimonadaceae > Nanosyncoccus. Next base: position 25,489 of record DGIF01000001.1, read on the forward strand.
CGAGTGAATCCTGAATCAAATGCTCGGTTCTGGTGTCCACATTGGAAGTCGCTTCGTCCAAAATCATCATCGGCGGATTTGCCACCATGGCACGCGCGATCGTGAGTAACTGTTTCTCCCCGGCCGAGATATTGTCGGAATCCTCGGAGATTTCGGTCTTGTAGCCTTTTGGCAAGGCCTCAATGACATGCTCTACATTGCTGGAATCGGCTGCTCGCTTAATCTCCTCCAAAGTGGCGCCGCGCTTCCCGTAGCGGAGATTTTCCTCCACAGTGCCGGAAAATAGCCAAGTATCCTGCAACACCATCCCGAACATCGCCCGCACATCGGAGCGTCGCATCTCTCGAATCGGAGCGCCGTCGACCGTAATATATCCCGAATCTGGCTCGTAAAAACGCATCAGCAAATTAATAATAGTGGTTTTTCCAGCTCCAGTTGGGCCGACGATCGCGACGTTTGTTCCTGGCGCCACCTTGACCGAGAAATGCTTAATGGTTGGGGTTGTCCCATCATAAGAGAAGCATACGTCATGAAATTCCACTTCACCTTTTACGTTTGGCACCGTGAGAGCAGGCTCCGCATCCGGCTCCTCCTCCGGCTCGGCCAGAAACTCAAAAACGCGCTCACTCGCTGCCAGCAAAGCCTGGATAGTCGAAACCGTTGAGGCGACCTCCGTGATCGGACGATTAAATCGCGACACGTATTGGATAAATGCCTGAATACTGCCGATGTCCATTCGCCCCTCAATCACAAACATACCGCCAAGTACACATACCGCAATATAGCCGATATTGGTAAATACGTGAGTTACCGGAAACGATAGCGACGAGAATATTTGTGCCAAAGTTGCCGCCCGGGTTAGTTTTTGGTTTGTCTCTCCAAATGACGCCATCGCCGCACCCTCATACGAGTTCGATTTAATAATCACATGGCCAGCATAATCTTCCTCGATCTTGCTGTTTAACACGCCAAGCGTTGCTTGTTGTTCGCGGAAGTATTTCTGCGCGAAAGTGGCGATCTTCCCGACCACAAAGACCGAAATTGGCACCACGATAAAAGAAATTAATGACAGCGGTACTGAAATCGTTAGCATCAAAGTCATCACGCCAACTAGCATCGTGATCGACAATGACACATCAGCAATTTCTTGTGACATTGATGTCGTCAGCACATCGATATCGTTCATCATCCGCGACAGCGTATCGCCGTATTTATGCTTGTCAAAATACGCAATCGGCAAGCGGCCAATTTTGTCCAGCACGCGGTTCCTTAAGTCCTTAGTATAATTTGCCGAAACCACGGCTAGGATAAAGGCCTGCGCGTAATTTAGCGCCGCGGCAATACAGAACAAGACCACCACCGTAATAGCTTTACCGGAAATTGCTCCCCAATCGATCTCTGGGTAGGTCGAAACTGCAATATTGGTCATGTCGCCAAGTAGCTTCGGAATGAACAAACCAGACATCGCCGAGCCAATCGCGAGCAGCACCGACAAGATAATTGGCCAAACATAAGGCTTAATCGAATGCCGGAACTCTTTCCAAGCAAACTTTTTATTTTTTGCTCGTCCGTAACTATTTTGCGGCCCCATGGATCTCCTTTCTGTACTCCGCGTCTGACAACTGTGATTTCACGATCGATCGATAAACCTCACAGTCGCGCAGTAGTTCCTGGTGCGTGCCCTTCCCTACCATCCTGCCCTTATCGAGCACAACAATTTGGCCCGCGTCGCGAATAGTGCTAACGCGTTGCGCCACGATGAGCACCACAGCGTTTGCTGTCACCGGCTTCAAAGCCTCGCGTAGCTTTTTGTCGGTTTTCATATCTAGCGCCGAAAATGAATCGTCGAAGATAAAAATGTCCGGTTTTTTGCAGATTGCCCGCGCGATCGAGAGCCGTTGCTTTTGTCCGCCGGAGACATTGGTGCCGCCTTGCGAAATGTGTGCATCATAGCCACCAGACATACGGCCGATAAAACCTGTCGCCTGAGCAATCTCCGCCGCGTGCTTCACATCTTCGTCGGAAGCATTAGGCGCCCCGAACGCGATATTTGACCGTACTGTTCCGGCAAATAACACCCCGTGCTGCGGTACCAAACCAATCCGCCGCATCAGATCGTCTTTAGCAAAATCGCGAATGTTAATCCCGTCAATTAAAATTTCCCCGCTCGTCGCTTCGTAAAATCTTGGCACCAGATTAATCAAAGTCGACTTGCCCGATCCGGTCGAGCCAATGAAGGCCGTAGTCTGCCCAGCTTCCGCCCTAAAACTCACGTTATCTAAGACTTTTTCGGACGCGTCGGAATACGAGAAGCAAACCTTCTTAAATTCGACCGATGGCTGTTTTTCTGGCACACCCTTAGTCTCCGCTGGCCACCGAATTGAATCCTTCGCCTTCAAGAGTTCGTTGATTCTACCGGCCGACACATTCGCTCGCGGCAACATCACAAACATCATCGACAACATCAAGAATGACATCATCACAAAAGTCACGTATTCCGAAAATGCCGTCATGTTTCCGAGGTAGGCAAAATCTTGGTTAAGCAGTGACAGCCCCACCCACGCACACAAAAGTGACGTGCCGTTAAAAATAATATTGATCAACGGGTTTTGTAACTCCAACACACGATCGATAAAGATCAAAAGCCGCGTCAGCTCGCTATTTGTCTTGTTGAACTTTTTGCGCTCTAGCTCTTCATTATTGAAGGCTCGGATCACCCGAAGGCCAGTCAGGTTCTCGCGCGTGATCAAAGTCACGCGATCGACCAAGCCTTGAAATATTTTAAACTTCGGCCCGACGATCGACAAAATGATCGCCGACGATGCCACCACTGCAGTGATCCCGACCACAATAATCCAACTCATTTCCGGCGCCGTCTGAATTGCCATCACGAGACCGAGGATACAAAACAGCGGCGCTCTTAGCATCATAGTTAGCATCAACGTGATAATCATTTGCACCTGGTTCACGTCATTTGTTGTACGCGTGATCAGACTCGCGGTGCTGTATTGTTTCATGTCGTTCATGTTGAATTGCAACACTTTTGCAAAAATCGCCGCCCTAAGGTCGCGCGAAAAGTAGGCGCCGACTTTTGCTGATAAATAACTCGCTGCAAATGACGCCGCTGCGGAGATCGCGACCAGCAGCAACATCCACCAACCATCCTGCCACACATGGTCCATGTCGCCAACGACAATGCCGTTATTGATAATGTCTGCCATCAGCGCAGGTAGTTGCAACGTGGCATAAACTTGCCCGCCGGTTGCAACCAGCAACAGACCAACTCGCCACCAATATGGCTTCAAGAAACGGATTAATTTAAGCATATACTATATTATACTACACCTTTACTATGTTCATCGGGTTTTTGACTAAGATTTTTTAGGCGTCTTTTTTCAATATGCATATGCAAATAAATCAACGGACCAATGATCACATACGAATAATACGTCAACAATCTCCACACCAGCATTGCCCAGAACGTGTAACCGGTCGACAGTGACGAAAACACCGCGTAGAACGTCCCTTCCGCCGCTCCGGCGTTGCCCGGCGTCGGTACGAAATACACCGCGGCCGTCACAACCACTGTCGTAGTGAGGCAGCGGAAAAAATCCATATCGCCGCCAAAGGCTTTCAGCACAAAGTATGGAATAATCAAAATCAAAAAGTTATAAATTACTGAAAGCAAAACTATCCGCGCCGACAGCCAGCGATTTTTGATGATCGTTTTGACGGAACTGGCATATTTCGTGACGCTGCTCTCAACCTTCTTCAGCGCAGCTTCGCGATTTTTAACCAGCCTTAGTTTCGCCAAGACTTTTACGCCAAATTGTATGAACCTAGAAGTTGCCTTTGGGAAGAACATCGTACCGACAATCATCACGGGCCAAAAGGCATAAAACGCCAGCCCGATCACGGACGTCAAAATCAAAGCCGGATTCTCACGGAACACCTCGCCGGAAATCAGGCAGCAAAAAGCCACCACAAGAAACCCGGTCTGGCTAGCGATCATCGAAAAAATCGGAATAGCCGTAGCGTGGCCGGACTCTAAGTCGCTGTTTTTGTACATATAATAGATTTGGAATGGTTGTCCCCCAATTGAGGCCGGCGTTACGCAGTCATAATACCGGCCGAGCATCAGAACGCGCCAGGACACGCACCAAACCTTAGAAACTCGCAATTTCGTCTTAGACAGCTCCAGAATCATGATCACGTATTTTAGCACACTGAACAAAATCGCCAGGCCAAAACATAGCACCGCCGGAACTAACATCCACCAGTTGAGCTTCACTTCGGACAGCGCAGCGGCATTTTCAGAATTGCCAAATTCATTGATCGCCGTCACCGCAATCACTATGGCGTTGATTGCCACAAAAACCACCGTTAAAATCAAATTCCGCTGCTTTTTGCTAAGCTTCGTCATGACTAAAGTTTACTTTCTTGCTGCTTTGATATTCGGGTATTCGTCGATTAACACCCGCACACACCCGGCAATCGGTACCGCCACGATCGCCCCGAGCAACCCAAACATGTACATGCCAATCACGATAGCTACTAAAATGATTACGGCCGGCAGATTCAAAGCATTGCCCTGGATTTTTGGCGCAATTACGTTATTTTCGATTTGTGCATAGATAATGTAGATCGCGGCGAAAATCAACCCAGCCGGCAAACTATTGAAAATCAAAATCAGCGTCACCAGCGTTCCACCGATAAACTGTCCGAACATCGGGATCAGGTAGAACAACATCGTGATCATACCCATCGGGACCGCAATGTTTATCGGCACGTCTGTGAAGAGCGACAATACTAGCACGATCAGACCGCTCGCGCAGCCATCGATTACAGCCACGATAGCCTGCCGAGACACATAAGTCGAAATCACATTGGCTGTCCTCGCGACGATCCGCTTCGCTACCGCAATCGGTCGTTTGTTCTCTTCCCCAGCCTCTACGTTTTGCCACAGCATAGCCATCAGTCCCGGCCCCTCGAGCATAAATAATAGTGTCAAGACTAAAGTCAGTACAACCTTCATCACAATGTCTGCAATGCCGCTCACACTAGAAACTAGGTTGTTGCCAAGCAAGCCGAGCAAATCCTTAGACAAACCACTAAGAGCATTATTAATTTCACTCTGCAGGTTCTCGACGCCGATCGCTTTACCGAAATTATTGATACCTTCCCAGCCACCGAAGGTCTTTTCAAAAGTCTCCGGGAAGTGCTGGACGAAGTTTGCAGTCTCGTTTACCACCACCGGGCCTACGACCGCGAGGATACCGCCAATTGCTAGAACCACAATAAGGTAGGCGAGCGCTGCCGACAAAGTTTGGTGCTTTTTCTCGGCACCAAAATGTTTAGTAAAAAACCCGTTCACCTTGCGCACCAATGGCTTTAGTGCCAGGGCAAGGAAAATAGAAATCCCAATAATGATTAGTCCAGTCCGCGCCGAATATAAGAAAAACAAAATTCCCGC
>DGIF01000047.1 GCA_002393165.1 Candidatus Saccharibacteria bacterium UBA3829
AAATACGGAAGTAAGTACGGAAGTTTACGATTCAAAGGCGGCTTGTGAAGAGGCCTACGGCGAAGATGGCTGTGCGATCGTGGATGGTTCTGGCGTGGAGGGCGCAGAATTATATCAAGTTTTGCTGGCGCCGATTCTTGGGTTTGCTGATGCAATCGACGTTTCCATCTTTATCATGATGCTTGGCGGTTTACTCGCGGTAGTAGCTAGGACCAAGGCTCTAGAAACTGGGATTAAGTTGTTGGTGCAGAAGTTGCACGGCAAAGAGTACTTACTAATTGTGCTTTTGATGTTTATTTTCTCGATACTCGGTACTACATATGGGTTCCTTGAGGAAAGCGTTGGGTTCTATGTATTGATTGCGGCAACGATGTTTGCGGCGGGCCTAGATCCACTAGTGGGCGTCGCGACGATTTTGCTCGGTGCTGGCGCTGGTGTGCTTGGCTCGACGATTAACCCGTTCGCGACTGGCGTGGCACTTTCGGCGATGAAAGACGCCGGGATTGAATTTAGCCAGGGTACGGTGATTTTGATTGCAGTGGTGCTTTGGCTCACGACGCTTGCGATTGCGGCCTTCTTTGTAATCAAATACGCTAAGAAGGTGCAGAAAGATAAGGGCTCGACGTTCCTTAGTTTGCGCGAGCAGGCGGCGGCGGAGAAGACTTATGGTAAGTATTTGAAGTCGCAGGACGATGCAACCAAGTTGACTGGTACGCAGATTGCTACGTTGATTGTGTTTGGCATAACGTTCCTAGTGATGATCGTCGGGTTTATCCCGTGGGGCGAATTTGGGATCACCTTCTTTGACTCATGGACTGGCTGGTTGACTGGCGCTTCGCTTGGTAACTGGTGGTTCTATGAGGCGGCTTTGTGGTTCCTAATCTGTGCAATCATTATTGCGATTATCAATCGTCAAGGTGAACACGGATTCGTGGATGCCTTTGTGGATGGTGCTGACGACATGATTGGTGTTATCCTGGTGATTGCAGTGGCGCGTGGCGCTTCGGTGCTGATGTCTCAGACTGCACTTGATAACTTCATCGTAATTAATGCGGCTAATGCTCTGGCTTCGATGCCGGAAATGCTGTTTGTGCCGTTTAACTACTTGTTGCACGTAGTGCTTTCAATACTGGTGCCATCATCGTCTGGGTTGGCGACGCTTTCGACGCCAATTATCGCGCCGGTGGCTGCACAACTTGGTTACAGCACCAACGTAGCTGCAATGACGATTGTGGCAGCAAATGGTCTAGTCAATTTGATTACGCCAACTTGTGGCGCAATCATGGGCGGACTTGCGCTTGCAAAAGTCGACTACTCGACTTGGTTTAAGTGGGGAATCAGGGTGGTTGCTTGCATTGCGGTGGTGAACATCATAGTGCTATGTTTGTTCTCGATCTAGAGATATAGCAGTCCACAAAAAGAACGAGCCTAAAGGCTCGTTCTTTTTAAATGATTCTAATTAGTGGAGCATCCCACTCGGACGGGAGGTCTGTTTCTTTAAAACCGAGTAAGAGGGCGATGGTAGATGCGATGTTGGAAAGGCCAGGGTGCTGGACGCTAGAGTAAGTGTATTTAGTGCGATTGATAGTATTGTCGTAGATAATGAATGGCACCTTATTCATGGTGTGGGCAGTTTTTTGTTGGTTGGATTGGTCGAGGAGTTCTTCCGCGTTGCCGTGGTCTGATGTAATGATGAGCACGCCGCCGAGCTGGTCAATTTTTTCGGCGAGACGTGCGAGGGACAAATCGACCGATTCGACGGCAATGATAGTGGCATTAATATCTGCGGTGTGACCGACCATGTCGCCGTTTGGGAAATTAAAACGTATGAATTTAAAGTTACCGAGATTATCTAACACCGCGTCGGTGATTTCGGCAACTTTCATCCAGGGTTTAAGGGCGGGGTAATCTTTGAATGACTCGATCTCGATGTGTTTTTCGTTTGGTTGTTTTTCGTAGCTATTGCCATTGAAGTAGTAGGTGATGTGACCAAACTTCAGAGTTTCTGAACAGGCAAGTTGAGAAATATTATTGTTGCCAAGGAACTGAGGTAAAGTTTCACCGAACTTAGTCGGTTCGACTAGACGGTGTTCTGGAACGTGGGTGTCCGAATTATATTCACACATGCCAACAAAATAAACTTGGTCTGGGGTATAATTGCCGCGATTGAAATACGGGAAGTCCCAGTAGGTGAAGGCCTGTGCGATTTCGATCGCGCGGTCCTTGCGGAAGTCGAAATAGATGAGAGCATCGCCTTTTTCGATTTTGCCGACGGGTTGGTCGTTTCTTACGATTACGAATGGCGGGAGATCTTGGTCTTGGACCTTTGGATTAATTCGGCGAAGAGTAGCGATTGCTTCCTCAGCGGAATTAAAATAGTAGTCGGCTTCGCCGTTGACCATTGCGTCCCAACCTCTGGCTACTACATTCCAGTCATTTTCGTAGCGGTCTGCCACGAAAACTGAACGTCCGCCGCCGTCGGCGATCTTGATGTCAGCGTCGCTAAAGTTGTTTGCAAATTCTTCAAAACGTCTGATAAATTTTGGCTCAGTTTGCGGTGGCGTGTCGCGGCCATCAAGTACGGCATGTATGCGCATACGACGCACGCCTTCTTGGTAGGCACGAGCTACCATTTTCATGAGGTGATTAATGTTGCTATGAACTCCGCCATCCGAAAAAATACCAGCAAAGTGCAATGTGCCAGCGTTTTGTGTGCGGCGGATGGCTTCTTTCCAGGCTTTACTATCAAAAACTCGACCGCTTGCGAATTCGGCATCAACTCTGGCGGCGTCTTGTAGATTGGCTTTTCCGGCCCCGATGGTATTATGCCCGACTTCGGAACTTCCGATATGTCCGGAGTGGAGACCTACGGCTTCTCCAGATGCGTTGATTGCCACGTGAAAATAGTCACTGGCTGCGCGACCGAGAAATGGGGTGCGCGCTCGCGAGACGGCATTGCCAGGTCCGTCTGGTGCAAGGCCGACTCCGTCAAGTACAGCTAAAACTATCGGCCCATCATACGATAATTTATTCATAAGTTGATTATATCACGTTTTGTGGCTAATTGGTAAGTGATTCAAATTTAGTGATCTTGGTAGAGATTTTTTTGAGCTCGCGGCCAGAAATGGCAGAACGAGACATCTTTGCGATACGTTCAGGATGAGCTAATAGGCTAGTGAGGGCAGAGGCCATAGCTTCGGGAGAGGGATCTTTCGACAAAATGTAGCTATCGTTAGGAAGAATTTCTTTCATGTCGGGATCGGCGATGAAGGACGGTGTGCCGGATACGACGGCTTCGACTAGAGTCATGCTGTAGTTATCGAAATTGTATGAGGCGAGGATGTCAAGGTGCGCCGTAGATAACGCTCGCCAAACTTTGTCGTGTGGCGTATTGCCGTGAAAGGATACGGGCAGATGATGTTTTGCGGCAAATTTGCGGGCGGATGCTTCGTCGGGGCCGCTGCCGTAGACGTCGAGGTGATAGGGTGGCAGCTTGGAGCTGTCGAGCAGTTGGAGCGCGGTGAGGAATTCCAAAATGCGCTTCTCGCCCGAAAGACGGGAATGCCAAATCATACGGAGAGGTTCGTTTTTGCCGAGCTGGCGCGGGCTTACTTTAGCCTCGCACAGATCGTCGGCGAGGCCGTGGGGTAGTGTTGCGAAGGGCTTAATGACGCCGTAGTGTTGGAGTTTTTTGCGGAAATGCTGAGAAGGCGATACGACAAGATCCGCATAATTGGCGTGGTTGACCATGAGAGTCCACATTTTGGCTTTAGCAAGGGTGTCGGCTAGGTAATCGTCGCGGTGAATTTTGATGGTGTGTGGAATGTACCACGAATGGAACCAACTGAGCAGTGTTGCTACGACGGTGCGGAAGCCGTAGGGAATTAGGCGATCTTCGCCCATATCTTCACGTCCATGCATGACCTGGATAGATTTAATGCCGTATTTCTTGGCCAGTCTTAGGCCGGCAATGGAACAGCCGGCTTCGTAGTGGATATAAAATACGTTGAAGCTGCGGATTTCGGGGTGAGTGCGTTCGAGTTCGCGCTCAATAACCCGGGGCCGTCTAGCGATTGGCGCAATGCCGCGACCGATAAGGCGGCAGGACTTTACTGGATAGATGTGCTTCTTGGCGAGGTTTTTTCGCTCGGACGCGTTGCGCGGATATCCGCTGGAAAAAACGTAAACGGTGTGGCCGCGTTTTTCGAGTTCAGCTTTGTCGGCGTTAATTGAGCTGGTAATGCCGCCGGTAAGGTCGAGATAGCAATCGGTGAAAATAGCAATTTTCATAGTTCGATTATATCATATTACCCTTGGTGATAACTGGGAAAATGTTATTGTAAAAAATGGCGTAGTATTTTATAATGGAGTTATGGTTAAAACGGGCAGGGTTATAACTTGGGTGTCTGCCACTGCAATTACGGTGGTTGGGCTGTCGATTATTGTTGGTGCCTGTACGAATGATCAGGTGGGCGCGACGGAAAGCGGATTGACGATGGCGGCGACGATCGAGCCGTCGATGACCGTAACGATAAGTGATGCGAATAAGAAATTAAATATTGTACCGAGTAGTACGGGGACGTTCGGCTCTACGAGCGTGACGGTGGGGGCATATAGTAATGGCTCGGTGGGATATACGCTCGCAATGCAGCTTTCGAACACTGCGTTAGTTGGAGATACGAGCTCGATACCGACGCTGGCGTCGAACAGTAGTTGTGCTGGCGGCAGTGCCTGCACAAGCAGTAATTTTGCTGTAGGGCGTTGGGGTATAGCGATTGGTAATGAAACGTATCGAGCCGCTACGTCGACGCGAAATCTTGTGACGGTGGCAAATACCAATAATTCGGTACAGAGCAATACTTATACGATTAATCTTGGCGCTAACTTGGATTTGTCGACGCCGATTGACAATTATGGTACGACGATAGATTTCGTGGCTACGCCGAGCATAAAGACTTATCGTGTTACTATCACGCACGATGCGGGCATTTCGAGTTTGACCGTAAGACGTGGTGGCGCTCTTAGCGCTATTGTGTTGCCGGACTCGACTGGGAGCGGGACGGCGACTTACTCTTTGGTTTCCGGCCATACTTATACCATCACTGCGCATTATGAAACTGGCATGCGGTTAGACGAGGCGGTGCTTAACGGTTCGGGGTTTTTCAATAGCGATACTGGTGCTTTTACGGTTGGGACCAGTGATAGCACTTTGGCACTGACTAGTACTGCCGCGCAGAAAGTTTACATGCAGAATATTACGGCGGCAGAGATCGATAATTTATTAATCGGCAGTCACGGCGGTGCGGTCTTGTTGTTTGATAATCGCGACGAAAAAGGGTATATGGTGAATAAGCTCGGCGATAACAACTATTGGATGTTGCAGAATTTGGACCATGATATTGTGGATACGGCAAACTTTTATACTTATAGTAATACAGATATTGGTCATGGGGCTAGCCCTAACGCGAACGCGGTATGGACTGGTGTTACTACTTACCCTACCGATGATTCTACTTGGATTGGCTCCAATACTGATCCGGAGTCTTATGATCCGGGTAATTTGTGCTGGAATGGCTATTCTGGAGATCCCGTTAATTGTTCCCAGAGTGGGGAGGTGTACCATATTGGAAATTATTACAACTGGACAGCGGCCGTGGCGATGGATAACTCGTCTCAAGTTATCTCTTACACAGATGTTGATAGGTCTATCTGCCCGGCTGGGTGGATGTTGCCGAAAAGTGGAACCGGAACTGGGGTCAAATCGTTTGAGAATCTAATAACGAGCTATGAATGGAGTTATGATCCGGTGGGCATGTCTTGGACCGGTGAGTTCTCTTTGCTGTCTGCGCCGATTTATTTGAATCCTTCCGGCAACTGGTATGGCTATCCAGAAGATTTTGGTGGTGGGACAGCTTTATGGACTTCGTATAATTATGATGCTGCCGCTGCGATAGCTTTTGGCTTTTCAGGTACCGATAATGAAGCGTGGTCGTATGATGACGGGATTGAGCGTACCGTCGGCTTTCCTGTGCGATGTGTGTTGAGGAATAATTAAGAGTGAAGTACCTAGCGGATTTGTTAACTTTGGTGCGAGTAATACTAGCGGCAACGATGATCGTAGTTAGTGCGGCCGATCTGCCGATGGATGCTGGAACGGCTTTTTTAGTTTTTGTAGTGGCGGAGTTGACTGATGCCTTTGATGGCACCTTGGCGATGCGGTTTCCGTTTCCGAAAAATAAGGCTCCGTGGTATCGTAAGTACGCAGCGAAATATGATATGTTTGCCGATGCATTGACTGCAATTGCGGCAATGGTATTTTTTACGTTGCGAATTAATTTGATAGCGGGTTTGGCAATAATCGTTAGTTATGGTGTTGCTGCAGCGATTGTAGATTGGATCGTGTATGGAAAACTATTTGGCCATCCGGATGATTGTGTGCCTGGATCGCTGATGCGGCGAGATTTTTTGCTGGCAAAGAAGATCATTATGGCACGGCGAGTGATTTATCTTTTGTTGATTGGGATGGTAGCGGTTTGGATGTTGTGCGTTTCGGGTTGGCGCTTGGAGGCTAAGATTGTGATTATGATTATGGCGACTGTCGTAGCGGTGTTTTTGTGGTTCTTTCTTGCGCAGAGGCGGCATCACATTTCTCGGGACGCGGTAGACATAGAAGAAAAGCTTGCTAGTAAAAAATGACTTCCAGTGGGGATGCGGCGGGACAAAATTCGCTAGGTTTTGGCGGTGCGTACGAATAGTATGCAAGATGGATTGCGGTTCACGTTGCGTGGGACGTCCGGTAGCGATGAGCTAGTAGGTATATATGGCTGGTAAGTTTAATAAATCATCTAATGAATTGGCGGCTTTGATTATTTCATTTTCCGAGAAGCGCCTTTCAGTTTTAGCAAGTCTTTTTAGCTGGTCGAAACTAACCTCTTCGACCCCAATCAGCTCGCCTCCGTCCAAGTTTTGAGGGCCCTGAGCGATGAAGTCAGTAGCAATAAAGGTATAGACTAGCCAATCAATCTTCGCAAACGGCTGTTTTGCCGCGACAAGACGCCAAGAACGAAAAATCATTCCCGTCTCTTCGGCCATTTCACGTTTAGCCGCATCTAGTTCGTTTTCGCTTGGCGAATCGTTGCGACCGCCCGGGAAATCATAAAACCATTTTTTGCGTGGCTGTTTTTGATGGGTAATAATTATTTTGTCGTCTTTTACGGCAATGATTTTAGCTGTATCCTCACGTTTAAGCATCTCAAAGGTTTCGTAGTCCCGTCAAAAAGTTCTTGTGGCCATTGGTAGACATCAAAAACTTTACCGGAAAAGACTAGTTCTGCATTTCTCGGAACTAATATGGTATCGTCTGGGATATATTTACGCATGTAAATATTATAACATGATTTTATAGGCAGGCCGTTGAGGGGAGTAATAGTCGGAATTATAGAGGTATATTGGTTTTTTGCATGTTTTTTGTCGTAAAAAATGGCATAAAAATAACCCTCTATGCTAGCGAGGGATTTAGCAGACATTTATAGATTAGCAAATAGTTGAAAATTATTTCATAAACCGTTTGGTGGGCGAGAAGGGACTTGAACCCTTACGACATTGCTGCCACTAGATTTTGAGTCTGGCGCGTCTACCAGTTCCGCCACTCGCCCATTAGGGGCCGTCAAAAGGGGGTTTGACGACTCCTATCGTTATTATAGCATATTCTTACAGAATATGCTATAATCTTAAATATGGATTCTAATGCTGGTGGGCAGATTTTGGACCCTCAGAGACGAGCGGCGGCGGAAATTGCGCGCCGAAAGGTTCTTGCGGCGTATGGTAATACCGATAGTCGGGATTATTCTGATGCGAATAAGCCCGGACCAGTCATTACGAAAAATGAAAAAGCTTATGCCGAGCCAAATAGTTCGCATATGAAAGACGAGCCGCTTAATTCGCGGATTAATTCTGAGTCTTGGAAGCGGTATCATTCCGAATGGCAGAATTACTATCAGAAATATTATAGTAATTATTACTCCAATGCCGCAAAACAATATATTGCTAAAGAACGTTTGAAGGACGCTAGGAGTCAGGCAGAGGAAGACGATATCGTATACGCTTTGGCGCACGCTAGTGGGCGAGAAAAATCAAACGGCGGTCTGAAACTGCGCGAGGATATTAGGCGCAAAGCAACGGACGACGCCAAAAAGACTCGAAGGTTGCGGAAGTTTGTGCCGTTGATGGCGGGGATAGCTGTGACGCTATTCGTGCTGTTTTTGCAGTATAACAGATTGATTTTTGCGCCAATTTACGCGTATGTGTCGCCGGGTAATGCGCCGGCAAGCGAGATCGAAGCACTGGATCCGACGATTACGCAGGCAGTGTCGAGCGACCCACGGTTGATTATTCCGAAACTCAATATTGATGTGCCAATTCGGTTTGGTTTGCAACTTTCTGAAGTGATGGCGGCAATGAACAATGGCGTAGCGCATTACCGTATTGCTGGTGCGTCGGCGTATCCGGGTGAAATCGGCAACTTTATTATCACTGGCCATTCGGCCGGTGATGTATATAGTTCAAATCCATATAAATACATTTTTTCTGGGCTGGAAAGGTTGGAGGAAGGTGATTTGATATATGTAAACTATGAGTCGGTACGCTATACCTATTCGGTAATACGCAAAACTGTAGTGGAGCCAACTGACGTTGATGCGCTAGTGATTAATACGGGTAAGCCGTTGATTACGCTGGTAACTTGTACGCCGCTTGGGACGTCACGGTATCGCTTATTGGTGACCGGTGAACAGATCTCGCCAGATTACGAAGGGTCTGAAGAGCAAGAAGCGGTTATAGTGGATGAGTCTTCTGATACGTCGTTGCCGTCTAATGAGCCGTCATTCTTTGAAAACGTGTGGAATTTTCTTACTGGGCAATAATTTCGCGTACGATTTTGCCGTCACTGAAATAGTAAAGCCATTTGTCGTCTGTGATTGTGACCGGGAAGTCATCATCAAGACCTTCGGACAGTTCGCGGCGGTTTTGGCCGTCGAAATCATAAACGACGAGAGTCCCGTCTTTGATAGCGTAAAGCATATTATTGTCGAGCCAGCCGTAATGGTTGGAATCGAGTCGCCACTCAATGATGTCCATAATTTCCATGTCGAGAACGGCAATGTTTATTCCAGATTGCATGAAGATAAAACCGCCACGGCCACGGATCTTCAATATTTCTGGTGTAAATGTGAGCTCAGCGGCCAGCGCCACTTCTGGGCCCTGCGAGCCTTTTTTGTAGAGCTCAATAGTGTTATCCTTCAGCACGGCGCCAAATTTTTCGTCGTAAAAATGGAAGACTTTACCGGGCAGCTCAGACTCTTCTTCTGGCTTTTCTTTTTCTGTGATGGTGGAGATTTCAGAATTATGCCAGTTTATTTTGAATTGTTTTTCGTCTAAGACAGCAATTAGATTATTGGATTCGTCCCATTCGAGAGTAGGCGGAGTTTCGGCAAAAAGTTCGGCGGTTGATTTCGCGGCTGAGCCTGAAGATTTTTCGGTATTTTGGTCGGTGGACTTTAGAGCCAAAAGATCAAATTCGGTGACTTCCGGCTTGTCGGAGTTGAGGCGCAGGACGGCATATTCCGTGGTGTTATTCCCGAGTAGGAGATAATTATGGTTTGGGGAAACAAGCGCCGTGGTAAAGTCGTCAGCGTCATAGTAGGGCGTTTTTTCGCGGCTTAAAAGGAAAAGTCGTGGGTAATTGACGCGGTAAAGCAAGCCTTCGCTGATGGAGACGTCTCTTTCCCAGGAGTCATAGCCGTCTTTGGTTAAGACGACACGGTGTTTGCCGCTAGCCAAGACTTTGCTGGTGTTGGTGCGCTGCATCCAGAGGATGTCGCCGTCGATGGCGATGTTGGCACCGGTCGGAGTGGAGTGGATCTGAAGCATGCCCTGGCGCTGAACTTCGAAGTCGGCGTTTAGCCAATAGCCAGAGGCTAGAAGCGCTAAAATAACTACCGTAATAATAACGGTAATTACCATGATAATTTCTGAGATGATAACTCGAAAACTTTGGCGACGCGCGCGCTCTTCGGGGTCCATATGGGTATTATAACATATTTTTGTGAGAATTTGAGACTTGTGTAATTTAGCATAAACGTGTATACTAAGGTTATATTATGAGTGAGGTAGTAGTAACGAGAGCTGGTGGGCGAAGTAGCGTGTCGATGCATCGAAAGGTACAGCACGCCGACGTACGAAAGCGCTCGGATGTAGTGGCGGATGAGTCTAAAAAACAGTCTGCCCCGAAGGAGAGCGTGATTGTGCATTTTGCAGCAGAGCCGGTGTCAGAGAGCGAATTAATCCAAGATGCAATTGCAAGCGTGACGAAAGAGCAAAGATCTGATGACAAAGACGCCGAGAGTCAAGTTTCCGGTACGGTGGTAACTAAGACGGTAAGTACCGAGATGGCGCCGCGACGTTTGTCTGCGCGTGAGGTTAAAGAGAACGAGATCAAGAAGGCTTTTGATGCGGCCAGCCGGACGCGACTGGATAAATCTCAGACAAAGATGCGGAAGCATACTGGGTTTGGGTTTTGGCGAGTGGCATTGGCGTTTGCGGCGACGGCGGTGTTGGTATTTGGCATAGTCTATTTTGCGGAAATGGGTTCGACAGATATTTCTTTGAGGGTGGCGGCGATGCAGAATGGCATCAACGCAGTCTATCCGGGTTATACGCCGAGGGGCTATGCTTTGTCGGACATTACTTCGGAGAATGGTAAGGTGATCTTGAATTTTAAGAATGCGGAGACGGGAGCTAAATATTCGCTAACAGAAGAAAATGTCGGAGTTTTAGGGCTGTCTGAGCTTGAAGAATATGTAGACGATACTTTTGGCGCTAACTATACGAAAATTGACGAAGGTAATTTGACAATTTATATTGAAAACAATGATGCGGCGTGGATGAAAGGCGGAGTGCTGTTCAAACTAAAGGTTGTGTCTGGGACGTTGACGCGTAAACAAATAGCAACGATTGCTACGACTGAATAAGCGCTAACCCGCTCGGTGTTGTGAGGGCGGCTATTTTGTGGTATAATCATTATATGAAAGCTATTACTCGTTTTGCACCGAGCCCAACAGGGTATATTCATATCGGAAATGTGCGCTCCGCTATTTACCCGTATTTACTTGCCAAGCAAACTGGCGGAAAGATGATTCTTCGGATTGAAGATACGGACCGAGAGCGATATGTGGAGGGGGCAACGGAATTAATTGAGGATACCTTGAAATGGCTGGGCCTGGATTGGGATGAAGGACCGATTGTGGGCGGCCCAAATGAGCCTTATTTCCAAAGTGAGCGGAAAGAATTGTATCTCGAGTGGGCAAAGAAGCTAATCGCGAGCGGTCGGGCGTATGCGGATCCGACGCCGTCTGAGAAGATTGACGAATACAGAAGAGAATGTAGCGCGGCGAAAAAACCGTTTCTCTATCGGGACCATCGTCCGGAAAACCCACCGGAATGGGAACCGGGCATGCCGATAAGATTTTTGACGGTTCCGAAGGAGTACGAGTGGCATGATGAAGTGATGGGCGATATGCATACGGGCCCAGAAGTGCTCGATGATATCATTTTGATAAAGCGCGATGGGTACCCGACGTACAATTTTGCGCACATTGTGGACGATGCTGAAATGGGCGTGACGCATGTGATGCGGGGCGTGGAGTATCTTTCGTCGACGCCGAATTATTTGGCATTATATGAGGCACTTGGCCTTGAGCGCCCAAAATTAGTATCGTTGCCGCATATCTTAGCGCCAAGCGGTAATAAAAAGCTTGGCAAACGCGATGGTGCAAAATCGGTAACCGAATACCGAGATGATGGCGTGATTGCGGAGGCGATGTTGAATTATTTGGCGTGTCTTGGCTGGAATGACGGGACCGAGCAGGAACTTTATACGAAAGAAGAATTGATCGAAAAGTTTTCGCTGGCGCGGATTCAGAACTCTGGCGCGCGATACGATGAGACAAAGTTGTTTTGGATGAATGGCCAGTGGATTCGGCGGATTTGTGATACGCAGGGGGTGCGGGCGTTGTACGACCGAACAATTGGGTTCTGGCCAGAAGTAGCGGCAAATTATCCAGAAGATTACCGAGTGAAGGTGTTGTCAATTATATATGATAGGCTAAAAACATTATCCGATCTTCGTGAAATGACGACGTACTTCTTTGTTGACCCAGCGGTTGAGATTGACGCGGTGGTGGGGAATAAGTTTTTAAAAAAAATGTCCGAGGCGGAAATTGAGAGCCTACTAAAAGTTGTAATTCGGAAACTGTCTGATGTGCAAGAATGGAATGCCAATAAGTTACAAGAAGCGTTGAATGAGTTGTTGGCCGAGACTGGTAAAAAGCCGGCTGAGCTCTTTTCGCTAATTCGGATCGCGGTAACTTTCGCGGCGTTTTCGCCGGCGCTAAATTTGACACTTGACGTGCTTGGGAAAGACGTGACATTGGCCAGATTAAATGCGGTAGCTCGCGCGATATAGCTAATTTAGTTCACTTGGTTTTTGATTTTGAAGCTACGATCGACGGTTAGTAGCTCTCGGAGCCGTCGTCGGGATCCTCGTCTTTTTTGCGGCGTTTGGCTAGGATGAAGAAAATGGTGCTGGCGGCGGCGGAAACGCCGGCTGTGATGGCAAGTCCGGTAGAGAGCGAATTGCCGCCATTGATGTTGGCGACGGTGGTCTCGGTGACTCCGGCTGGTTTGGCATAAGATTCGGTCGTCCTGGTAGTAGTTGTAGCATCACCGGTAATAGTAGTCGATACAACGGCACCGTTTGCGGTGTTGCCGTGGTTGGTGTCGCCGCTAGAGTTGTTGTTATTGATGGAGGGGTCGTCAAGCGGCGTAATCGGGTTGGTGGGCGTGGTGGGGTTGTTTTCGTCAATGACACCGGTGACGACGCTGATGACAACGTTATTGGAATAGGTGCCGGAAACGACTCCGCCGCCAGATTTAGCGGCAAAATAAATATCTTTGGTAACGGCGCCGGTTGGGGCAGAGGTGGTTTTAGCGATTTCGATGGGCGTGCCGCCGCTGCCGACCATTTGGTAATAGGTGGTGGGGGCGGAGGCGTTGCCATTTACGATACTGTAGCCCCAATTGTTGGCCGGGAAGTTGCTGGTGGTGGCGGAGGCACTGGCTAAAGTCGGGATAATTGACGTGCTGTCCGTTAGGCTGACGAGATTGGGCGTGGCGCTAGAAGATTTCATGGTAGCAGTGAAACCAGCCGGGTTATTGGAAACGATGCTGAGACCAACTTTATTTGTGAGCAGGGTATTGATGCTGCCGCTGGCCCAGTTATTTGGTCGGGTAATGGCTACGGTGAGGATTTCGTTGACGTTAACACGAAAATTAGTACCGCTATTGCAAGTGACGACGTTGGTTTCGTCATCAATGGTGCAAGTTGCGGCGGCAGGCGAAGTGGGCCTCAACATCAGAGACGGCAAAATTAACCCCAAGACTAAGAAAAGAGATCTTAGTGTGTTTTTCTTGACCATAAATTTATTATAGCACAACTTAAGCGTTTTATGATAAAATAAAAGTAGAATAGATTAAAGTGCGAGAGGGTTATGAAAGTGGATAAAAATCGATTAGCAATGATAATAGGAATTGTGCTAGCGGTTGGCGGGGTCGCTTGCGCGGTAGTGGCATTTTTAATGCCAGAACCGGAGGCTTCGGGGGTGGATTTCCCACAGATACCATCTAGCGTGGCGAGCGAAGCCGTGTACAGTGACCTGACGGGACTTGAAATTGCGGCCGACAAGAAGACGGCGCCGGCTTATTGTGTGCAAACTCCGAATGGTCTGGATGGTGGGCGGCCGCAAGCGGGCTTGGATCAGGCTGGAGTAGTGTTTGAAGCGATCGCGGAGGCGGGAATTACGCGATTTGCGGCAATTTATCAGGATCCGACTAGCGCGGTGATTGGGCCAATTCGATCTTTGAGGTTATATTATTTGCAGTGGGATACGCCGTTTGACTGTACGATTGTGCACGCTGGTGGGGCCGATGATGCGATTGCGGCAGTGCGAAATGGCGGCTACAAAGATTTAACAGAAAATTACACTTACATGTATCGCGGGACGGCAGGAAATCGACTATGGAATAACTTGTTTACGACCTCGGCTTTACTCGCGCGGATGAATTCCGACCGTGGATATGGCGGGTCGGAGATCCAGGGCTTTACACGGATGAATCCGGAAGAGGCACGGCGAGATTTGGTGGACGCGTTGGCGGTGGAAAAACTGGAAATTACGAAGCCAAGCGATAATGACACCGACGTGATGACGTCGAAGGTATCCGGAATGGCAATTCGGTTTGGCGGAATCGCGAGTTTCAATGTGAGCTATTCGTATAACGCAGCAACAAACTCTTATCTTCGAAGTTATGAAAATGGCGTAGCGCACGACGTGTATGTTTGTCCGGAGTCTGACCTCGGGACAGTGAATCCGGAAGGTTCTTGCACTTTGCAGCAACTTTCACCGGCCGTGGTGGTTGCAATGGTGGTGTCTGAGAAAAAAGCTTGGGATAATTATCATGAGGATATTACAACGCTTGGCTCTGGCGTGGCGTATGTTTTCCAGAACGGATATGCGATAAAAGGTCGTTGGGAAAAGAATACGGTGGCCGATCAGATTCGATTCTATGACGAGTCTGGCACTGAGATTGCGTTGATTCCGGGACAAACCTTTGTCGAAGCGGTCCCAGACTACGGAAGTGTTGATTACTAGGTGGTTTTGTGATATAATGGTGGAGAGGATTTTGTTTTAAATCGCTCATTTGGTTCCGTCGTCTAGTGGTCTAGG
>DGIF01000015.1 GCA_002393165.1 Candidatus Saccharibacteria bacterium UBA3829
AGCACGTTGAACAGCTGCGGCAGCTCGTCGATTGAAACCTTCCTAATGAATCTGCCGAATTTTGTAAATCTAGGATCATCCTCTATCGAATCCCCCTCTAAGCGGTATCGCTTAATTACATCTGGCCTCCCCATCTTTGTAAAAGCTTCCTCTGGGGTTAAGCCGTTCCACTCTGCTTTCACCGATCGGAACTTATAACAACCAAAACCCCTGCCATACTGCGTTATCCTTGGCGCAACATAAATTGGCGATTCATGAATATCGCTCAGCTTCAAAATCAGCCACACTATCCCCATCGGTATCGCCAATACAATAATCGCAAGCAGCGACGCAACAATATCAAACGCCCTTTTTACTACCGCCGCCCCACCCGTTAGTGGCGTCAAACGCACTAACACTGCTGGTGTATTTCCGATGAGCTCCATCTCGCCAAAGTGCGACGACAGCGCCGTCTCACTCGGTACAAAGTAGTACATCATGTGCTTATCGATCGTCTTTCTAAACACCATCTCAGTGTCTTTCTCGTCGGTTTGGAAAATCACATCCGCGCGTTTAGACTTCAGCGCAACTTCCAACGATTCAATCCGCAACTTCCTCAAATCTTCCGGTATATATTTATCTTTTGCCACAATCCCCGCTATTCTATACCCGGACCCCAGATCTGTTGCGATATAGTTCGCGAGATATTCCGTATTCTTATGGTCGCCCACAATCAACACCCGTTTCGTTCCGTAGTTCTTCTTAAATATTTGCCGCGCAACCAATTTCACCAGCGCTCGCTCCACCACCAAAAACACGAACGACAACAGCACCGCCATCGCCGCCACCGCCCGCACCGGGAAAACGTCTTCGTAAGTAAAATACGCATACACGATCAACGCGCCCACACTCAGCGCCGCTGCTAACGCCAACTTCCAAACTTCCGATAGCCGCGACTTGTTCAAAAACACCGACTTCTTGTATAGACCTAGCGCCGCCAAGATAATAATCAGTATCGGCAACAGCCACGCCACAGTCAATATGAACTTAAGAAGCTGCGACTCAAACTCATATGGCCGCGGATCCACATGCACTCTTATAAAATACGCCATCGCGTACGACAAAATCAAAGCCACCGCGTCACCAACGACTAGAGCCACCCTCAAAATAGAGTCCGACTTTTTCTGCATATTATATATATTATACAATAATTTTTCTGAGTTTTACAAATTTTGCTAACTCTAAGGCTTGATCTTTGTTGTGTATTTGTACAACTTTTGAATATGGTTCTCCAAAAAGTAATAGTGCTTCACATAAAACACCGTCAGCACCACCAAAATCAATGTCACAAGATAGAGTGGCCACAGCTCAACCATCAAACCAAACTGCACCACCGTCCACATCATGACCAAAACAAACTCCACTGCTAAAAACGCGAAAAACAACGTCACGATCAAATGGATCAGTCGCTCATGCTGAAAGTTTTTCAACATCAAGGCGTGCAACTCCGTTAACCTTTTCCGCTCCGCTGCACCATAATCCCGCTTCACCTCGCGCGCAATGAATTCTTCGTAATCGCGAATTTTCTGTTCCATTCTGGCGCCTTTACAATACTTTCTTTTGCCAAGTTTTTTTGTGGCATTTCGGGCATTTCATGCGACGCGTCCGGCCAAGATGCAATGACCACAAAACAGCATTATAACTCGGCACCTGTTTATGGTGACAATTCTCACACACATAGTATCCTACTACCTGTTCCATTTTAGTGAGCCCCAAACAAATCATAGTGAAAAACCCGATCAACATAGCTACAAGCCAAGCCGCAGCCGTCACTTGTGTTTCCATCAGAACCGCCACAACCGTAACTGCGATAAGCAGCATCGCAGTCGCCGCGACGCCAATCACCGCTTCCGCGACAAACAATTCTTGATTGTGTTTTTTCTCATTCTTCATGCCAACCCTTCCATAAGCTTAACCATATACTTCATATTATAAAACATCTCCATTTCATAGTAAATAAATGATGTTATAATCGTAAAAAAGAATAACGTAAAGAACGAAAGACTAATGGAAATATCTGCCGCCGAACTCTTCCCGACCTTGAGGAGACGACAATCATGAAAATCGCGACCTGGAACGTCGGCGAGTGCGCCGGCCTCACTTGTAATCTTGATGACCAAGAAACTGTCACCACGGTAAGCCAAGATTATCTAAACGAAGTAATCAGCAAAATCAACCAAAACAGCTTCGATATTGTTTGTTTCCAAGAATACCCGGTCTATATCGACGGCGAAGAAAAGCTCAGCCATCAAATCACTACGCAAACTAATCTGAAGCACTATTATGCCTACGACACTTACGATTCGTATTTATTCCACGGCGGCCGAGGCGGAGTTGCAATATTTTCTAAATACGCACTCCAGAACGTAGAATCAACCATGTTCTACAATCCTGACATGACAAAAACCAGTTCTACCGGCGAAGTCTATCATTCGTTTAACAAAGGAATCATTAAGGCTGAAGTCGAAACTGGCGGCAAAACCTATACGATTATCACCGGACACGCTATGGCATTTGCACCATTTGATAAGACTGAGTTTGATTTTCCAGAATCATATCGACCGCTGGAACAACTTATCAGCCAAAACTCTACCAAAAATTTAATCGTGCTTGGTGACTTTAATACTGAAAGCATTTTTGAACTAATGCCCGACATTAGGCACCTTGTCAAAGACATAGTCAAAAACCCGACCACCAAAAATTATTACGAAAATCGTGGCGAAGTTCAAATGGACTACATCCTCATTAACAAAAACATCGAAGTTCTAAACACTTATAAAATCGATAACTTTTCCGATCACTACATAATTGGCGCAGATCTAACCTAACGGAAATTGCATAACTTTAACGTTTATCTGCTTTTTAATTCAGCAACAATCCTCGCAAGTTCATCCTTGTATTCGCTGTGCGCTTCTTTTTCTGGGAACAATATAAACACCCGATTCTTAGTTCGCGTTAGCGCAACATAGAAAACCCTCCGCTGCTCGGCATATTTGATATCCTCATCTTCTGGATAATTGAAGACTACACTCTTTAACCAAATCATTTTTTTAGGCTCGCTCGGAAAACGCCTAGTGAGCGGCATTATTATTGTCCAGTCATAGGTCAATCCTTTCGACTTGTGAACCGTAAGTGCATCGAAATAGAAATCGTCAATCCCTTTTATTTTTACTTTGTTCTCAGCAGAATCTATAAAGTCTCGGTTCTCGTATAACGTATCTAGCATATCGTTCGTTCGCGCCAAAACACAAACGCTGTCATTTGGATGGGCATCATGAATCCCGCAGACAATCTTCTCAATCAAGTCATTCCGATCTGCAACAGACCCGCTAGCCCCAAACTTTTTCGCAATTTTCACAAAACAGATCGGCTTATCAATTCGCTTCTTCGAGACCAACTCTTTTCTAATCTGTCGCGCATTCCTCTCTATGAACTCTCCTGCAGCATCAATCAATTCTTGCGCATTCCTATATGTCACGCGAATGATATACCGTTTAGCGTTTGGGAAATATTCATCAAAATCAATGATATACCCAATCTTGGCACCCTGAAAAGAATATATCGATTGCCAATCGTCGCCAATAGCAAAAAACTTTGCACTGGCGCAATCAATCAGCTCCTTCAACAATTTAAACCTCGCGGCAGAAATGTCTTGATACTCATCCACAATCACGTAATCATAGTCTAGGTCCTTAGGCACAATCCTTTTTAATTTTCCCCTCGGCACATTTATCATATCAGAATAGTCCACGAGTATCTTCGCAGGGTCAGATAAGTTACGCATTTTATAATAATCCCAGTACTCCGAAACCCACCGCAATTGTCTCCGCTTAAAGTTTCTTTCTTCCGCTAAGCGTATATTATCAATGGTCGACTCGCACAACCTAATATAATCGTCAAACGATTCAACCTTCTCAGACATTTTAATCGTATCAATAATATCATAGAAAAACTTCTTCAA
Organism: Candidatus Saccharibacteria bacterium UBA3829; assembly: GCA_002393165.1. GTDB lineage: Bacteria > Patescibacteriota > Saccharimonadia > Saccharimonadales > Saccharimonadaceae > Nanosyncoccus. The sequence goes on from DGIF01000015.1 coordinate 4,001, forward strand.
GCCAATAAACTCCCGCAACGGCATCTGCTCAAGCAATCTACGATAGATATCCTCATACGATCTCGGATGGAATTCAACGCCGAAATCCTTCAGTTGTTGTCCCAATACCTCCAAATACCCACGATTCGGCAAATAGTCTAACGCAATAAACTTATTGTTTCGTTCGCGGTGGAACCTTTCCTTTTCTTTTCGAATCCTTTGATAAGTTCTATTCTCCAAATCACTTCCAGACAGACCAAAATATTCTATGTATACTTGCTCTCCGCCCACATCTATAGAAAAATCTGGGCGATATATTTGCCGTTCACCCACCAATTCATCATAAACTCGTTCGTAAGTATAATCCACTTCATTACAGAACAAATAATTCGCAATCACAGCTTCGCCCTTAGACTTTACACGCTCTCCTCTAATTGTCATTGGATATTCACCATTAAGTCTTTTGTCAGTAATCGCAATGAGACGCGTCACAATATCGCTCGTCTCGCATATTTTTTGCTCCACAAAACTTTTGAAATAATCGTCAAAATTATCAAATTCAGAATAATGTTCCTTGAAATAATTTCCATATGTCCGTTGTCGCGGATCAATCCATGGTATTTGGCTATCATTAAATAATTCAACAAGTTCATCGAGCCTTTCTTTATACGGAAATACTTCGTTTTTCAAAAAATCTAAAAAATATTTATCACGTTCATTATCATCTATCGGAACAACTTTCCTTTCCTTGTTTAACAGCCTAGTGCATTTTAAGCCCAACGCGTGGAAAGTCATCACGTCAGCCGGTACGCCCAAGTCAACCTTAATCCTACGCTCGAGGTCAGCAACCGACTTACGGGTATAACTCATCACAAGAATCTTGCGCGGATTAACATTCTTTATGTCAACCAAGTACTTCACCTTCGCGGCAATCGTTGTAGTCTTCCCCGTCCCCGCACCAGCCACAACCAAAGCGTAGTCATCGTTTCCCATCACCGCAGCCCTCTGGTCGCCATCTAATTTAATGTTCGGGTCAATCGCATCGAGAATATGATCAAAGTAATAGTTCATACCAATAACGTCTGGAGCTATCATCATACCACCATTATAACACTCATGCTTTTAAACCATCCACATACTAATTTGTCTCTAGCTATAGTATGATCAAAAAAGCTCCTCGCCGCCGGTTTCGACAAACACGAAATTTATTCGGACATTGTCGGCGATTTCCAGAGAATTGACGTCTTCGCTCGCAACGGCCTCCAAATTCCCCAGCCTATCCCGAACGAAGCCATCGACGCTTACAACAAGCTCTGTGCAATGGGCTACACCAAATATGTGATATCGCCATAAAGCCCGCCACCAACACCAGTTGTCACACGTCAAGTAAATGAGCGTTGAGCCAATGCACGGGAATAGCTTATTCCTGCAATGTCAATGGTATAATAATAACTAGAATATATCTTTAAAAGGAAACCAATTATGGCATTACAACTAACCAACGAATGGGACAAAGTATTCGAAAAAAGCGACAAAGTAAACCACAGAAAGGTTTCTTTCAAAAACCATTTCGGAATTGAAATAGCGGCAGATTTATACGA
>DGIF01000037.1 GCA_002393165.1 Candidatus Saccharibacteria bacterium UBA3829
CGAGAGAGCAAGCAGAAAGACTGGTGTACGGGGTTTTTATAATAGGGTGACTGGGGCTGAAAAACGCAGGGCGGCACTCATTGCTGCGACGAAGAAGAGTAGGAGCGAGGAGGAGGCTGCGGGGGCAGAACTTTCTAGGGCATTGGCGACATCTGGTATAAGCAGCGCGGAAGGATTAGTGTTTGATGATGGAATGGGGGGTACTGGGACACTGTCTGGTTTTGGGGAACATACGGAAGGGGCTTATTATGGCAGACAGTTTCTTGCCGCTGCCGAAAGGGGTGATACTAAGGGCATGAACGCGGCGATTGAAGCAATGAAGAAGTCTAGCATGAAATCCAAAGACATTGCAAGGTTGTTGAGAGCGGCGCAGAACTACGGGTATTTTAATAGAAATATGAGTGGTGATAATCGAGCATCATGGATGAGGAGCATGTTCAACGATCATAATGATATACTGTCTACCGATTTCGAATTGAAACAGTTTATGCGGTCTGGTGGTAGCGCTAATGGAGGCGCTCTTGGCAATTATGGTGCTTTTGCTGCCGCCCATGCAGCGGGCAATCCAACAATAGATCCAACAGATTTGAGCCCAGAGGACGTTCTTAAAATGTCCGGCGACAGTATTGCTGGCTTGGCGGCGGCCGGTACATTGAGCCAGGGTATGGCGCAGCGCATCATGGCAATGAACCCGAACTTGTCGGAGGACAAAAAAATTATGTTGGGAGCGTTGGCGAGTGGGGTTGCTAGTGCCGCCACTATAGGGGCGGCTGGTGGGGCTGAGCAATTTAAAGATGATGCAAAGGCTTTGGTAACAAATAGGAGCGCTGCGACTGGGACCATGAGTGCTGGGGGTGGTGTAACTAGGAGCATGATTGATGCCTGGGTGTCTGCGACGCCGCAGAGCGTTAATGTGGTGCAGAATTTTTCTGGTGGTGGCCAGCAGGACGCGCCAGTAAGAGTAACTGTTGAGGATGGAACTACCATGGTTGTGCCGCATGGCGGGGGTGCCAGTGGTACTAGCGGCGGAGATTCTGGCTATAGTGCAGATACTAGCACTTGGGATTAGTAGTCGTGGTTGTTTGAGCTTTGTGCGGATGTTTTTGGAATAGTAACTTTAGCGTCTAGATGATTGAATGAGATGATCAAAAAGGCAGGTGACGGTGAGGGGGCCGACGCCGCCGCTCGTAGGAGTGATAGCAGCGAGATCGGTGCGGGAGCGGAGCTCGTCGTCGAAATCGCCTTTAAGGACGCCTTTGTCGGAGGCGGTGCCAGCGTCAACAAGAACGGCACCGGGTCTAGCCATGGAACTAGAAATCAACCCCGGAATGCCGGTGGCTGAGATGATTATATCATACTGGTTAAGGTTTGTCAAGTCTGAACCGCGGTGAAATGAGGTGACATCGTAGCCCGAATCTGTAAACATACGATAAAGTGGCGCGCCAACGAGTTTGCCGCGGCCGACGAGGGCAATTTTTTGGTTTGACAGTTTGATGTCGTAGCCAGCGAGGAGCCAGTTAATGGCGGTGGCGGTAGCGGAGTCGTAAGCGCCGGGTTGGCCGGAGAGGCCGTCGACGTCTTTTGCAGGTGCGATGAGTGCAGTGAGGGCGTCGGTTTGTTCGCGTTCGATAATTGGGAGTTGGAGAATCATGCCGTCGATACTGTCGTCAGTGTTGGCGGAGAGGATTTTGTTGCGAATGTCGTCAGTGGAAGTCGCGCGATAATCGATCACGGTAGCGCCGATGTCGGCACCATATTGCTGTTTAAGCTCAACGTATTTGGTGATGATTGGGTTATCGGAATCGCGAATAATTAGTAGAGTGGGTTTTTTTGTCATGCTGGCGACTTCGTGGGCTTGACGCTCTTTGATAAAGTCGGCCAGTTCGCGGCCGTTCAAGATTTTCATATTTCGTTGGGCTCCTGTTCTAGTGTGTAGCCGAATTTGTCATGGACGGCTTTGATAATTTCGGTGCGGGCGGCGGCGAGATCGGAATAGCCGGTTGCAGATTCGTTAATCAGAACGAGGGCGGCTTTATCACAAACGCGAATGCCGTGGAGTAGCTGGCCTTTGAGACCACATTGCTCAATCAGCCAACCGGAGTTAACTTTGAGGCCATCGTGACCGTGATAGACCGGGATATCTTTTGCTTCGGCGGCTTCGACTTCTTCGGGTGCCAAGTAGATGTTTTTAAAGAAAGAGCCGGCGGAGGCTTTTTCGGCGGGGTCGGGGAGTTTGTCGGCACGAATGATAGAAACGATGTTGCGAATGCCTTTGGGTGAAAAGTCGGTACATTGGTGCTCTGTGATGTATTTTTCGATCGAGTTGTAGAAGGGGCGCGACATTTGGCCTGATTTTAGCGCCAGGGTGATAGAAATGACGAAGTAGCGGCCTTTTTGGGAGGAGTTTAAAATGGAACGGCGGTAGGAAAAACCGAAATCGGACTTGGTGAGAGTTTTGATTTGGCCGTCGGTAGTGTCGTAGACTTCGGCGGAGACGAAGGTGTCGGCGAGCTCTTGGCCGTAGGCGCCGATGTTTTGGACGGGAGCGGCGCAAGCGAGGCCGGGGATTTTGCTGAGGGCTTCGATGCCGGTGAGGCCACGCTCAGTGGTGTAGGCAACGACGGCGTCCCATTCGGTGCCACCCATGGCGGTTATTGTAGTAAGATGTTCGAAAACCTTTTCTGAGCGGAGCGGGTCCTGCCGGCCCTTGTCCTCCCCCATCTTCGCAAAGCTCAGCTGGGGGTCCCCCTCCAGGGCCGTCACCCGCTCCTCAGAAAAGGTATTTTGGTCGCTTACTTCGATGCCGGTCATGGCGTTGCGGATGATGACACCGGCGAAGCCTTCGTCCTTGCCGATGGTGTTAGCGCCGCCGCCGAGGACATAGACGGGAAGATGTTTTTCATCGGCAAAAGCGTAGGAGCTTGCTATGTCGTCAATTTTTTCGATATCAATGACGTATTTCGCTGGACCACCAAGACGCATGGTGGTGAGTTCAGACAGTGGTACATTTTCTCGTATAATCATATTAATATTATAACATTCTGGGCGGGAGAAAGAAAGCCTAGGCGGATTGGGCGGAGAACTTTAGGCTAAGTGGGGGGTTGCAATAATTTGCGACGCGTGCTAGAAGGGTGGCAGGAAATAGGGTTGGCGCTGTTTAAAATAAACATGATGGAAGAAATGAGGGGCGATGGAAGAACTTGAAGTTGACTATGTCATAGTAAAACTAAAAAAGAAACCTTCTGCAAAGCAGAAGGAATCATAACCTTAAATTGATTCTATCATACACTAGTGTAATAGTCAATCCTATTTCCTTTTTAGCAAAATATAATATAATTGTAAAGAAGAAAGGTAATACAATATGGCAAAAAAAGATGCAGTGGTGGAAAACGAGGGGGAGAAGAAGAATGACGGTAAGAGTGAAGCCTTAAAACTCGCTATGGCGCAGATTACGAAGCAGTTTGGTGACGGATCGATTATGAAACTTGGTGAGACGCCGAGAATGGACGTAGAACTTTTGCCATCGGGATCGTTGTCGCTGGATTTGGCGCTGGGTGGCGGTTGGCCGAAAGGGCGAATCATTGAGATTTATGGGCCGGAATCATCTGGCAAGACGACTTTGGCGCTTCATGCAATTGCAGAGATTCAGAAGCAAGGCGGGCAGGCGGCGTTTATTGACGCGGAGCACGCGCTAGACCCGGCATATGCAAAAAAGATTGGCGTTGACACAGCGAATCTTTTGATTTCGCAGCCGGACAATGGTGAGCAGGCGCTGGAAATTTGTGAGACGCTGGTGCGATCTAATGCGGTGGATTTGATCGTAGTGGACTCGGTGGCGGCGTTGGTGCCGCAGGCTGAGATTGATGGCGACATGGGCGATGCGCAGATGGGGCTGCAGGCGCGGTTGATGTCGCAGGCGATGCGGAAGTTGACTGGTATTATTTCTAAGTCACGGGCGACGGTGATTTTCATCAATCAGATTCGAATGAAGATTGGTGTGATGTTTGGCAATCCGGAAACGACGACGGGCGGCAACGCGTTGAAGTTTTATGCGTCAGTGCGGGTGGATATTCGACGAATTGGGCAGATTAAAGATGGTGATAATATCGCTGGTAACCGAACAAAGATTAAGGTGGTGAAGAACAAGATTGCAGCGCCATTTAGGACGGCGGAATTTGATATCATGTACAATGAGGGGATTTCGAAGACTGGTGACGTACTGGATCTCGGCGTACAGTATGGTGTGGTGGAAAAGGCCGGCGCATTCTTTAAGTATAACGGCGAGACGTTGGGGCAAGGTCGCGAGGCAGTAAAGAAACTTTTCCGCGAGAAGCCGGAGTTGCTTGATGAGATTGAGGCTAAAGTGCGAGAAAGAGCAGCGGAAGATAAAGATTAGGGTTTGACCGGGAGACTTTATGCATCACGACGAATTGTGGCAGATTTATGCGCCGAATGGGGAACCGATAGAAGGCGAGGGGTGGGATTCGAGGTTAGGCAATCCAGGGCCGGGATCGGACGTGATTATTGGAGTGGCGACAGTTTTGTTGTATCGACGCAATGATGCGGGCGAGCTGGAAGTTTTGTGGCAGAGAAGGTCCGAAAAAGTCGATAGGTTTCCAGGAGATTACGACGTTTCGGCGGGTGGGCATATCAACTTGGGCGAATCGGTAGTGGATGCGGCGATACGTGAGCTCTACGAGGAAATCGGCGCGAGGGTTATGCCGGAGGATTTGCATTTTGTGACATCGATGGAAGTGAGCCCGAATCGTTTCATTAAGGGAGCATTTTTGGTAGATTGGACGGGGCGGGAAGAGGACTTTGCTTTTAACGACGAAGAAGTGTCGGAAGTGAAATGGGTGCCGTTTGTCGAGATGGAAGAATTCCGGCAGAAATATGCCAAGCCGACGCTTAAGGGCAAGAGGCTTGATTTTGAGAGCATCGAAGAATGGTTCCGAAGACATGGAGATTTGTAAACTAGGCGATGGTTTGCGGGTTACCGAGATGAAGCAGGGGGTGAAGAACCCGGACCGCGTGAACGTGTTTGTGGATGGAAAATATGCGTTTTCCTTGGATGTAGCGCAGGTGGTAGAATTTGGAGTGAAGGTGGGGCTGGAGCTATCGGAGGAACGCCTAGCGGAACTGAAGCGAGCCAGTGAATTTGGTAAATTA
>DGIF01000005.1 GCA_002393165.1 Candidatus Saccharibacteria bacterium UBA3829
ATCGCCGAATCGATAAAGACCCCCACTGCGCCACCAAGAAAAGCCGCCGGCGAAGAATTTTCGTTATAATTCTTCAGCGTTACAAAGAAACAGTTCTCGTTCCCAATACATCCTAGGCTACGAAAAATCTCCGTCGCCCCTTCACTAGTCTTGAAATCCATATGGCTCCTTCCTTATTTTTTTCTCTTATCAAATGAAGATTTTATAATACCAAACGCCCCCAACGCATTAAACAGATACACTAGCGCCAAGCTTCCAGCATAAACGCCGCCGTCGATCACATCCTCGGCAATCAATTCATACAAATTGCCAAAGACCTCGCCAAAAGTCAGCGTAACGCCATAATCTTCTGCTGCCTCTTGCACGACAGAGATGGAAACCGCTATATTTTCCGCCAGTAAAGTCATCAAAATCATCACCACGATACAAATCGCTATGCCTTTGCCGCTTAGTCCCTTAGCGAACTTTTCATAAAGCAGTATCGTCCCCGCCGCCATTACGACGCCCGAAATCGCCGCCACGAAGCCCAAACGATCCAACAAAATTATCGCTGCTACGCCGACCAGCGAGCCGAGCACTGCGCCAACGGTACCGAGCAGCACGTTTTCCTTCGGCTTGCCTTTCCCATCCGCCACGCTAGAAGCGCCCGCCGTCGCCGGCTGCGCCGCCGTGAAAGTCTTCATTTTTAATTCCGGCTGCGCCTGGCTCGTCGCCGTCTCCGCGGCACCGCTCTGACCAGAAGTAGCATTTTTTTCATCACTTGGCATGTAAAAACTCCTTTTTAAATTCTATGCCTTTTACATCTACATTATAACACGCCGGTAATATCGGTGAAAGCCCGAAAAACGGCCCTAGAACTCTTCCCGTGCCACCACATTCCCATCTTCGTCATAAATAGTGGCCACCGCGTTGGCTATTCGATAAAGCACAAAATCCGGAGCTTCCAGGGTATAACCAGCTTCTTCCGCCCAATCAAACTCGGCGATCGCTGCTTTCTTCGCTTCGATGTTGCCGCTCTCGTCGATCATTTGACAGTTAATCCGAATCCAATTTTCGCCATCGTAAGCCACAATGCAAACTTTATTATTTGCGGCTATTTGTTTCGCGACACTTTTCCTGGCGTGCGTCATGGCATAAAGCCGACCATCAAATAAAATCGGCTCGCAAAACGGTCTGAGGCTCGGCGCGTCACCATTGATAGTTGCTAAAAAGTAATTCTCAGTTCGGTTTTTTAAAAAATCAATCGTCTTTTCCATATCACAATTATAGCATGCCTGTTATCAAACATAAAACTCTGGGGCGGACACTTGGTCCGCCCCGGTCGCACTTATTCCTCTTCCTTCCACTCGTGGTCCATAAACAATACGGCAATTAGTCCGCGCTTACCAGCCACATAATCGTACTCGGTGCCTGAATCAACTGGAAAATATCCGCCAGCTGTTTTATTGATTTTTTTCTCACCAATCAGAAATTCACAAGATCCAGACAGGATGAGATACCGATAATTGCTTCCGGCCGTGGTGACACCATGGTGCTTACCCCTTCTGATTGACACCAACACAATAGACTTATTCTCGTCTGAATATCGATAGTTCCAGCACCTGACGTCGTCATCACCGCTATCAGTCAACCATTTATGATTATCAACATCCCACGACCATTTGTCGAAGAACGGTCTTCTTCTCAAAATAAACCTGAGGAGCAGTGCGAGAATTCTTATGCGCATAATGTTCCACCTCCTTTCCCTGTAATTATAATACATTTCCACAATATACGCAAGCTAAATTCTCTGGCCAAGCGACCATGGCCAGCCTATGGTATAATTAATATATGATCAAAAACCTTGTCTTCGATATCGGCAACGTGATAGTGGAGGAAGTTAACGCGCGCGCCTTAGCTAAATTAAGCCCGGAGCAACAGGAGGAGTTCGCTAAGTTGGTGTACTATAAAAACCCTAGTTTCATAGAAGTTCTTCTCGGCCACCAGACTATAGACGAACACAAAAACCAACTAGTCAAACAGCATCCGGATAAAGCCAAGGAGATCGAGTTCCTGTTAAGCCCAAGCAGCCAAACCGCCACCCTCCCAACCAAACCAGAAATGATAGATATTTTATACAGCCTCAAGCCCCATTACTCAATCTATTTCCTTTCCGATATCACTGAAGCCAGCTATAACTATTTAAAGCACATTCTCGACGACTTCGACGGCGGAGTTTACTCTTTCAAAGAGCACCTTAAAAAGCCCAGCCCAGAGTTTTTCCGAATCCTACTTAACCGCTACAATCTAAAGCCCGAAGAAACCGCATTTTTCGACGACAAGGAGCGCAACGTCATCGCGGCGCGAAACTTAGGCATCAAAGCCGAGCTTTTCACCGGCCCTGACAGTATCAAGAACATTATAGAACAAACTTATCAGAAAGGATTTGATCAATGACACCAACTGGCAAAATCAACATTTTCGATTTCGACGGCACCTTGTCCACCGACACTTGGCCAAAGTTCTGGGTCTGGATTAAGAAATTCGGCCTTGACGGTACACGCAGAAACAATGAACTCGAATCCGCGCTCGCCAAATATCGCGCCCATCACGACGGCGACAACCTCGAAACCTTCTTCGCCTTTTTCGGCAGCCTACTGAAAGAAAACCATTCCGTCGTCACGCCAGGCGAACTTATGGAAGGCGAGAAATATATAATATATAATCCCGGCCTCGAAACATACCTGCAAAACGCCACCGCGCAAAACTATATCGTTTCCGGCGGCCTAGTCGAATTTTTGAACCGTCTCCGAGTCGCACGCTATTTCAAAGGCATCTATGGCACTTCCGTCACGAAAGATAATTCCGACAACCTCGTCGGCATCGACGATATCATGACCGACGCCAAAAAAATCGACGCCATCAAAGACATCCTCATAAAAAATCACCGCGCCGCCGATGATTGCAGGAATGTTTCTTACATTGGCGACGGCTGCAGCGACGCTGAATCCATGAAGTACATCCACGAGCATGGCGGCACCGCCATTTTCGTACATCAACCAGACAACTCCGACGAATACGCCACCATCCACAACACTGCTATCCACAAACAGCTCCAAGAACTTGGCGTCGTAGATTACAACGTAGTTGCCGATTTCAACCCCGGGACCGAGCTCTTCAACTTGCTAGAAAATTGTTCTTAAAGTATTCTTTCACCTTACCAGCAACTACCACAATTTCTTTTCTGTCGTTTTCAGTCACGTTGTTTTTCGCGTAAGTTATAATATCGTCCAAATATTTAACTCCAGAACCGAACTTCTGCTCCATCCACTCAAGTGCCGGAAAAACCCAAACATGAAAATGTTTAGACCGCTCTTCTTGCACCAATGTAACCTGCTTCGTGATACCAAGCTCTTTTAATGCTCTCTCGGTGCACGCCATGACATCGCCAAGCTCTTTTCGCTCTTCGTCGCTAAGCTCTGCAAAAGAATGAACATGACGTTTCGCCTGCACTATCAAAAACCCTGGGATTGGAATGATACAATCAGTTACTAGTACCACATGTTTTCCTTCATATAAGATCCCGCCCGGAACTTCGAGGCCCTTAGCCGCAATCGCGCATCCCATGCATTCAAAACTCCAAGTATTGCCCAAAAAATCAACTACACTATTTAAATTGCCAGAGTAATCGTCCTCTTTCATAATTATCCTTTCAAAATAATAATACAACAATTTTTATGATTTTACGAAAAATTGTGATATAATATATCCACTGGGTCGGTAGCTCAGCTGGTTAGAGCACGGGCCTTTTAAGCCCGGTGTCGAGGGTTCGAGCCCCTCCCGACTCACCAAGCGAACAAGCAAAAGCAAAACGAAGTTTTGCTTTTCGAGTGAGCGCAGGTGAATTAGAATTTCGCGAAGCGAAATTCGTCCTCACCATTCATGCCAGGACGCTTAGCTCAGTTGGCTAGAGCGTGTCTTTGACGTAGACAAGGTCAGAGGTTCGACTCCTCTAGCGTCCACCACTATTTAGTAATCTCCACCACCTTATGGTGGCTTTTTTGTCCTCTCGCAATCGTAATACAACTTTTCGCTACGCCATAGTACTTCGCTAGCAACTTAATGAGCCCATCATTAGCTTCACCGTCGTGCGGCTTTTCCCTTAGATAGACCACCAGCCCAGCACCAGTATTCTCAACCAACGGACCCTTAGACGATCCTGGTTTAACCTTAACTTCAACTCTCATATCTACATTATACCAAAAATCCCCCGACGAACCGGGGGATTTAGGATTGCAACTACTGGTTGTTGTTGCTTTTCTTGATGACAGCCTTGACAACTTCATACACAAAGCGGTACCAAATGAGTTGGCCAACTGCGACCTTGAGGAACTCCCAGAAGCCATACGGAGCAGACAATAGCTCAAACGACGAAATCAAAGTCCTAATCGTCATATACCAGTAAATAATCATCGCTAAATCAAGCGCGAAATTGCCCTGGAACAAGAAAAACTTCTTTGCGTCCTCACCCGGATTGCGCTTCTCATTGCCTTTCACCACGAAGGTAAAGACAATCCATAGCCCAATCGCACCAAGCGCACCAAGAATCACGCTAGCATATTCCCAACCGCTCGGGCCAGAAACAACCGTTGTTAGTGATGACAGTAAGCTCTCCATTTGTATAACTCCTTTATTTATTATTAACTTGATCATACCATAAATAATTTCGATTTGTAAAGACCCTTTTGAATCTGTTGCCCGCAGATATTAATTATAATATAATAATATATATGAATAGAGTGCCTCTTGCGGAGCGTATGCGCCCTACTAAGCTGGAAGACGTCCTTGGGCAAGACGACATTATTGGCGACGGCAAAATCCTAACCGAAATTGTTAAGAAAAAAGAGCCGGTCAACTTAATTTTTTGGGGACCTCCCGGCACTGGCAAAACCACCCTCGCCCGCATCCTTGCTCGCGAATTTAACGCCGACTTTATCGAAATTTCCGCCGTCACCGCCGGCAAAAAAGACATTGAGGACGTCGTGAAGCGCGCTAAACTCAACTGGAATTTAAAAACCCGTACCATCCTTTTTGTCGATGAAATCCATCGCTTCAATAAAGCCCAGCAGGACGCTTTCTTACCCCACGTCGAATCTGGCCTCATCACTTTAATTGGCGCTACCACCGAAAACCCATCCTTTGAAGTCATCTCCCCCCTCCTCTCTCGCTCTCGCGTCGTCGTGGTAAGCCCCCTCAGCAAGCCAGCCATTCTCAAAATCCTAGAAAAAACCTGCAAGTCCGAAAAAATCAAAATTGACGATACTGCCCTAGATTACTTAGCCGAACTCTCCGGCGGAGACGCCAGAAGCGCGCTTGGAGACCTGGAACTAGCCGCATCCTTATCTAACAAAGTCACCAAAGACGTCGTCATCGAAGCCGCTGGCAAGAAGTTACCCGGTTACGACAAAAAAGGCGACCGCCATTACGACACCATCTCCGCCTTCATCAAATCTCTCCGCGGTTCCGACGTCGATGCCGCCCTCTACTATCTCGCCCGCATGGTGAATTCTGGCGAAGATCCTAAATTTATTGCTCGCCGTATGGTCATTTTTGCATCCGAAGACATCGGCCTGGCCGGAAACGGCGCCCTTAGCCTCGCTACCGCCTGTTTCCAAGCCGTCGAGCGTGTTGGTATGCCAGAATCTGGCCTTATCCTCGCCCATATCACAGTCGCTCTCGCCCTCTCCAAAAAATCCCGCGCTACTACCGACGCTTGGTTCACCGCCATCGATTTGGCACGAAAAACCATGAACGAGCCGGTGCCAACCTGGCTCCGTAATGCGCCAACTAAGCTCATGAAAGACCTTGGCTTCGGCGAAGGCCAAAAGTGGGAAGCCGGCTTCCATCTCGACAAATCCTACCTCCCAGATTCTATTAAAGACACACAAATCTGGAAAAAACCGTAAAACTTTCCCAGCGCGAAGCGAAGCGCTAAGAATTTCTTTTATGCTTCTTCAAGGAATGCTCCGCTTTGCCGTGACCAAAGCTTCGCATATTCACCATCTCTGGCCAGCAACTCTTTATGCGTTCCCTTTTCCACAATTTTACCATCATGGAGCACCACAATTTCGTTAAGTCCCGCGATTGTTGACAATCGATGCGCCACCACAATCGAAGTTCGCCCTTCCATTAAGTTTGCTAGCGCCTTCTGAATTGCCGCTTCAGACTCCGAATCAAGCGCTGAAGTCGCTTCGTCAAGCACCAGGATCGGCGCATCCTTCAAAATCGCCCGCGCAATCGCAATTCTCTGCCGCTGCCCGCCAGACAGTTTCACGCCACGCTCACCCACCATCGTGTCATAACCATTTGGGAGTTCCGCAATAAACTCGTCCGCGTGTGCCAGTCTCGCCGCCTCAAACACTTCTTCGTCGCTCGCCCCCGGCCGACCATATTCTATGTTTTCAAAAATTGACCGATGAAACAAGACTGACTCCTGTGGCACATAGGCAATCGCCTCGCGCAACGTTTTCTGCGTTACGTCGCGAATGTCCTGTCCGTCAATATAAATCCCACCACCACTCACATCCGCAAATCTTAGTAGTAGCTTAGTGAGCGTCGTCTTACCAGACCCACTCACCCCCACTAGTCCCACGCTCTGACCAGGAGAAATCTTCAACGTGAAATCTTCGAAAATCGCTTTCTTCGCATCCTTGTGCTTAAATGAAATCCCTGAAAAATCAATCTCTGCTGGCCCTACGGCTAGGGCCTTGGCTCCCGCCCGGTCAACAACATCATCTTTCATACTCAAAATCTCAGTCATTTCGTGCGCATCGCCAAACACCCGCGTAAAAGTTCTAAATATACTATTAAGATCCCACAGGCTACCCAGTACCTGCTGTGAATAAGTAATAATCAACACCAGCGTCGCCACCGAAAGCCCGAACACCGTCGTGCCAGTCACCATCAAGTAAACCGTAGCTCCAACCAGCCCCACATTTACAAAACTAAAGAAAATTTCTCGCACAATGTGCGCTCGCATATTATGATTCGCCACATTGAACCACTTGCGATTAAAACTCGCATAACGCTTCTGTTCGTGTTTTTCCCTTGCATATGACTTTACGGCCAAAATATTTGAAATGGAGTCCGCAAGTTGCCCCGTCACCTTATTGCTCGCCTCAGCCTCTTCTCTATTTATTCTCGCAATCGGCTTAGACATCAAACCCGAAATCAACGCATAAACAAAAATCAATCCTATCATTATGGCCGTAAATATCGGAGCTCTTGGAAACAGAATTACTATATATGACACAATCGCCGTCACCCATGGCAAAATATTCCAAACAATCTCGTCTAGCAGTCGCTCATACGCACCCACAAAGCGATTTGTCTGTGAGACCAAAGACCCAGAAAATCTATCCGAATGAAACTGCATAGACTGCGCCGAAACCACATCAAACACTTGGCTCGACAAATCATACATCGCCCGAAGCTCTAGCCGCCAAGCAAAGAAAGTTCTTAATTTCTCAAACACAAAACTGCTGACTACATATAGCAACATCAATTTTCCGGCCATAGGCAATATTTTCGCCACTAACTCATCTTGCGGTAGTCCTTCAGAAACTACACCAATCATGTCAGACATCACCAACGGGATCAACGCGCTTCTAATCGTAATAACAATTGGTGTCAATATAAGCGCCCCTAACGCCAAACCCTTATATCGTTTCGTCGCCAACCAAAAATAATATAAAGTCTTACCGGTTGTGCTCTTTTTGTTTTTACTCATAAGTTTATTATAACATAAACTACCCTCTAAAAACTATACGCTTCTCTAGCCTCACCAGCTAAACGTCATGCACATCTTAAAAAACAGAAAACTACCCCAAAAATGCTCCACTTTGGCGTGACCAAAGCTTCGCGTACTCTCCACCCTTTTTAAGTAGCTCCTGGTGTGAACCCTGTTCCACAATTTTCCCATCCCTTAGCACTACAATTCTATCAAGCCAAGCAACGGTAGATAATCGGTGCGCCACTACAATCGAAGTTTTGCCCTCCATCAAGTTGGCCAGCGCCGCTTGTATCGCCGCTTCAGACTCCGAATCAAGCGCCGAAGTCGCCTCATCGAGCACCAGAATCGGTGCATCCTTCAAAATCGCTCGTGCAATCGCAATTCTCTGCCGCTGCCCGCCAGACAGCTTCACGCCTCGTTCACCCACCATCGTGTCATACCCATCCGGCAAGTCTGCGATAAACTCGTCCGCATATGCCAGTCTCGCCGCCTCAAAGACTTCCTCGTCCGTTGCCCCAGGCTTACCATAGGCAATATTCTCAAATATGCTTCGGTGAAACAATGACGATTCCTGCGGTACATAAGCAATCGCCTCACGCAGCGTTTTCTGTGTCACATCACGGATGTCCTGTCCGTCAATATAAATCGCTCCAGACTTTACGTCGTCAAATCTAAGCAATAATTTCGTCAAGGTCGACTTACCAGAACCAGACACACCGACCAAACCCACACTCTCGCCGGGAGAAATCTCTAAGTTGAAATCTTCGAACAATCTATCTTTCTGCTTCTCGTGACTAAATGTTACATGATCGAAATTAATTTTCGCCTCGCCAACAACTAGCGGCCTATCCGTCTTATCATCAACAATATACGGCAAATCCAATACCTCCACCATTTCCTTAGCATCACCAAATGAGCGATTGATATTGCGCAAAATATTATTTATATTCCAGATATTAGATATCAAAGAATTCGATATTGAATACAAGAACACCATACTGGCGATATTAAGGCCAAATATCTTATGACTCATTATTATCAGCACTAATAGCAACACGAACGTA
>DGIF01000057.1 GCA_002393165.1 Candidatus Saccharibacteria bacterium UBA3829
CGCTCTTGTCGACGTAGTTGGCCGGGCGGCCGAGGCAAGACATCGGTTCGATGCAGATAGTGTCGCCTTCGACAAGTTTATACCCGTGACCCTTTTTGCCGTAATTCGGTATCTCGGGAGCATCGTGCATCTTTTTACCGATGCCGTGACCGACATAGTTTTCGATCACACCAAGATGGCCTAAGCGGAGAACCTTTTCAACAGCCGCACCAATGGTGCCAATAGTGGCACCAGGTTTTACCTGCTCGATTCCCTCCCAAAGCGAAGATTCGGTAACTGAAATCATTTTTTTGATGGCGGGCGATCCCTCGTCGCCAACTAACATCGTAAATGCGGAGTCGGTATGGTAGCCTTTATAGTAGATGACCAAGTCAAAACTGACTTTGTCGCCGAGCTCTAGTGGTTCGTCTTTGGGGGCACCATGAACAAGTTCGTCGTTGACGGAAATGCAAATTGCGCCTGGGAAATCTTCTTCCAGCATGTCATAAGAAACTTTGGCGCCACGTTTTGTAATCTCGGAACGAACCCAGGTATCGATTTCCTTGCCAGTCATGCCGGGTTTGACGTAGTTTTTGAGGTCGCGTAGCAAATTGCCGAGAATTTTACCGCCTTCGCGCATGGCGGTAATTTTTTCTTGAAGTTCTGATGGCGTGGCGTTGCTGACGTTTAGCATTTTATTCCCCGTAGCTTTTTTCGATTTCGCCACCGTTAACATCTTCTATTTGTTTGGTAGCATTGGGATTAAGTTTTTGGACTGCAGCGACGAGACGACCAGTGACTGTACCAATCTCGCCAACGCCATCGACGTGGGCTACCGGAATGCCATGCTCCTGAAACAGATTGAAAATTGAACAACTATTTTGTTCAAAGACCTCAAAACGCCGGTCGATCGAGGCTTTTTCTTTGTCGTCATCGCGACCCCGAAGAGCGAGACGAGTGTAGAGTTCCTCTTTTGGCACATCGATGACAATGGCGCCGTCAATCTTGTCGGCCATATGGTCAATGATGTATTGAGCCTGCACCATATTCCTCGGATAGCCATCCAAAATCACATCAAAGCCTTCGGCTTCAGCGTGCTCAATTTGCTTGTTCATGAGGCGGATGACGTCATCGTCCGGGATGAGCCTGCCTTCATTTATGAGGCTGTCATATTCGCCGGTGTCACGAATGACCTGCCCGACCGAAAAAGTACGCCAGCCAAAGATCTCCGAAAGGGCTTTGGCCTGAGTACCTTTGCCGGAACCTGCTAAACCGAATAAAATTATCATGATATCTCCTTTTAATAGTATTATAGCACAAGAGTAGCTTCGCGGCTTAGCCGCAAACTAAAAACTCCCCCTATGGGGAGCTTCTAGCGAAGTCCGAGCTTGATGCGTTCGGTCTTTTCGGCCTTCCGAGCCTCGCGAATGATGGCGCGAATACGTCGCTCACGCTTAGAAATAGGTTTGCTGAAGCGCAGTTGCGATTTCTTCAAAGGCATCATTCCACTCTGAAGAACTTTACGGTTGAAGCGGCGAATGATGTTTTCGTTTGCTTCTCCCTGGTCTTTCCTAGTAACTTTAATTGCCATACTGAGGGACATTATATCACAGGTAGAGAAAATTAGCAAGCCTCTAGATGGAAGTCGCAACCAACGAATTTAACGACAAAAAAAGACCCGCCAAGGTCATATGGCGGATCCGACGAGACTCGAACTCGCGACCTCTGCCGTGACAGGGCAGCGCTCTAACCAACTGAGCTACGAATCCATTTAGGTTATTATATCGCAAATTCTAAAGAAAATCAAGCATTAAATGTAGGGGTGGCAGATGGTGGCAGATGGCCGGCGGAGGACGGCGGCATAGCGTCCGGCATCATGGCCGACGGGTCGATCGGTGGGGCTGGGGGTGGCGGTAAGACGTCATCGTTTGGGGCCGAGGCGTAGTTGATGTCTGGTACGCCGTTGATTTCGGGCGTAGCGGAAACGGCTGGGGCGATATTGGCCGCAGGGTTTGACATATTTGGAATGGCAAAATCAGACGCCGAAGCTGGGGTGGCTGGCGATTCGGTGGTTGCTGCCGGCGATGGTTGGGGAGCTACCGCCTCCACGGTCGTGGCCGCTCCTGGGATTACCGTGGCTTCTGGGGTGTCGGCAATTTCTGGGGCCAGTGAAGCTGTGGAAATGGTAGAAAACTCTGGGGCTAGCGGTGCTGGCTCGTCGGCTGGAGCGGCAGAGACGTCTGGAGCTTCCGGAGCAACCGGGGCTTCCGGAGCCGGCTGGTCATCAGGTTCGGATACAATCGAAGATGTAGGGGTGGCCGGGGCCGAGACTTCAGACAGAGCCGCCTCTAGCATTTGGCCGTAATTGTTATTACTATCGATCGTGGGTTCTGCCATAAAATCATCGGAAGGGGCCAGCGCGATCTCGGGCTTTGAGTCCGACGTGGTCTCGTCGACCGACGGGGTAATGACCTCGGTAGTGCTCTTAAGGCCCTCGGCGGCAGCTTGGAGGTCAGCAAGAAGCGTAGAATCTTCAGAATCTGGAGAAGTTGGCTCCTCGGCGGCAGGTTCATTAGTAGGCCCGGCAGGCTTAGCAGTAGCTTCGGCGGGTTCGGTAGATTTATTAGCGGGAGAGCTGCCGTCTGATCGATCTTGGGCACCCTCTTCTGCATCATGATCGATTTTGATGGAGCCATCTTCCTTTGCCTTTGCGGAGTCTTGCGACGTCCCGAGGAAGAACATGTTCTCAGAATCAAGGCCGATATTCTCAGTAATCAGCTTACGGTCGGCGCCGGAACGGATAAGGCTGGCTGCCATCTGGAGTGCGTTGGCCGTAGTCATGTTATTGGTAAAATGGTCGGTCGCGGCAACAATGCCGGTCAAGAGCGCAGTGGCCTCTTCTGGCTCAATACTCTTGGGCCCGCCCATATCGTAAAGCAGCCCAGCGACCATTTCGGCGATTGAGCTCTTAGTCTTATCGCTCCACTCAGTGTCACCAAACTTGCCGGGATTGCCGTTAGTGATATTGATCACAGTGGCATCGTGCATGACGCGGCCATGCTCGCGCAAGGCATCATCGAGGTCAATGCCGCTTGGCACGTTGAGGGCAAGTACGAGTTCGATGTTAAAGTCTCCGAGCGAGAACTCAAAGTCCGACTCACTAATACTGGATTTGTACGGCGTAATAAAGATTTTCACATAGTCGCCATCTAGCTTGTAGCGGAGATGATCAGCCTTTTCTTTATTGAGTGCGATCACAAAATCTTTCAGAACGCTGGAATTGGCCTCGAACGCTCGCTCTGGACGCAAAAATTGGAGCGCATTCGGAGTGGTGCCAGAGTAAATCGCAGTGGCACGCTTCCCTGCTCGATCTAAACAAAGTGACAAGGCGATCGCGGTCGCGATTTCGTCAACCGATGGGTCAGAAGAAAGTGCGATCAGGATGTTGTGGACGGTTTTGATTTTTTCCTCGACTTCCTTCATGATGGAAGTTGGGCTAGATCCGGCCGCTGCAGCCGGTGCATCCGCAGCCGCAGGTGCGGCAACCTCTGGTGTAGGGGTTTCAGGAACTTCAGGCATTTCTGGCGTCACAACAGTGTCGTCCGACATAAGTGGCGGCGTAGTTGGTAAAATGGGGTTTGTTTGGTTTTGGTTTTGGTCTTGCATAATTCCTTCTCACCGCCATTTTAACATAAGCTTATCGAATTGGCAATGGTTATTTTCGGTTTAGTCTTTACTTTTTAGGCAAAATGCGTTATAATGAGCAAAAGTAATTAATTTTTAATGTAAATAGGGATAAAATGCCAATCATTAAATCTGCCAAAAAGGCTGCTCGTCAGGCGACGAAGCGCACAGAACATAATGTAGAAATCAAGAAGAACATCAAAGCTGCCGTGAAGGCTTTTAAGGCTAAGCCGTCGGCGAAGACTTTAAGCCACGCTCAGTCCGAGTATGACAAGGCTGTCAAGAAGGATTTGTTGAAGAAAAATACCGCCGCTCGCCGCAAATCTGCTTTGCACGCTTTTGCAAAAAAGTCTGGTGTCAAGTTGGCCTAATCAACTTAGTTTCGGAGATAATGCCTCGTTTGGGGCATTATTTTATAGTGTTTTTAATCGCAACAGGAATGATTCGACTAGAAGCCACGGGTCGACAGCGGTGGACTTCATGTCTAGATCTAGTTTGGCAATTTCTTTCAGGGCTTTTTTCTCAGTGGTGCCAGGGTGAACTGAAAAATCCTTGATCGCTTGCGAAACCAATAGTCCAGTGAACTTGATCGGGTCTTCGTTTAGCTTGACGCTTTCCAGCATTTCGATCGCCCGCCGGCCATCACGCTTTGCGGTGCGATAAATGTCGAAAATAACCTGGAAGTTCGTGTTATCCGGCAGCTTAAACTCACGGAATTCAAGCCGATCTTTGAGCTCTTTATATGTGGCTGCGCGTTTGTCTATCTTTGTTTCGAGCAAAATAATTTCATGTTTAGTGTCTAAATATTTTGGCAGCTCGTCGTAAACCGCCCGGTTAGCCGTGAAATCGGTAATCATAATGCTGCGTTTTTCGGCAAAAAGCGACGCGCCGAAGAAAACTGACGGCAAGTCATTTGCGCTGAGCTCAGCTCCGTCTAGCACCTCGTAGCCATCGCCCAACAAGCGCCGAATTTCCTGTTTGGCCTTTATGCGATCATCGCCATAAAATACGCGTATCATGCGGCGCCTTTCTTTTGGCAATGCGGGCAGACATGTGTGCCGCGGCCGGCGACGCGGATTTTGATGATCTTAGAGTGGCAACGCGGACAACATTTCCCTTCTCGCCGAAATACCTGTGCAAACTTTTCCAGATAATCTCCGCGAGTACCGTCGGCCTTCACGTAGGTTGCCATGGTCGAGCCACCCGATGCGATGCTTCGCTCCATCACTAAGCAAGCCGCGGCGAGCAGGCGAGCAGTTTCTTCTTCCGTAAGTGTCCCGCACCTACGCTCCGGATGGATCTGGCTCTCGAATAAGGCCTCGTCGGCATAAATGTTGCCGAGGCCGCAAACTACAGTCTGATCTAATATCGTCGCCTTGACGCAGGAATTTTTATGTTGCTGTAAACGGCGATAAAACTCCGGGGCAGTCATCGCCCAAGGTTCCGGGGCCAGTTTACGAATGAAGGCGTCTTCTTCCACTTCGCGACTCGGTAAGGCCTTGATGAAACCAAACTTCCGCTGATCGTTAAAATATAGGGTGCCGCCTTCAAACTCCAAGATCACTCGCGTTTGTTGATTGGGCAGTTTTTCAAAAAAGTTCTCACTGGGATGCCCAGCCGCATAGCGTTCTTTGCCATCGTAGATAAGTTGGCCAGTCATTCGAAGGTGGATCATCAGCGACCAACCGTTATTAAAATCTATAATTAGAGCTTTGCCATAACGCCTAAGACCGGTTACTACGCCGGTTATTGGTTGACCGATAAAAGATTTTTCGCACAAAATAGTGGTTTTTTTTAGCTTCTTCTTTACGATAAACTTCGCAAGACCGCGACGAATGGTTTCTACCTCTGGTAACTCTGGCATACTCATTAATTATATCATGAAAAAGGCGGGTCCTGCCGGCTTTGCTCTCCCCCAAGATTGACAAGCAATCTTGGCCCCCCCGCAAAGCCGGCACCCGCACCGATTTTATGATTGCTACTGGGCGTAGGCGATGTTGTGAGCCATGGCCTGAGTTTCGAGGGCGGCAAGGCGAGTTGCATCGTCAACAGCAGAGTTGACGCAGTGTTTGACGCGGGCCTTTTCCTCGGCCTTTTTGGCATCGTTCCAGCGATCGAGCGTGCCTACAAGATAGCCAGTGATTCGGCGGAGACGCTCGAACTTACCTTCATCAAAGTACTCAGCGTGCGCGTCAAAATATTCCTTTGCGGCGGCTTCGTTTTTTTTCTCGGCAATCAGGCTCGTCCCCACCTCAACCAGGCACGATACGTGCATCGTTTCATATTGTTCAAAGTTTTCTAGCGCGGCAGTAGCTTCAGCTTCTGTTATCTTGGCATACTTATTGAGTGACTTTACGTACCGCTTAATATCAAAATTCTCGACTTCGTTCGGGTTTTTGTAAACAATTTTCTTCATGGTTTTCTTTCTGCCCACCGGGCGTTATATTTGTTATAAGCATTACCTGCGATTCATTATAAACGCTAAATGTGGGGGCGTCAATAACAAAAATACGCTAAATGTGGAGAAAGCTGTGGAAAACTATAGTTCGCCCCAATTCTTACCAATGGTAATTTCTACAGCAAGTTTGACCGGCAATTCCGGAGCGACTAATTCCATCTCTTGCTGCAAAATTTCGGCAACTTCATGGGCGACCTTTTCGTCGCATTCGACAAGCAGTGAGTCATGAATTTGCAGCACGAGCTCTGCGCCAGCTGGGAGTACCTGGTCGACGCGAAGCATCGCGCGCTTCATGAGATCGGCTTCGGTTCCCTGAATCGGCATATTGGCCGCTGCGCGCTCGGCGGCTTGGCGGATTACAAAATTGGTGGACTTTACGTCCGGGGTTGGCCGGCGGCGGCCATAATAAGTCTCAACATAACCAACCTCCCGCGCCTGTCGCAAAATGTCTTCTAGTTTTTGCTTGATGGGAGCGCGAAGTGCAAAATAATTATCAATGAACTGCTTAGCTTCATTCATGCTCATACCGGCCGCGTCCATCAGTCCTTTGACACTCATTCCGTACAGAATCCCAAAGTTCACAACTTTGGCGGCGCGGCGTTGCTGTTTTGTCACTTGATCGAGCGGAACGTGAAAAGCCTCAGCGGCGGTCTTGGTGTGGATGTCGACGCCGTTATTAAAGTCGTCAATCAAGGCCTGGTCGTTAGATAGAACTGCGGCCAGCCGCAGCTCAAACTGGGAGTAATCGGCCGAGACAAACACTTTGCCGGCCGGCGCCACGAATCCGGTCCTGATACGTTTCCCTTCTTCGGTGCGTACCGGGATGTTCTGCAGGTTTGGGTCTTTAGAGCTTAACCGGCCGGTGGCCGTTACATTTTGCGTAAACGTTGTATGAATTCGCCCAGCGGCGTCTGCGAGATCTGGTATCGGAATGATGTAGGTGGACAATAGCTTGGCGGCTTCGCGATATTCAATGATTTTACCTATTACTGGATGCAGGGTTTTAAGTTTTTCTAGCTCTTTGGCGCCAGTCGAATAGCCGCGCGAGGTCTTTTTGATGCCCTTAGTAGGAAGCCTTAGATCTGTGAATAATATTTCAGATAATTGCACTGGCGAATTCACATTAAACTCTTTGCCGGCAAGTTCCCAAACTTCTTCCTCGAGACGTTTAACTTCAGCCGTAAATTCTTGGTGAAGCTTTTTGAAATAGCCGCGATCGATCAACATGCCTTTTTTCTCCATCTTGTAGAGGACCGGGATGAGTGGTAGGTCGAGATCGGTCAGTACTTTATACAAACTCGGGGTTTCTTGAAGTTTCGCGCGTTGGCTTAAGTACTCCTCCTCTGGCACTACCAATTGCGGCTGCTCACGAAGCAAGGGGTTGATGAGGAAGGCAGCTTGTCCTAAATCCCAAAACTGTTCGCCACCCAGAATGCGCGCTGCGATTTGGTCATCCTGGTGCATGAGACTTTTGACGTCCCACGAAATAATCAAGCCTTTTGGTAGCTTAATGCCGCTGACGGGTTTTTTTGCTTCTGGTTTGGGATCGGCTGCGAGCGCTCCAAATTTCCTAATTAATGAATTAAATTCTAATTTTTTGAGTCCTTTAACGATTTGCTCTTGATCAAGCCTGAAATCCGGCAGATCGTCCAAATTTACCGGTGCATCAAACATGATCTTGGCGAGTTGTTGTGATAAATATGCCGAGTCGCGGCCGGCGGCTAGTTTGTCGCGCAAAGAACCACCAACCTCTGCTAGGTGCTCATATATTCCGTCGAGCGAGCCATATTCGGATAACAACTTCGCTGCGGTTTTTTCGCCAATTCCGGGCACGCCAGGTATGTTGTCCGATGCGTCGCCTTTGAGTGCTTTGAGGTCCAAGAATTGGGATTTCAAAA
The DNA here is from genome assembly GCA_002393165.1 of Candidatus Saccharibacteria bacterium UBA3829. GTDB lineage: Bacteria > Patescibacteriota > Saccharimonadia > Saccharimonadales > Saccharimonadaceae > Nanosyncoccus. The sequence goes on from DGIF01000057.1 coordinate 8,020, forward strand.
TGCCGTACTTAGCTTCTACTTCCGGTATATCGATTTGTTCAATATTGGTGAAGCCTTTCAGGATTCGCCACATATGGGTATTGTCGTCTACGATTTGCAACATATCGAGGTCGGACGAGATGATAAAAGTCTCCCAGCCGCCGGCTTCATCGGCTTCACGAGAGAGCGTTCCGATGATATCGTCGGCTTCGTATTCTGGAATTTCAACAAATCCCCACCCCAAATCTCTAACGAGTTCTTTTAGCAGCGGTATTTGCGCGTAGAAATCCTCCCCGGGTTTAACGCGCCCAGCTTTGTACTCGGCGTACATTGATCTTCGGCGTGCCATCGAAGTCGGCGCGTCCCACGCCACTACTACTTTGGTCGGGTTTAGCTTACTGACAATCTCCATAGCGATGGCGGCGAAGCCGTACACGCCGCCGGTCGGCGTGCCGTCCGGCAGCGATAGTGCCCCCATCGCATAATATCCGCGGTAGAAGACCGATTTGCCGTCAATAAGCACTAATCTTTTCATGGTTTTAAAACCCTATATACTCACGCCCGGCTTTGCGCGAGAGTATTTTCTTAATTACAGCGAGCACTTTGGGTTTCTCCTGGCAGGTGCCGAGTTCGCAAACTTCAACTTTATCGTCGGGATCATAAACTAGGGAGTCAGTATTAACGCCATCATAAATAAGCACTGCCCGGTTTGCGGCCCCATCCACATGGCTTTCGTCTTCTACGATGATGTGATCTTCATAAACATAATATGTAGTGCGAATCTTGCTGCCCTCGGCATAGTGGTTGGTGACAGAAAATTTGTACCCTTCTGGCACGGCGGCGGAAATGTCGCTCGTCATAGTGTCAAAAAACATAGCGATTAAGAGACAAATGCAGAGCGCTCCTGCGCCCCACAAGACATAGCGCATCAAATTGCCTTTCTTGTAGGCGATATTTGACATGCTAGCTAGGTCGCTCAAAACTTAATCTCCTTCAAAATCTCGTCCAGACGCGTCGTCATGTCGGCAACAGTGCCGTTGTTCAAAATGTAGTAATCGGCGGCCGCGATCGGTCCACCTTTTTCTAGGTTTTCGATTTCGCTCCGATCGCGTTCGCGAATCGCCGTAATATCGAAGGGTCGCTCTGGCCGCATCGCTACTCGGTCGTAGCGAAGTTTTTTGTCTACTACTATACTGATGAAGGTGAGACAAGTCGGGAATTCACGTTTTAAAATTTTGTACTCAGTCCACGAGTAGACGCCGTCCAAGATAAATCGTTTTTGCCCAGCGTTGATTAAATCTTTGGCCTCGGCAATAGCTTGACGCACTACCCAATCTTTGCCCTCGGTCTCACGGATCGTCTCGCGGAACTTCTTTTCTGATTCGCCGTCTTCGGTGCGAGGAATGCCGCGCTTTGCCATTTCTTTATAAATCATGCCCCCGAAATAAACTTTCGGATAGCCCTTATCGGTGAGATAGTCAACTGCGACTGACTTCCCGCTACCGCTCATGCCTACTATGGCTAAAATCTTTATATTGTCCATATGGTCATTATAGCATAACTTGGCGGAGATATTCCGCCTTTGCTTGGCGAAGCCTAGCGGCGTCTCGATGTGGCGGCGTTGTACGCGCAGAATATTTCGTAAAAGTTTCTAGACACCCAGATATTGCACCGTCGTAGATCGGCAGCTCATCGTAAACGCTCCATAGGATGATGCGGGTTGCGGGAGCTGTCGCCGCGTAAAACTCAAGTGCCTTAGTAGTCGCGCGAATAAACTCTGCTTCCGTCTCACGCGTGTGCCGCCAGTCCCGGCCGGCCAAAAAATGCTCAGTAATCTCAGGAGAGACTGCGACCATCAAAAACAACTTCTGGTAATCTTTGCCGAATGCCAATAAAATTTGTTCTACGTTCTGATCGAGCAACGTAACGTCTAGGATAATATCGTAACCAGTCTCCATCAGTGCCTTAAGAGCCATAAACATCATGATCGTACTAAACTCGTCGGTCATTTTACGTAAGTTCGCCTCGCCGTAAAAATCTTTGATTTCCTGGTAGTGCGGGTGGTATTCAACGAAGCGGCGAGCGGCGACTAGGACCGGGGTGATTTTATTTTTGTCGCAGCACTCCATCGCCGCCGGCAAAAGTTGCGTGGTCTTTCCAGAGCCAGACAAACCCGCGATGCGAATGAGCTGGTGGTTTTTCGTGGCCGCTTTAGTAAAGTCCGCTAGTATTTTTTTCAGAATGAAGAGATATTCATCGATTTCGACTTGCCACTCGGGTTTTACCTGGCTGGGCCAATGTGTTTTAGCATATTCTAAAGTTTTAAGAAGAGCCGGATCGTTTTTCATTTTATTCACCATGGATGACTTTGAGAGGGCGATCCGATTTCCTGATTTCGATTCTGCGAATATTTTCAAAAACTTTATATTCGCCTTCGGCCTGGAGCTCTACGGTGGCCGGCGCCAAGAGCTCAATGACATCTCCCTTAGTGGCGGTGCCAGGAACGCGCAGTAGGATGCTTTTCGCCATTAAAACAAATAGCTTCGGAAAACTAATAGTTCGTTCAACTTCACTTCTAAAAATTCCCGGTTTTAAATAATCGTCGCCGCCCCGCATGACTCGTGCCATCGAGCGACCGTTAACCGCCGCGTAATCGCTGATCCTAGAGTCTTGCAATCGCCCGTTTAATTTGAACTCCGGAATAAATGTCTTCTTGTGGCGGTTTTTGAAATACCACCCGGCAAGTTGCAAATATGAGCGCCATGAGCTACGGTGTCCTTCTTGCATTTTTTTGCGAATTTTTGGCTCATCGAACAGCTCTACTGATTCGGCAGTCATGCCGATTGTCACATAGCACATAGCATAACGCCAGTGCTTGTCGTCAATGATAACCTCGAGTGGGTATAACTGTTTGGCTTGCGAGGAAATTGTATTGATGTCACTACTAAGATGTCTGATAAATTTATCTGTCCGCATGGTCTTTAGTGTTCTGGCCAGATCGTTGAAATTACCGTATGGTAAAACTCCAAGAGCAATGTCCTTTTTAGATTCCAAAATGGCATTGGCAGCCACTGCGGCTGTCGCGTCGCCGCCGGTTGCGATGACAATGTCGCCGTCTTTGAGGACTTTTTTGAATTCTTTTAAATTGGTCTCAAAGGGCGCTTTCTTGATCGCAAATTTCCCGATCATGACGCCTTTTAGTTGGGATACCGGAAGTAACACTTCGTCCCGTGCGTGAACGTATTGCGAAGAGTTTGGATTGTAGACGACTAAAAGTCGTTGCATGCTAAGAATTGACCCCATTAAACTCTGGGAGCAAGAAGTACAAAATTCCGTAAAGTAAGGCATATGCAACGAGACCAATGACGATTTCAAGGATGCGGCGCTTGGCCTTGCGGGTTCTTTCTTCGTTGCCGCCAGCGGTCAGGTACTGGATGCCAGAAACAATAATACCGATCACGGCGAGAACGCCGATACCTACCGACATGATGTTCACTACTAGTACTAGTATTGCCTTCACTTCGCCGCCTTGGCCGTCATCGCACGAACAGTTGTATGGGCCACCAGCTTGTTTGTTGCCATCTTTATCACATTTGTCATGACCTAGGGTTGTCGTAAGTACGCACTTTCCATCTTCGGCAAAAACCGCCGGGCTTACTGCTACCGGACCGAGAGCGGTCATAATGGTCGCCACCACCGCGATAATGAATGTTACTATTTTTTTCATACTCCTCCTACCTTAAATATTCGTGTAGCTTTTTAGTATCTTTATTCTTGCGTAATTTTGACAAGGCCTTTGCTTCAATTTGGCGGATGCGTTCCCTAGTGACGTCAAACTCAGCCCCAACTTCTTCTAGGGTGTGTGGGCGACCGCCGCCAATGCCGAAGCGTAAGCGGATGATTTTTTGTTCACGATCAGTTAAAGTGGCAATGATTTCGGATAACTGCTCCTTCAAGATTTGATTGGCGGCAGAATCCTCTGGCGAGTCGCGCTCTTCGTCTTCCACAAAATCCCCTAGCACCGAGTCCTCATCGTCGCCCTCGCGCCCAACTGAAGCGTCAAGCGAAGCGATATCTTGTTTAATGCGCATGACATAATCCACTTTCTCTGGCTCCATGCCGAGTTCTTCGGCAATTTCTTCGTTGGTCGGTTCGCGGTTGAGCTCGGTGGTAAGCTTGCGAGTCGTCCTTAGCACTTTGTTGATGGTCTCAACCATGTGGACTGGAATGCGGATCGTCCGGGCCTGGTCTGCGATGGCTCGTGTGATCGCTTGGCGCACCCACCACGTCGCATAAGTCGAAAACTTGAACCCTTTAGCCGGGTCAAACTTGTCCACTGCGCGGAGCAGGCCGGTATTTCCTTCCTGAATTAAATCTAGAAAATCAAGGCCACGACCGCCATAGCGCTTGGCAATGGAGACTACAAGCCGCATATTGGACTCTACCATTTTGTCCTTGGCGGCTTTGTCGCCCTTGACGATGCGGTCAGCCAGCTCGGCTTCTTCTTCTGGGGTCAAAAGCGGAATCTTGCCGATTTCGCGTAGATATAATCTCACTGAGTCGTCCGCAAAGGCATCTACGTTTTCAGCCGTGATGGCGAGGTCTTCATCCGAGAGTTCTTCTTCGTTGGCGAGATCTTCGCTTTCCGGTTCATCAAAATCAAGAGCGAGATCTTTTACGTTCAAAATATCATCTTTCGGATTCATTATTAGTAAGTATAGACCATCCTCAAGTTTTTTGCAAGTCAGCAATCTCTCGTAGGACAGCCTCGTATTCGTCGCTTTCGTCGCTAAGTTCTGCGAGTTTGGTATTGAGCTCGGCGATTCTTTGCTTCTTAAACTCTTTAGAATATCTTTGCATGAGTTCGGCGGCTTCTTTTTCGTAATCGGGACTTTCGATTCCCTCGTGATCTTTATTGAAAATCATTTCGAGCTCTGACAACTTTACTTCATCTTCCGGGGCATCGAACGGGATTTTGGTTTTGGTGATGCCGCCAAAAATCTTAAGCGCTAGCAAACTATTCTCAATTTTAGCTAAACCGCTCGCGGCGCCGACTTCAGTTTTTGGTTTTTTCAAGTAACGCTTGGCGCTAGCTTGTTCTAATTTTGTGTTCAATCGGGCGCCCTTCCTACGCAAAACATCCACTCCGACGCCTAACTTCTTAGCGACTTTGGCCTCGTAACTAGCTTTTTCCACTTCGTCTTTTACGTAGCCAAGAAGCTTCAAGGCGACGTCAGAGTACTGTTTCTTGTCTGGCGCTAGACGGAGATCTAAGTTCTCTTCATACTTAGATAAGAGCCAGTCAATAGCTGGGACTTTTTCCTCAACTGCCGCACGCCATAAAGCTGGATCTTTTTGGATTAGCTCGTCGGGGTCTTTGGCGCCGTGATAGTTTGAAATGACGGCGAGATTAATGCCGAGATCGCCGGCTAGCATAATGGCCCGTTCCGTAGCTTTAACGCCGGCCGCGTCGCCGTCATACGCTAGTCTTACATCCGGGGTCAAATTGGAGAGCGCTTTCAAATGCTGTTCGGTCATGGCCGTGCCACTAGTAGCAACTGCCTCTTTGACCCCGGCCTGATGCGACGAGATGACATCCATGTTCCCCTCCACGATTACTACATAGTTATTGCGGCGGATTGATTCCTTGGCCTGCGCAAGACCAAAAATAAAACGTGATTTGTTGAATAGTAACGTCTCCGGCGTGTTGAGATACTTGGGCTCGCCGTCCTTAATGACCCGGGCGGTGAAACCGATAACGTTGCCAGTAGTGTCAATAAATGGGACCATCATGCGGTCGCGAAATAAGTCTGTTTTGAAACGGCTGAGGAGTCCGGCATCATCTAGCTCCTGGTCGGAGAAGCCACGTTTTTCCAATGCTGTCAACATAGCTCTCCCAGACGCCGGCGAATAGCCAATACGGAATTCTTTGACGGTGTTACGATCTAGATTTCGTTTGTAGAAGACATACTCGCACACTTCACGGTTCTTGACCAGGCGGGCTTGGTAGTACCGCGTCGCGAGCTCAAGCGCTTCCCGGGCGCGGACTTTGCGCTTTGCGACCATTGGGTCGCCACCGCGATATTTCGATAGATCGACCCCGGCCTGGCCGGCGAGTTTTTCGATGGCCTCTTTGAAGGAGATTCCTTCTACTTCCATTACGAAAGTAAAAATATCACCGCCTTTATTGGCTGAAAAGTCGTGCCAAATGCCTTTTTCTGGTGACACCATAAATGAAGGGGTCTTATCTACGCCCCAAGGCGAATGCCCTTTTAAATTGCGGCCCGCACGTTTTAGCTCCACGTACTGGCCGATGACGTCCTCCACCGCGAGACGAGATTTGATTTCTTCCTTCGCGTCTTGCATATTTTTATTATAGCATACCGATGTGATATAATTGCCTTATGGATGGACAGGATTATCTAAACCAGCTTGCGTCAACGGTGAGGCCAGATAAGAAGTCGCGGCACGGGTTCTTAAGCTCGCCGATTTTTAAGGTACTGGTAGCTGGAATAGCGCTCTTCGTCTTGATAGCGATTATCGGATCGACGTTGTCTGGATCACGAGCTAGCGTAAAAGAGCAGGCGATTTCGCTAAAACTGCACATCGATAACACTCTGGAAGTGATTGCAGAATACCAACCAAGCGTGAAGTCTTCGGAACTGCGATCGCTATCGGCTTCACTTTATTCGGTGCTGTCGAATACAAATCGCGATTTTGCGGATGCAATAACTGAGCTTTACGGTTATAAGGCCGGTGCGGAGGACAAGAAGTTAGTCGAGGCGGCGGACTTAGAGAAAGACGAGTTAGAATCGAGTTTGTTCGAAGCAAAAATCAATGGCATTTTAGACCAAGTTTATGCGAACAAAATGGCATACGAGATATCACTGATCACAACGCGAGAGACAAATTTGCGCAAGGCGACCGGCAACGAGCAGTTGCGGAGCGTGCTTGGGACCTCGTATGATAGTCTGAATACTTTGTATGGTGGGTTTGATGATTTTTTCCAAAATAATTAACGAAAGGAGTGAACAATGGAAAAAACGACAAAATCTGACAAAAAAGAGAAGGCGCTCGACAAAGTTAAAGTAGCGGCGGCGAAGGCCAAAAGTGGTGGCTCTAGTTTTAGAAAAGAGTTTATCGAGTTTATCAATCGCGGATCGGTAGTGGATCTCGCAGTAGGCGTTGCGGTAGGTGGCGCGTTCACGGCGATTGTGAATTCTCTCGTAAATGACATTATCATGCCGATTGTTGGGCTGGTGGCTGGCGGCGTAGACTTTACGAACCTCGCGATCAGAATCCCAAATTTCTTTGGCACGGGCGACGAAGCGGTAATCGCATATGGTAATTTCATCCAAAACGTAATTGAGTTCTTGATCATCGCGTGGGTAATTTTCATGATCATCAAAGCGATGAATCGCATCAACCGACGCAAAGATAAAAAGCAAGACAAAGAATAATTAGTCTGTTAAATTGTAACTAAGCCTGACCAAATCCTCGATTTCGGTGAGGCTTAGTTGTTCACCGGCAAGCACGATCTCGATGCCGCCACGGCCGAAATAACGAGATTCCATGACGGATTCATATCGTTCGATAAGGGTGCGGCTAAGTTCGTGGTCCGAACGAATCTCGATCGTGTTGGGATAGACAACGAGAAAAGCGTGCTCGCCTTTGAAATACAGTGTGCGGGTTTTTTCTTGCTTGGTCGTAAACTCACCAATGCCAGTTACTTTAGAAACGTCAAATACCATTTAAGCTCCTCGATTGATCCATTAATATCGTCCAAAGCGCGATGCGCCTCCCTTTTGCTAAAGCGCGCATTTCTAGCTCCTTCGAAGTAAACTTTCCAAGCTGAGACATCGAGCATCCGATAGTGCAAACGCTGATTGAGTTTTGGCATTTCGCGCTCGATAAACTTACGATCTTGGTGGATGGAGTTGCCAGCGAGGATGATTTTGCCTTCGCCCTTGGGGTCGTCTTCGATGCTCTGTTTTGCAAAGTTAGCGTCCAAGAATTCAATCAGTTCGGACTCGATGACGGAAATAGGCTTGCCGGTTTCATTTTGGGCGATAAGACTGTCCCTGGATTCAGAGTTCTTGTCCCAAAATTTGCCAACCATGCGGGATTTCATAAACTCTGGGTCGACCTTAACGATGCCGGTGTAGCTGCAGATTGGGTTTAAACCCCAATCGGTGCCGATCGCAGCGACTTCAAGGATTTTGTCTTGGCTAGGATCGAGACCGGTCATCTCGAGGTCGATCCATAAAAGTTTGGCTTTCATTACATTTCCTCCGGGATTTCAATGCCTAAGATATCAAGACCATGAGACATAGTAGAAAGATAAACTTGCACCAACTGAATGCGTTCCGACTCCTGCTCGCTGCCAGCAACCGGGCAGCTCTCATAAAAGCGCGAGAAGCTCTGAGCAAGTTCATAGAGGTAGGTGGCGACTTTGTGAGGGGCGAGTTCGGCAACGGCGGTGCTTAGCACGTCCTTGTACTCAAGGAGCTTCTTAGCGAGATTTCGCTCGGGTGAGCTCTGAAGTCCCTTCCCTTTTTGGCCAGCGGTCGTTTGACTGGCTTTTTGCAAAATCTTCTTGGCACGGACACAAGAATAAAGGAGATACGGACCAGAATTGCCGGTCATTTTGACGGATTCGGTAGGATCGAAAATAATATCACCGCCCATTTTGTACTTCAAGAAGGCATATTTGGTAGCCGCAAGCGAAACCTTGGGGTCAGTGGAGCCGTATTCGCTTGACAACGCATCATCAACGAGCGCAAGAACATCAACGGCTTTCAGGAAATTTCCTTTTCTGGAGGACATCTTAACGCCGCCAGGAAGCTTGACGAGGCCGTGGGTCAAATGCGTGGTTTTAGCCACAAGGTCGGGGGCGTATTGCTCTACAGATTTCAAAACAACTTTCATATATTCGAGTTGCTCGCCGCCGGTAATAATCACCGACTTGTCGAAATGGTAATCTTGCCACTTGGTGAAAATGAGGCCGACGTCCTTGGCTTCGTAGGTGGGTACGCCTTCTTTGTTGACGAAAACGCGAGTGTGTAAGCCAAACTTCTCGCCTGGGAAAATCACAGCACCGTTAGATAATTCGTAGACGCCTTTTTCGAGCTGCTCTTTGACCGTCTTTAGACCAAGCGCAGCGACGGTGGATTCGGGATAATATTTATCAAAATGAACACCAATCCTAGCATAGAAATTTTCGAAATATTCGTAGGAAAGCTGGCGGCCCTTCCAGTAAAGCTCTGCTAGCGGAGTGTCGTGGAGGTTTTCCGAATTAATGCGGTAAATTTCTTTGTTGAGTTTGGTGATTTCCTGCTTGGCGGCTTCGTCCTCGTCGTAAGCAGCGGTGCCTTCGATGTAACATTTGGCGATGTCCTCAATCTGCAGGTCGTTAATGTCCTTCTGAAGTAACGCATACATAGTTTTGGCGACGTGAAGGCCGACATCGCCGCCAAAGTTGGCCCTGATGACCTTAGCGCCAGCATACTCATAAAGACGGCTGATTGAATCGCCGAAGATGCTGGTATAAAGATGCCCAACGTGGAGAACCTTAAACGGATTGGGATCGCTAAATTCGCAAATGATGGTTTTGTCCTGGTACTCGTCGGACTTTATCTCTGTGGCGAAATCATTGTATAAATTATTTATTCGCCCGGATAAATACTCGCTGGGCAAAACAAAGTTGATGAAACCGGGAGATGAAATAGTTGAAGTCGCTACGGGGTCGCGTCGCTCGCGCCCATCGCCATGGGGCTCGCGCGCTAATCCTCGCGCCGCCGCGCTCCGGAATCCCCCTTTAGCGACTTCAGCTATTTCATTAGCAATTTGCATCGGAGGTTTGTGGAGGTGTTTGGCGAGTTTTAGGGGGGCGTTTGAAGAATAGTCGGCATCGATGTTGTCGGGAGAGGTGGTCACTTCGGGGTCAAAATTATCTAGACCGTAAAGGTCTTTGATGATTTGTTTTAGTGCTTCTCTGATTTGTTCCATGTGGTAATTATAGCATATTTCGCCATAACATGATATAATAGGCTAGTCGCGGGTATCGTATAGCGGCTATTATGTATCCTTCCCAAGGATGAGATCAGGGTCCGACTCCCTGTACCCGCACCAACAAAACAAGTGCATATCACTTGCGAATATTAACAATATAATGTATAATTAACAGCAGTTGGAATCGTAGCTCAGTTGGTTAGAGCGCCGCCCTGTCACGGCGGAGGTCGCGAGTTCGAGTCTCG
>DGIF01000030.1 GCA_002393165.1 Candidatus Saccharibacteria bacterium UBA3829
CTCGCTGACCTTGCCGAAAAATACGGCACAGTTCCCTTACCGCCCTATCTTCACCGCGACGCTACCGAGGAAGACAAAAAGCGCTACCAGACTATTTGGGCTAAGTACATGGGCTCCGCCGCCGCGCCAACTGCCAGCCTCAACATGACTGAAGATTTGTTGAACCGCCTTCGGCAAAAAGGCGTAATTATCAAATATCTCACCCTCCACGTTGGCCTCGGTACTTTCCTGCCGATGCGCACCGAACACGTCGAAGACCACAAAATCCACTCCGAGTGGTTCCACATCCCCGACGACACGCTAGCTGCAATCAAGCAGGCGCGCGAGGAAGCTGATGCCTCACTTCGGGGCATCCGCGACGACGGGAGCGGAAGAAGCGAGGAGCCCCGTAACGACGGGAGCGACGAAGCGTCCCGAAGTGAGATATCGGCCTCCTCGCGCCCAAGGATTGTTGCGCTCGGTACGACGGTGGCTAGGACTTTGGAATACTACGCTAGGACCGGCAAAACTTCCGGCGAGGATGACATCTTTATTTATCCAGGCTTCGAATTCAAAATTGTCGATGCACTTTTGACAAATTTCCACGCGCCGAAGTCGACTGTTCTTATGCTCGCGAGCGCTTTTGCTGGCTGGGATCATCTCCACGCCGCCTACAACCATGCGGTCGCAGAAAAATACAACTTCCTAAGCTACGGAGACTCAATGCTTATATGCTAAAGTTCGATATCGAACATAAAGACGGCCTTGCCCGCGTCGGCGTCATTCACACTCCACACGGCGACATTAAAACGCCGGCTTTCGTCGGCGCCGCCACGCGCGCCACGGTCAAAGCACTCACCATGAAGGAAATGAACGAACTCGGCTCGCAGGCCATCCTCGCGAACACTTACCATCTGATTCTCCGCCCCGGCACTGAGCTTATCAAGGAGGCCGGTGGCCTTGCTAAGTTCTCTAGCTGGAACAAGCCAACTTTCACCGACTCTGGCGGCTTCCAGATTCTTTCCCTGCCAAACGTCAAAATCTCTGAGAACGGCGTCAAATTCAAATCCCACATTGACGGCGCTAGCTTCGAGCTAACTCCGGAATCTTCAATGCAAGCACAGTGGGCCATCGGCGCTGACATCCATATGGCTTTTGATCACCTCGCCAAGTCCGAGAATTATGAAGACATGAAAATCGCCATGGAGCGCACCCACGCTTGGCTCGACCGCTGCGTCGCCGAGCATCAACGGCTTAGAAATATCGCGGTATCTAACGGCGCCAGCAATACTTCCTCTGAGGACCGTAAGCTTGGGCGAGCGCCCTTGAGCGTGTCCGAAGAGGAAGTATTCTGGCGCCCTAATGAACAGTTTTTATATGCTGTCGTTCAGGGCGGCACCTTTAACGACTTACGCGCCGAGTCAGCGCGCTACTGCGCGAGCAAAGACGTCGATGGCTTTGGCATTGGCGGCGTTTTCACCGCTAAAGACATGGACGAAATGTTGAAGACCGTCAATAGCATCTTGCCGGAAAACAAACCCCGCCATTTACTCGGCATGGGCCAAGAACCGATTGATTTGTTTGTCGGTGCCGAATATGGCTGCGATACTTTTGACTGCGTCGGCCCGACACGGATGGCTAGAAACGGCTCACTTTACACTAAGGACGGCCGCATCAATATTAAGAACGCCAAGTACGCCCGCGACTTTACGCCGCTGATGGATGGCTGTGATTGCGAATGTTGTAAAAATTACAGCAGAGCTTATCTGCATCACCTATTTAGGACCGACGAAATCACCGCCAAAGTCCTCGCCTCTATTCACAACGAGCATTTTATCGTTTCGACCGTGGACCATATCCGTGAATCGCTCGCCGACGGAACATTTAAGGGTTATAAACAAACCTTCCTAGCTCGCTATTACGCTGACCAACGCTAATCAGCGTATTGCCAAATCGCCCCAGCCGGCGTGTCTTTTATGGTGATCCCGCGCGCCGACAAATCATCTCGAATCCGGTCTGACCTAACGAAATCTTTTTTCTCTCTCGCCGCCGCACGCTCGCGAAGCAAATCGTAGGCCGAAGCGTCAACATCCGGCGTATCCGCAACCAACCTGAGCCCAAACAGCTTATCAACTTTCTTCCAGTCACTAAGCGTTAGCTCGGACTGCTCAATTATCGCGCAGGCCTCGGCGGAGTTCAGATTATTATTCATAGCCACGAGGATCTTGTTAAAGACTTGGCTGTCAGTTTTTGCGGCGCTATTCTGATAGCATTCCGCGATGCGATTTCGCCAATTTAGCCTACGCTGCTTCGCTGCGGCAAGCGAATCAAACGTAAAATTCCGTGTTCCTTGATAATGACCGGAAATTAACCACATTTTATAGTCCATCGGCAAAAAGCCACGCGCTTCCAAGTCGCTGAGTGAGTAAATATTTCCAAGCGATTTTGAGATTTTTTGCCCGTCAATTGTAATAAAACCACAATGTAGCCAAAACCGGGCCAGATTTTTACCATAGGCCGCAAAAGTCTCAGCGATTTCGTTCGTGTGGTGTACCGGAATATGATCGATGCCGCCAGTGTGAATGTCGATTGGCTCGCCGAGCTCCTTGTGGATAATCGTAGCGCATTCTAGGTGCCAGCCCGGATAGCCAGGTCGACCAAGATAATCCCAGCGCATCGCGTGCTTTTCTCCTGGTTTGATAAATTTCCAAACCGCAAAGTCCGTCGCGTTACGTTTTTCATTCGAAAACTCTATCCGTGCGCCGGCCTGCAATCCGGAAACGTCTAGCCTTGCAAAATCCGCATACTTTGCAAACTTCGAAGTGTCAAAGTATACGCCGTCACTAGTTTCATAAGTGAATCCATGCGCCGTCATCAAGTCCACCGCCTCGATGTCTTCTTTAATGTAATCAGTTGCTCTCGCCACTACGTCCGCCGGCAAGAACTCCATCTTGGCGTAGCTGTCTAGGTAAATCTTGGTGTATCGCTCGGCTACCTCCCAAACGCTGAGGCCTTCCCTGGCTGCGCCTTTCTCCAGTTTGTCCTCGCCAGTGTCGCCGTCGGAAACCAAATGGCCTACGTCGGTCAGATTAAGTACTCGCTTTACTTTCAGGCCATTAGCTTTCAGTGTCCGCACCAGCAGATCCCAGTACGCGTAGGCTGCGAAATTCCCGATGTGCGGTTCGCTATAAACTGTCGGTCCGCAAGTATAAATTTTTACCACTTCGCCGGTCGGCCGAAAGTTTTCTAGTTTGCGTGTCGCCGTGTTGTATAGTTTAATTTCCATTTACTCCTCCGATTCCTTAAGAATTTTCATTCAAAGTTTTTTCCAGAATTTCTTTTACCTTAATATATTTTTCTCGCGACATACTGTGTCCTCCTGGGACTTTGATGTCGGATAAATATTTGGGATTAGATTTGACTAACTTCGGGATATTATGCGCTGCGATAAATCGGTCGAGATCGCCATGAATTAATATCGCTGGCGTTGTCAGCCCGACCAGGCGCTTGTAATTTTTGCGATTTTTGACGATTTTGTTAAGTGACTGATTAAAGGCCTTTTCTTTGAGCACGGCTCGATTTTTAATCCCCACCGCCTCCCTGAACCCAGCCATTGCCACTTCGAACGCCGGGTTGTCTAAATCCTTTTCAGTGTAAACCGGTAAAGAGCATAAAATTAATTTCCGGACTACCTTTTTGTGATCGTATGCATATCGCGCAGCAATCATGGCGCCCATCGAGTGCCCAACTAACACCAGCGGAGTAGACAACTTCAGGTTGTCAAGCGATTTTTCCAACGCCCCAAGCTGATCAGAATATCCATAGTCTAGTTTGTCGCTTTTGTAGGATTCGCCTGAGCCCAGTAAGTCATAAGTCACGTATCGCACGTCCCTGAGCGGCACCGTGCCTTCTAGATAACTTAAAGTTTTAGCAAACGCTGCCGAGCTCGAGGCGATACCATGAATAAAAACCACCGTGAGCCTGGGCTTCCCGGATGGACAAAAATCATGGGTTTTCTTTAGCTCGAGGGGTTTCTTTAATAAATCATAGCGTAGGCTAATCATTGCTGACCTCTGCCAATAAATCAGGCACGATTCTGATCAAATCTCGCACCACATCTTCGTACGAAGTGTCATAGGTTCTAAATCCGGAAGCGTATGGATGTCCGCCCCCGCCAAAGTATCCAGCCACCTTGTCGGCGATACCGTATTTGCCGGCGCAACGGATCTTGCCGGTCACTTTGCCATCCGGGTAGGTCTTAATCGCCACAGCCACTTTGACACCTTCTACCAGTCGTAGCTCTTCCAGGATTAACACATTTGGGTTGTATTCGTCTGAATACTCGGCAATATCATCCCACGGGATGTGCACCGTGGCTAGCGCGCCGTCGAGTGAGTATTCAATGCGCTTGATTAGTTCCGCTTTGTAACTCAAAATCCGCGGCGATTTTTTCATAAATTCGCGGCGTTTCTCTTCTAACTCTGCCACATTGGCGCCAAGCTTTGTCAACTCTGCGCAGATCTCGAATGTCCGCGCCGTCACCGACGCACTGGTAAGCCCCAACGTGTCCGACATGATTCCCTGCATGATAGTCTCTGCTGCGGGCTTTGAAACCGCGATCTTCTGGTCTACGGCGATCTCGTAAATCAATTCTGCGCAGGCTGGGCGTGTCTCAATGATACTTTCGTGTGGGAATTCAATATCGTCGTCTGTCTCATGGTGATCTAGCACTAAAACCGGAGCGCTATATAGCCGGTTGCGAATCGCGGCATCATCAAGCAATTTCGACAGCAGTACTGTCGCCGCCGTGTCCACTATTACATAACCGTCGGCTTTAAAATCAAATTCGTTCGTGACTCGACTCCAGTCGTCGAAATACCGCAAATATTTCGGGATATCCACTGGACAATAGAGACTAATCTCTTTGTCGTCCAACAAATAATCTAAAGCGATTGCGCTTCCGAGCGAATCCCCATCTGGGTTTTCCGCCTGAACAATGCAAATCCGCTGTTTATTTTTTATAAACTCACCGAACTTATTATACATATTATTAATTATATCATATCTTGTTGTTTACCGGTGGCTCCGCATTGTGGTATAATAAAAATATGGCTATTTTATGTGCAGACAAAAAATTCGAACGCTTTGAAGATGTCACGCCAAAAATTCTAAAAACCGAAAACGTCAAACTACTTCTTTGTGATCTTGATAATACCCTTAGACTTCATTCCGAAAAAGAGCCCGCCGATGAACTCGCCGACTGGATTGCCGACTGCAAGTCTGCCGGCGTGCAAATCGTAATTATTAGCAATAACGGTCGCAAAAAAATGATGCAAAAGTTTTGCGAACCGATCGATGTACCATGTGTCTGGTGGGCGAAGAAGCCCATGAGTAAAAAACTCACTGAGGCGATGGCTGAGTACGAAATTTCGCCGAGCGAAACTGTAATGCTGGGCGACAAATGGTCCACCGACGTCTTGGCAGCCAAGTTTGCCGGTGTGCGCGCCTGGAAAGTTGACCACCGCAGGGACGTAGTATGACCGGGCCGACCGTTTTAACTATCGTGCGCATAATTCTTGCGTCTGCACTTGCAATTTTTGTTATGTTGCCGGCCGGCTGGGCGAAGGTTATCGCCTTGGTGCTATTTGTTGTTGCGGCCATCACCGACAAAATTGACGGTGCTTGGGCGCGCAAAACCAATCAAGTTACTGAACTTGGCGCCTTCCTAGACCCGCTTGCCGATAAAATATTGGTCAATCTCGCCTTGCTCACGTTAGTCTATCAAAATGTTGTACCGCTCTGGGTTTTCGCAGCGATCCTGGTTCGCGATTTTGCTGTCGATGGCGTGCGCATGGCCGTGGCTCGCCACAAAGTTACCATAGCGGCTTCCGTAATTGGCAAACTCAAAACCGCTTGCCAAATGCTTGCACTTGCCATCATACTACTCGGGCTAGTTTTAGCCGATGAGGCCATCGTAACCGCTGGGAATGTGGTGCTTTATGTTGCATTAGCCCTCACGGTCGTTTCCGGCATCGACTACCTGGCGAAAGGCTACCGCAATTTTATGAAACCAAAGAAATAGCCAGTAAGACCGCCATCGTAAACGCGGCCGAGTCGACCCGGTCCAAGAACCCGCCGTGCCCCTCCGACCCGCCAACCAGCATCTCTAGTCGCGAGAACCACTTGTTTTTGATTAGAATCTCATTAGAGTCTTTAACTTCGAAATTCCGTTTGAGCGAACTTTCAAACAAGTCACCGATCAGTGCTAGCGGCCCGCACAATAAATACATCCATTCTGTAGCGAAGGCCCCCCTCGCAGCCATCAGCCCGGTCACCATCGAAGTTGCAAGCGTCAATCCGAGTACCGTTCCCTCCCAGGTTTTATTTTTGGAAATTCTCGGAAATGGCCGCGATTTTTTGATAATTCGACCGCCTAGCATTTTGCCGAACAAATACGCAAAGATATCATAGCCAGGCACTCCGAGAATAATATACCAAAAGTGCACTACGTCCACTTTGGCTACGAATATTATTCCGCCGATCAGAAAAACCGTTTCAAGCAACGCCAACACTACGCGAGCCGGGGTCACTTTATTTTTAAAGAAACTTACGAGTTCAACCATCGATATGAATGAGAATATCGTGTAGATGATTTTAAAAGGAATTGCGTCGAAAGTGTATAGTCCGATCAGCGCCACGGCGAACATCCCAGCCCCCACTAACACCCGGACCCTGAAATTCCTATCCATGACATCATTATAACATGCTATAATATAAACATGCTTGAATTTCTCTATCGCAAGCTCAAAAAAACCGCTCGTCGGCTTGATATGTATATTGAACGTAGTAAGTATGGCTACATCGAAAAGCTCCCTGCCGGCATCGAGTACCCAGAAGGCGGCCTCTACGATGCTGTTTACGAAGCCAGCTGCAAATGGCCCCACAACGTCGCGCTTTCCTACTACGATTTGGACATCACGTACAAGGATCTCATCAAAAGGATTGATCGTGTGGCCCGCGCTTTAAAGCAGACCGGTGTCGAAAAAGGTGAACGAGTGACGATTTGCATGCCAAACACGCCGGAAGAAGTGTATACCTTTTATGCGATATCTGAAATTGGCGCTGTAGCAAACATGATTCATCCGCTAAGTTCCGAGAAAGAAATTGAAGATCACGTCAATAAAGCTAACTCCAGAGTAATGCTCGTAATTGATGTTAGTTATAGCAAAGTCGAAAGTATTATTAAAAACACTGGTCTGGAAAAAGTTATAGTGGTTTCCGCCACTCGCTCGATGGATTTTGTCGTGCGGTTGGTGTACCGCCTAACTCGTGGCCGCAAGGGGCACATCAAGAAGACTCAAACCGTGATGACCTGGGACCGTTTTCTAGCCACTGCAAATAAGTTCGTCGGCAATCCGCACGAAAGGGTGAACTCGGACGACGATGCCGTAATTCTTTATACTGGTGGTACCACCGGCAAGCCAAAAGGTGCTGTGCTCTCGAACCTAAACTTTAACTCTCAGGCCCTAGGGGCGCATTATCTTGTTCCTGAGCTCCTGAAGCCTCGCTATTCGATGCTTACTTTTTTGCCGAATTTTCACGCTTTTGGACTTTCCGTTTGTATGCACCTGCCGCTCTACTCTGGCATGCGCATGGTTTTGATCCCGCAGTTTAATCCAAAGAAGATTCGGCAGTATATTAATAAATACAAGCTAAACGTTTTCGTAGCGGTGCCGACAGTTTATGACTACATGATTAAGCAGAAGTTTGGGAAACGCGAACTGCGTCGCATCAAAGGTGCCGGCTCCGGTGGCGACGTGGTTAGCCCCGAGCTCAAGAAAAATCTTAACGATTTTCTGGCGGCACACGGATCCAAGGGCTGTATGTACAATGGCTATGGCCTCACCGAGGCCGGTGGATGCGCCGTGTTCCCACCTTCTAGGATAGCGCGGGAGGGCGATGTGGTTGGTTTGCCGATGCCGGACACTAAAATCTTAATTTTGGATACGAAAACTCAAAAGCCAGCAGACACCGGCAAGGACGGCGAAATCCTTCTTAGTGGTCTCACGATGATGAAACGATATCTGGACGACACAGCGGAGACCGAAAAAACATTCATTAAGATTGGAGCAAAAAGATATCTGCGTACCGGTGACCTCGGCTATCTCGATGAGCGCGGGGCTTTACATTTTCGAGGCCGCATTAAACGCATTATTATTACTAATGGCTATAATGTTTACCCGTCCAACGTGGAAGACATTACCCGCAAGTCTAAACTCGTTAGCAAATGCGCTTGCATTGGCGTGCCGGATAAACTCCGCGGTGAAATTGTCAAAATTTTCATTGTGCCGAATGGCAAATCCGCTTCAGAGCATGCGATTCGAAAAGACCTCAAAAAGATTTATCATCAGTACCTCGCTAAGTACGAAATTCCCCGCGAGTATTCTTTTGTGGAAGATCTTCCAAAAACCAAACTTGGCAAAGTTGACACTATTGCGCTAGAGAAAATGTAGCCATGGAGCTACAATGCAGTGCGATTTTCTAACGCTGCGGACAGCGTGATTTGGTCAGCGTACGACAGGTCTACGCCTAGCGGCAGTCCGCGCGCTAGGCGAGTGATTTTAAGTGACGGCTTCGCTTCGTGCAACACTTTCTCGAGCAGCAAAGCGGTTGATTCTCCCTCTACCGAAGGGTTGGTTGCGATAATTACCTCCGAGACGTCATCTGAGTCGATCCTAGACACTAATTCACGAATATGTAGTTGTTCTGGCGTCACTCCATCAATCGGCGACACCGCGCCGCCCAACACATGATATACGCCATGAAAGCCGTGGGTCGACTCGATCGCGTAGATATCGAGCGGTTCCTCTACGACTAGAACAGTCTTTTTGTCGCGCTTTGGATCGGCATAAAGCGGCGACACTTCCTCGCTAGCGTCCATCAAAGCAAAAGTCACCGGGCAGGACTTTACGCCGTCGTGGAGCTTATCTAGGGCCTCAACAATTGACTCGGAAACTTTAGGGATGGCACGAAAAAGATAATAAGCGTAGCGCTCCGCGGTCCTCTGCCCGACACCCGGCAAGGACCCGAGCGCATTAATGACGTCCGTCAAAGCCTGTGGCAACATCACTGCACCTTTCTCTGCGCGACCATTTTACCTCCAAGTCGCACTTACATGCCAAGTCCGGAAAGTCCGCCCATCAGCGGCTTCATTTTGTCGGTCGCAATTTCTTGTGCCTTCGCGAAGCCGTCGCGCATACAGTTCTCAATCCAGCGCTCTAGCTCATGAATATCATCTAGATCAACTCGCTCTGGATCGATCGTCACCTTCTTGACCTTTAGTTCACCGGAAATCTGCACCACTACGGCACCGTCGCCAGCCTCGACTTCCACAATCTCGTTCTTTAGCTCTTTTTGCGCCTTACGCAGCTGATTAATCAGCTTCATTTGGTCCATTGTTTGGCCCATACTTATTCTCCTTTTACTGTATACAAATATATTATATCAGAATTTTCGCGCATCGGTGAGGTGATTATGCGATTTAATGCATAATTTTCGGAAGGACTAGCCTCATCGTGCAAAATAGCTACTTTATCCGTAAAGTATGGTGAGTTGATCGGTAACACAGTGATATCAGAAGAATCTTCCAAAATCTTGTAGAAATCATAGTATTCATCCACCAGCAAGGTCTCGTCGGTCAAGTTCTTTCGAATGATAGCGAGATCATAATGGAACTCGTTTGCGATTTGTGGATTATAACGATAGCCATAGAGATATTGCAGCCAGCTCGGCACGATCATCACGCCAAAAAGGATTGTTAACGGCAAAAGCGCCGAGATCCGTGCATAAGGGTTTTCCGGGAACAGGCCATACCACTTTTCAAGCAAATATTTTAAGCCATGCGCCACTAAAATTGTAATCGGCAATATGAAGAATACCACCGCCGATGGGTTGAAGCCAGTAATAATCAGAGTAAAAACAAGCAAAAGCGTGGCAATTGAATTTCGCGATGCGAAGAAGCCTTTTGTCGTCGAGAAGAGCCCGATCAGTGCCAACGACATTAGTGGTAGACTCATCAGCGGCGCCAAGAAAACTCCCTGCGGCTGTTCCTTCCAGGAAAATACTGGCGCCAGCCCAGAATAAATATTATTGAAGAACGCGTTGCCATCAAAGTTTTTTGCGAAAAACAATTCCATGAGCGTATCGGGCCGATTTATCACGTTCGTGACTAAAAGCGTCGCTCCGCCCAGTATGATCAATGCAGCCAACGCCAATATCGGTTTTGGCAGATTTTTGACAATAAATCTAAGATGTGGCTGCGCTGCAACAAAGATCACGCAAAATATCGCAAAATATATCATATATGGTGTAAAGATTGAGAGCAGCAACGCAATTGCGAAAAAGAACGAATACTTTGGTTGTGGTCGTTTTTCACCGTGAATCTTGGAGCCCAGCCACAAAAGCAACGTCGGCCAAAATACCAACATTAGCAGTGGCGTTCCCGAGCCAGCCAAAAATAGAAATGGCGTCGATAGTACCACGAGACATGACGCTAAGAGCGAAACGTTGTTTTTGAACCACCGGTTTAGTAGCAAAATCAATAGCAAACCAAGTAGTAGTCCAATTAAAATGCTAGGCAGCTTCACAGAGTACGGCGTAAGTCCAAAAATGGCGATCGACGCCTTTTGGAGTAGGCGATACGGCAAATCCACCAAATCCCCTTCGAGCGGAGCGTTGGCATTGAGTGCGTGAGAAATTACCGCCGAATCCATTTCGGCGTCCGTTAGTCCGGTTTGAGCAATTAGTGGCAACCCAAATAGCAGCGCCACAAATGCTAATCCTAGCACGGTGTAACCAATCACAAATCGATGCCGGTATAAAAAGAGTTTAGAAATAATGACTTTCTTCACCATTCAATTATACTATTCTTCTCGTGTTTTATCAAGCGACATAAAACGTAGTAGCTCTGGGTGGAAATAGAGTTCGATTTTGCCAATCGCGCCATGGCGGTGCTTTGCGATAAGGAGCTCGGTAATATGCGTCTCCTCGTAATTGTCGTCGTTTTGTCGGTAGTAATCTGGCCGATGCAGGAACATCACAAGGTCGGCATCTTGCTCGATGGAGCCAGACTCGCGCAAGTCGGATAGCACCGGCCTCGGGTCGTCTCGTCCAGTTACAGAACGGGACAGCTGAGCTAGCGCCACCACCGGCACCTCAAGCTCTCTTGCCAAAATCTTAAGGCCCCGTGAGATTTCAGTCACTTCCTGAACGCGATTCCCCTTGTATCGGTCTGACCCTTGAATTAACTGTAGGTAGTCCACTATTATAATACCGATGTTCTTATCGTGCATGGCCCGCCTAGCCTTATTTCTAAGGTCCATGATTGTCATCGAGCTGGAGTCGTCAATATAAATCGGCAGCTCGTCCATTTCGCCCATCGCTTCACCGATTCGCTGGAACTCGTCTTCCGACAAGTTGCCAGTCCGCATCTTCCAGTTGTCCACGCCTGACACGTCCGAAATCATTCTGTCCACGATTTCGTTAGCCGCCATTTCCATCGAGAAGAACAAAACGCCCTTCTTGTTAATGCTGGCGATGTTATACGTCAAGTTCTGTGCAAAGGTAGTCTTACCCATCGCCGGTCGTGCACCGATGATGACTAAATCACCTTTCTGGAAACCAGCCGTCTTCTTATCAAGATCCCGGAAGCCAGTTTTAAGGCCGCGGAGAGTGCCCTTGTTTTTGTGTAATTCCTCAATTCTGTCAAACGCGTCCGCCAGCAATTCATCCATCGCAACATAATCACTGCGCACGATTTTATCTGACACTTCAAATAGTTCTTTTTCGGCCGAGCCAATTAGACTCTGCACATCTGCGTCGTCCTCGAACGCTTTATTCGCGATCTCGTTGCCGGCCTTTATTAACCGGCGCCTAGTGGAAGCTTTCTCGATGATTTCCGCATAGGCCTTCGCATGCGTCGCCGCCGGCACAAAATTTGAAAGTTCGGTGAGATAGGGCGCACCGCCAACCTCTTTGAGCTGTTTTTTTGTTCTAAGTTCGGTTGTGACCGTCAGTAGATCTACCGGTTTATGCTGATCGTATAAACTCGTCATCGCCTCAAAAATCAACTGATGACGCTCTTCGTAAAAATCTCGTGGCTTAAGAATAGTCAAAATTTCCGGCAGTGCCCCATCTGAAATCAAAATCGCACCAAGTAACGATTTCTCGGCCTCTAGATCCTGCGGCGGTATTCTGCCGCTAGCTTTAGAATGGGTTACCTCCTCTGTCATTTTGCACCTCTCCACCCATTATATCAGAAATTCTTGAAATAAGTTCGTCGTTTTTTACGTTTACTTTATCGTCAGGATCCTCGATTGCCACATTAAGCCCTTCGGCCGCATCGATCAAGATCTTTTTATTGTTGGGCCGCGATAAAATGGTCTTTGCGATCTTCTTGTCTGGAACAATTTTCAGAATCCCACCACTCATCGTATAGCTTGCTTTCGCGACTTGCGAGTAAACCGCGTCGTTTAGAGCTTTTACGCGCTCCAAAAAATTCGCCCAATTAAAGTCCACAGGTTTACTTATATCTTCTACTGGGGCTACGGCGTCTTGTCGTAACTCTTTAGTTAATGTAGTGCTATCGTCTCGCTTAGTCTTCTCGGCCATCACCGGAGAAGTATTAGCGGGCTGCGTGATTTGAGACTTCTGCGCACTGCATTGCATATCGCCGAGCAGAGAAATTAGCAATTTCGCCTCCGCAAATGGTGCCTTGACATCTGGTAGCTTGGCTAGTAGCGACAGTCTTTCCGGCACCGGTTCGTCAATAATGGTAGAAATTAGTTCTTCCGCTAGAGTTTCCGGTTTGATGCCAGACGACAGAAGGTCTTTAACAATTGATGTAATTTTTACAACATCTTGCGAAGTGTAGGCATCCAACAGGCGTGCGATTTTTTCATCTTCCGGTAGCCCCATTGCCATAGTAACTAACTCTCTAGTGATTTTTTCGGTCGAAAGGGTCGAGACCTGATCTAGTAAGCTTAGCGAATCTCGGAACGAGCCGCCACCGCGTTTCGTTATAATTTCCAGTGCAGCATCCTCGACGGCGATCTTTTCTTTCGCGCAAACGGACTTAAGAAAATCAAACATCGTCTGTTTGTCCGCAAGTTTAAAAGCGTAAGTTTGCGCTCTAGACGTGATCGTCACCGGTACTTTATAGGCGTCGGTAGTGGCCATAATAAAAATCACATGGCTCGGTGGCTCCTCCAACGTTTTTAGTAGGGCGTTAAATGCCTCCTTGGTTAGCATATGGACTTCGTCAATGATGTACACCTTATATTTTCCGGCCGTTGGCGCAATAGCCGCCTTCTCGCGTAATTCCCGGATATTGTCAATCCCGCGGTTGCTTGCCCCATCGATTTCGACGATGTCAACATAATCATCTTCAATCTCATACGAAAACCCGTTTACTTCATGCGCCAAAATTCGCGCTACGCTCGTTTTTCCGCATCCCCTCGGGCCTACAAAAAGATAAGCGTGGCTAATTTTCCCAGCCTTTAGTGCCGCCATCAGAGGCTCCGTAACTTGCGGTTGGCCAACCACCTCGCCCAATGTGAGTGGTCGGTATCTCCGATATAGATTCTTCACTACAACGCTGCCTCTACGGCCGCCCAAGTAGCATCATCGTTGGCTGCAGGAATCGTCACCGATACTTGTGAGCCGGTTTTTAAACGAAAATATGTCACAGAGGCGTATAAAATCTGATATTCTCTACCCGCCACCTCTACGAAGTATTTATCATCATGGTTAGTCAAAGTGCCAATTACAGTCTTACGCTCTACCGGACCGATCTGCTTATACATGAACTTACCGTCTTCGGAAATGGTCAATTTCAAAATGTCGCCTTCAACGAGCTTAGACTTAGAGGCGTAGTTTGCTGGTACTGGGTAGTTCTTGCCGTCCGGGCCAATCATAATCTGCCCGTCAAAAATTCCCTCGATCACCTTGCCATCTGGGCTTGACGCAATCGTTTCACGCGGAGCCGTGATTACTTCGCCATCACCAAGTATCGAAATCAACAATTCTTTCGCCGCAGCCAAGTTAGTCTCTGCGTCACTAATAAGCCCCCGGAGTCTTTTTATTTGTTTTTCTGGTATTTCAGACATCACCTCGCATCCTGTCTACATAGTATTAATATTATATTATACCCAAGCCATGCAAAAGTCAACCATTTTCACTGCAGAGTTTTCCACCAATTTAACACCGGTCAGAAACAAAATGTTGTAAGAATTACTTGTCCTGCCAAAGGCCGGTATGCCGCGCGCCATCATAGATCATGGTAGGGATGCCTTTTACGCGAAGCTGGCTTTCAATAATCTGGCGGTTATTAGACATTTTCTCGTCTGTTTCTGGGTAGTAAGCGATCTTGCGTACCTCAGCAATTCCGTCTTCGTCCAGGCCGAAATCCATCAGCCACGACTCCAGCTTAGCCGCCGCCTCATCACGAGAATAGTCATTATTGAATTTATCTTGGTACGAATCGCCGGCACTATTCTTGCCGGTAAAAATCTTATCAAGAATCTTTACCGCCCAGCCGCTGCGGAGCTGCTCCGCTGCGAGCATGTAACGCACGACTACTTCGGAATTCGCGAACTTATAAGTCCCGTCGGCATCCTGGATGGCAAATGGAACTAGCCGCACGTCGTATTGGTCAAAGAACCCGGCCGCCTTTTGATTGCGATACGAGACCATGCAGGCCGAGCAGCCAGGATCAAAGATGTCGACCGCCAAAGGTTTATCAGCCCCATCGCCCAGCATCGCCACATAGTCAAAATCATACTCATCGGCGCTGTAGGTCCGGAACTTATCCGGAATGGCCTCAAAAATTTCTCCCCATTCCGTGAACCAGCGCCCAGTAGCCTCTATAATATTAGATGGCTCTTCTTCGTCAATCGAGCAAACTTCCGCGCCTAGTGAGCAGGCAGACGGCTTAGTTACATTGCACGAACCGAGCGCCCATAGCGCAAGCAACGACTTGACGGCGGTCAAGATCGCCCATACCGCCACGACGACTACTACCACTGATATTATTTCAATCACCACCGATAATGGCTTCACCCACTTCGGGTGCTTCACAATCACGCGAGACAAAATAGTGTTTTTGACGTCGTCCTTAAAGCCGGTTTCGCATTTTTGTAATCTTACCTTTTCCCAAAGACAACCCCAAGCCTTCTTAAACATTTTCCAGTAACTTTTACCGACTTGTGGCTTAAAAATTGAAATCAACGCCACAAACACGCCGATTAAAGCCAATATAATAAACGCAGCTATACACACCATAACAAATTCATTTTACCATTAGTTTATTATTCTGCCAAGCACCTGCTTGACCTTGGCGATGTCGGCTGGTCGATTATGTAGCCCCAAAGAAAATCTTATCAGTGGCGGCAACCCCAACACGTGATCGAGATAGTAATGTACGCAGAAGTAGCCGGTCCGTGCCATGATATTTTCGCGGGACAGTGCTTCGCCGAGCAAATGCGAGTCCACTCCGTCGACATAAAAAGTCATCGTGGGATTTGCCTCATGATTGACTAGATGGACTTTTGGCGACGCTTTGAGAAATTCGTATAGATCGCGGTAATTATTTTCGAAAGTCTTCCAAGAACTTTTTGGTACTTTCTCAAGCCAATCCAAAGCTGCGCCAAGACCGATAATTTCTCCCCAGGCCTGCAACCCGGATTCAAACCTAGTGTGACGATGGTCTTTGTTTTCAGCGGACAATTTGAACGAATCGCGCTCCACGTCATCAACCATGCCGCCGCCGAGCCACAACGGCTCCAGTACGGACTCGAGCTCATCGCGCCACGCAATCACGCCAAGTGATGGCGCATAAAGTTTGTGCGCCGAAAAACAAATCGCGTCTGCCTCTACGCCCTTCAATACATCCACCGAATGGGCCATCGCCTGTGCTGCGTCCACAATCAAGATTCCGCCGGCCTTATGTACGGCTTTGCAGAGTTCGGCAAGATTTGTCAATTTTCTCCCGTCAAAGTTAGACGCGCAGTTGACGACCACGATCGCATCGGCAAAATCATAGGCGCCTAAATCAATCGACCCGTCCTCGTCTCGCTTCATGATTTCTCGCGGCAGACCGGTCCGTTTAGAGAATCCCATTGTGCCGAGAAATGGCGAATTGTGCTCGATATCGCTCGTCATTACCTTCTTAAATTTCGAAGCATCAATCTGTGACAAGATCAGATTGATCCCGTAGGTCGTATTGAGCGTAAACGACACTGTGTATTTTCGCGACTTCAGTTTCAAGTACTTTAATACCTTTTCGCGGCAGTTATCAACTAGGGCGTCTGTTTCCCTCCCCCACCTATACTTTACGCGCTCGCCACAAGAATTATGCTCGGTGTAGTATTTATTGACCGCCTCAATCACGCATCTCGGCCTCAAACTCTGACATGCAGCATCTAAATAAACTTCCCCCTCCCCTAAATAACCAAAATCATCCATACTAATTATTATAACACATCAAAAAACCAGAACAGTGCTTTACGGGCCGCGTCGCTCGCGCCCGTTTGCCTTCGGCAATTCGCGTCCCAAGTGGCGAGCGCCACGTGGCTCGCGCGCTCATCCTCGCGCTGCCGCGCTCCGGAAGTCCCTTAAAAGCACTAATTCTGGTTTTTTAATGTAGTATAACAATCAGCTAATCCTTGATAACTTACGCGAGTTCAACAGTCGCGCCGGCCTCTTCAAGAGCCTTCTTCATCGCTTCGGCATCAGCCTTAGCGACCTTTTCCTTAACGGTGGCCGGAGCGCCATCGACGATAGCCTTAGCTTCGCCAAGACCAAGTCCAGTAGCTTCCTTCACGGCCTTGATGACGGCAATCTTCTGAGCGCCAGCGTCCTTGAGGACCACATCATACTCAGACTTGCCTTCATCGGCAGCAGCGCCATCAGCGCCACCAGCCGCCACGGCCACAGCCGCGACTGGCTCAATACCATATTCGTCCTTCAGGACGGTTTTAAGTTCATTGACCTCGAGCACGGTCAAGTTGACAAGCTCTTCGGCCAACTTTTTAATATCAGTTGCCATAAAATTAAATCCTTTCTTAATTTAAGCGGTTGCTTTTTCCTCTGCGTGCTTCTCGAGGCCAGAGACAATACCATTCACGCCAGAAAGTAGAGTATCCACCACCTGGGCAATGAGTTCGTTCTTGGTCGGGAGCGAGCCTAGCGTCTTAACTTCGTCGGTAGAGAGCGCAGCGCCCTCGGCGTTAAAGCCACCAACGAGTTCCATTTTGCCGTGAGTTTTCGCGAATTTCGTGAGAACTTTAGCCGCGTCAAAATCTTCATCAGTGCCAAGCGCGTAGAGCAACTGGCCAGTGAGGCCAGAAGTCTCGGTATCTTTGTAGGCAGCGATTTCTTTCATCGCAACCTTAACGAGACGGTTCTTGACGACTTTGATTTTCACACCAGCTTCACGAGCGGCTTTGCGGAGCTCCTGGAGTTCCTTAACGGTCAAACCCTGATACTTCGCGTAAACCACCATCTTAGAATCACTAAGCAGTGCAGTTAATTCAGCAACCAACGTATTCTTTTTATCCTTTGAAATTGCCATAAAAAGTTCCTTTGGTT
>DGIF01000038.1 GCA_002393165.1 Candidatus Saccharibacteria bacterium UBA3829
CGGGGACCCGCACAAGCGGTGGAGCGTGATCTTTAATTCGATGGTAAACGATAAACCTTACCAAGGCTTGACATCTCGGGAAGGCTTCCGAAAGGAAACTGTGCCCTCGGGAACCCGAAGACAGGTGATGCATGGCCGTCGTCAGCTCGTGTCGTGAGATGTTTGGTTAAGTCCATCAACGAGCGCAACCCTTGCAACCAGTTGTATTTTTCTGGTAGGACTGCCCCGGTAACGGGGAGGAAGGAGGGGATGATGTCAGGTCAGTATTTCCCTTACGCCTTGGGCTAGAATCGCGCTACAATGGCCGGTACAATGCGAAGCGAAGTCGCGAGATGAAGCAAATCGCATCAAAACCGGTCCCAGTTCGGATAGGAGGCTGAAACTCGCCTCCTTGAAGTCGGAATCGCTAGTAATCGCAAATCAGCATGTTGCGGTGAATACGTTCCCGGGTCTTGTACACACCGCCCGTCAAACCATGAGAGTCACCAACACCCGAAGTCCGCCTCGGCGGCCTAAGGTGGGGGAGATGATTGGGGTTAAGTCGTAACAAGGCATCGGTACGAGAACGTGTCGATGGATTACCTCCTTTCTTGAGAAGGAATTGATGCTTATGAATCCGCGAGGATGCATAATGCTAGGTCGGTTACGGTTGTGTTAAATAAGCTTATAACACAACGATATCTGGTTCGCCAGACGTAACATTAAGCTTTACAAACTACAGATGAAAATTGCACAACTAAGTTGTTAAACAGAAAAACACCCTCTTCGCGAGGGTGTTTTTCGTTAGAGCAAATATCGCTCACGGTCAATGAGTAGAAGTCGCAGACACTACCTCTCGTCCCCCTCGCCATGCAGTTTGCCGCGCTTCTTCCGGCTCGAGAGCTTCTTAATATTGCCCTCTGCTACATCTGAAAGCGACAGGTTAAGGTATCTTGCTACATTAGCCACATACCACAACACGTCGCCCAGCTCTTTCTTGATCATTTCGACATCGTCCGCGCCGGCCCGCCCGCCCTTGTCGCGAAGAATTTTTTTGATTTTGTCGGCCGTCTCACCGGCCTCGCCCACCAGTCCGAGTACTTTTTCTATGAAGCCCGGCGAATTTAGGTCCAACGACAAATCGTATAGATCGAACCCGCCTGCCTGTTCTTGGTACTTATTTAAATTCATCATGCCTCCTGGTTACGACAATTATACCACATGTTATAATATAGAGGTGGAAGAAGATACCAGAAACCTTATTGATGGCTACAAGGGCCTAACTAACGAGCAGGTTTTTGACGCATTGAGTAAAAAACGCACTGGACTTGAAATCGCCATCGAAAACGTTGAACACGACTTCAACATTGGCTCCATTGTTCGTACCGCCAACTCGTTCAATGTCAGTAAGGTCCACATCATCGGGCGCAAGAAATATAACCGTCGTGGTGCCATGTGCACCGATAAATATCTTGAAATTGTGCATCATTCAACTATTGAAGATTTCCTGGGTACACAGAAACACAGGGAACTGGTCGCCATTGAAAATAATACGCCACGCGCTAAGGAGCTTCACGCCAAAAAGTTTGCACCAAACACCACTCTGATTTTTGGCTCTGAAAACAGCGGTATTACGCCGGAGCTATTAGCAAACGCCGCCGACGTTCGTTTCATTGAGTCATTCGGCTCCACTCGCTCGGTCAACGTTGGTGCTGCTGCCGCTATCGCCATGTACGAATGGATTCGCCAGCGCGTACTAGGCTAAGGAACCCAGGGCTTGATTTTTTAGCCTTTGTGGTGTAAAATAACCGTAGTAACTTAATTTTTGGGGTAATAGCTCAGTTGATTAGAGCGCCGCCTTTGCAAGGCGGAGGTCCAGGGTTTGAGTCCCTGTTACTCCACCAAACATACTGAAAGGGGATATAGCTCAGCTGGTTAGAGCGCGTCACTGATAATGACGAGGTCTGTGGTTCAAGTCCACATATCCCCACCAACAAAGAAAGCCCCAGGGGCTTCTTTTTGTGCCGCAAACCCCGCCACCCCAAGCCACTAGCAAACCAAGAGAAAGCCGCCCCATCGGGTGGCTTTCTTAGGTCATACATATACTTAAGTAGCCTCGCAGTTTAATCTACTTAAGATTAATTCCATTTTATATCACGAAAAGTATAATGTCAAGGCCTATTTTCCACAATTTGTGCAGAACTTTTAAAATTCTTGTTCGGGAACTATAAATATATTAAAACATAAAATAAAGAAAAAGCATATTGACAAAACTGAAGCGGTATGATATAATGTAAGTATAAACCAATTTTATTGGTGGGCAGAATAGGATTTATAAGACATGGCTGGAACTAAAGCCGGCGGCATGAAAGCTGCTGCTACTAACAAGGCCAAGTACGGTAAAGAGTTTTACGCTCGGATCGGCAAAAAAGGCGGTCAAAACGGTCACACTGGCGGTTTTGCTGCTAACCCGGCACTAGCTCGCATTGCGGGCGCTAAGGGTGGCCGTATCTCCCGTCGTGGCCCAGCTAAGAAAGCTGCTTAATGCTAATACATCTTGGACAGCGATATTCGCCGTCTGGTGTCTGAAATCGCGTTAGTCCGCAATCTGGACAGCGCGATTTTTGATCGAGCCAATCTCTGTAAGTGTCGAGTTCACGCTCCACCACTGCTTCATCGTACTCCACCCCATATTTATCGCATAACTCACGCGCTTTTTCCCAGGCCGCGCGCTCCATTTTGATTCGCCCTACATCTGTTTTGAAATCACGGTGACCCAGGATAGCATGACCCATTTCATGTAGCAACAAAAGGGCATCATCCGGCTCCTCCGGCCCGACCGCAATAGTCCTCGGTGGGCGGAAGGCGAATTTCCGCCCCCTGCGGAAGCAAAAATCTGGGTAGTCCACCTTTAGCCGCTCTAAAAGCTGATCTGTCATCTCACTTTACTCCTAGAATACAGGTAACAACCATAAATCACCGACTCTAGCGGCCGTTTCGGTCGCTTAAAACGCACTCCGAGGTTGGGCAAATACCGAGCATACAACTTAAAGATCTTGCCGAGTGGCCCACCGAGGACAATGGTCTCGGGGTGATACTTTGCAATAATATCTGGCAGCCCCAAAGCCACCCTCGCGGCGACATCCTGCAGGGTCTCTTTGCCTCTGACGTCGGTAGCGCGATCAATCTGATAGACTTTTTCAAGTGCACTGGCCGCCGCGATGTCCTCCCATTCGGCAACCCGCCCGCAGTACTCGTATTTCACATGGCCAGGCTCAAACCGCCCTTCGTCCGTCACCAGCAACTTCCCATTTTCCGCCACTCCGCCGCCTACACCAGTAGAAAAAGTTAGAAACACGGTCCGGCCTTTAAGTCCCTTGGATTCGTAAATTGACGCCAAATTAGCATCATTTTCAAAAAAGATTGGGCAACTGAGTACATTTTTTAAAGGGGTAGAAATGTCAACCCAGCCCCAATCGCGGTTGCCAAACTTGACTGAATAAATTTTTTGTTCAAAACGTACGTGACCTGGGATAGCCACTGTGGCCGCCTTTAGCTTCGGCGAAGCAAAGCCAGTCAAAATATCGACCAGATCCTTAACAAAAACATCGCTGCTTGCTGCGGTCTTAAACTTATACCGTCGCACCACTCGCCCATGTCGCGAAAATAATGCAATTAAAGTTTTGGTACCTCCGATATCAATGCTCAGATACATGCCTTGATTATATCATAAAAGTTTGGTATAATAGAGCAAGTTTTTAGACTCCCTTAAGGGAGCTAAAAGGAAGGAAACATAATTACATGGCAAATGCCAAAAAGTACACTATGGATGAGCTGCTGAGTGATGACGCAGCCTCCAAAAAAGTCATTGCGGGTGATACCGTATCGGGGAAAGTGATCTCCGTCAAGAAGCACGAGATCTTAGTTGATCTTGGCGCACAGGGTGTTGGGTTGGTCCCGCGCCGCGAAGCGTCGTTCGTGCGCAATCTAAACGAAGGTGACGATGTCACTGCTTCGGTTATCGAGGCCGAAATGGACGATGGTTACGTGCTATTGTCCCTCAGAAAAGCGGTCAAAGACAAAGGTTGGGATGAAATCCAAGCCAAACTTGAAGGCGGCGAGACCGTAGAGGTCACTCCGTTTGATGCCAACCGCGGTGGTCTCCTGGTGGAATACGAAGGTATTCGTGGATTCCTACCAGTTTCACAGCTCTCCGCTGAGCACTATCCTCGCGTCGGCAGTTCCGACAAAGATGAGATTTTGCAACGCTTGAACTCTCTTGTTGGTAAGAACATCAAGGTTCGTATCCTCGATGCTATCAAGAAAGACAACAAGCTTATCTTCTCCGAGAAAGAAGCAATCAAAGACGGCCTAGCGCAGCGCTTCGCTGAGCTATCGGTTGGCGACACCGTAAAGGGTGTTGTGACTGGCGTGGTAGATTTCGGTGTTTTCGTCAATGTCGACGGCATCGAAGGCCTCATCCACATTTCTGAAATTTCTTGGGAGCGCGTCAACAATCCAGCCGACTACGTCAAGGTTGGCGACCAGGTCGAAGCTAAGATCATTGCCATCGACAAGGAGCGTTTGTCGCTTTCTATGAAGCAACTCGTGGAAGACCCGTGGCTCTCTGAAGTTGAGGGCCTTAAGAAGGGAAGCAAAGTCGAAGGCACCGTGACTCGCATCACGCCGTTTGGTGCTTTTGTCCAAATTAGTCCAGCTGTTGAGGCTTTGGTCCACGTTTCTGAACTCGGTGAGGGTTCGGATGTCGACCCGGAGAAAGTGTTTACTTTGAACGAACGCAAGTCGTTTAAGGTCCTC
Organism: Candidatus Saccharibacteria bacterium UBA3829; assembly: GCA_002393165.1. Classification (GTDB taxonomy): domain Bacteria; phylum Patescibacteriota; class Saccharimonadia; order Saccharimonadales; family Saccharimonadaceae; genus Nanosyncoccus. Next base: position 4,798 of record DGIF01000038.1, read on the forward strand.
GATATAGACAAAGAGGGTCGCAAGATTTCGCTTTCTATCGCAAAGTAACTTGCCAGTAAAACCAAAAAAGCTTTGAGATTCAAGGCTTTTTTGTTGCAAACTTTTGGCATTAGCGTTATAATCAGACCAAAGCGCGTAAAACATAAAGAAAGGTTGCAACATGCAAGATGTCGACAAATTCATCGACGATTTGATTCGGGAAAGAGGTACCGCCAGCCCGGATCAGGAAGTTATGGCCATAGTCAAAGCAGACATGAAATCGATCCTGCTCGATCAGATCGATAAGGAGGCCGTAATGCGGCTAAACGACGACCAGATCGGCGAGCTTGCCGACTTGACCGATTCGCCAAGTTTTAGCCGTACCGATTTCCTAGAATTCTTGCAGCGCGCCGGCGTCAACATGGACGACGTCGTGGAAGCGACCAAACAGCAATTTCGCGAATTTTATCTAAACGCGCCAAAGGAGGAGCAATGAGCGAAACTTTAGGTTCTAGTCCAAACCCAAATCCAGACCCGAGTGCCTGGGAGAGCCTGATTTTAGACAATACGAGCGATGAAGACGAGCAGAAAAAAGCTAAGGCCAACTATGACGCATACAGAAATACTTATGCTGGGTATTATGAACGGTCCCTTGAGCAAGAGCTTGATGAATGGAACGACGGATTAAATGAACAACTCAAAGAGGGGATTATAAGTGAAGAACGCGCCAACGAGCTAAGAGAAGAGAGACTGGACGCGGCCATAAAAGAAATTGACTATATTCGAAACAAGTACAAGGAAGAATTGCGTCAGCGGAATTTAAGAGAAACAGGCAGCAAAAATGCCGTAGACCGGCAAGCAGCAGATAAGACCCAAGCATATGCTAATCTAGCCAATGTCCTATCGCAAGTCGTTGCGGCCAAAGCTGAGGCGGAAGGCCCAGATGGAAGAGAGCAACAAGACGCTGGGCCGGCTGGCGGCGCACGCCCCGAGCGGAGGCAACACCATGAAGTAGCTCCAGTGGTCGAGTCAAAGGACGGGATTACCCAGGGAGCGCAGAAGGAGGCAAAAGCATTGTTCTCTAATCTTTCGAAGCTTTTTGAAAAACAAAACAATAAGGAAGAGAAAGATGCCAATCCGGCAGTCGGGGCAAACTCAGCCGAAGGTAATGAAAAGCCAGGTGAAAAACCAGGTGAGCCGGAGGGGGCATCGACTGGCCAAGGAGAGGAGGCGCCAGAACTCGACCTAACAAACATAATAGAGGATGAAGAGCGAGCTCGAAAGAAGGTTATTGATCTGGCGCTCCAGGCAATACAACATCCGGACATCAATGACGAGATGAAAGCAGAAATAGTAGAAAAATTAAGGAAAGCCAATGTCCCCGAGGACCATATACAGATGATTCTAGCTAGCAAAAATCCGCTGGAGAGACAACCGTTTGTCGGCGTGAATGTGAAAAATTTTCAAATCGATGTGGGAAAGTACGCCGAACAGTTTGCTGATGGTAATGAAGAGAAAATCGAGCATCAAAGATTGGAGAGGAGCCGTTCAAGATTTTTCAAGCGTTTGCTCCTTAATATTTTTAGACCGCTCAACCATTATGATCGCAACAGATCCATAGCCATAGCTGAGGGCGTAGCCCAAGACTACAACGATTATTCAAGCAAAGATGTCAACGCGATAACCCAAGAGATAGATGCATTCTATATAAATAAAGCCATCGAGGGCGTTGGCAAAAGGCGTGGCAAAGATGTGGTCAGAAGCTACGACGTCGACAAGGCGATCGGAGAAGCGCAATGGGCCATCAAGGAATACGCCAGATCGGCGGCTAAGGTCAAAGACAGCCCCGACAAAGAGGTCGAGCTCAAGAAGCTAAAACAGAATCTAAGGGAAAGTCTCCAGAAACACATCCACGTGGACATCGAAGCTCCCGGTAACAACTATTTTGCCATCGCAGAGCAGGCCGCAGAGCTAGTTCGCCAAGGAGAGGACGTCAAGAAAGTCATGGAAGGCTTTAAGATGCGCGAGGTTAAGTTTGTCAATAAGCTTTCGGAGAGCGGTAAATATGACTTTCGGGCGATTAGTGACACACTGCGAAGATTAAGAGAAGCTGACGCAGCCGCACCTCCACGAGGCCTCGAAGCTGCCGCTTAGCCCGCATTGAGGCTTTTCATGATATAATATAGCAAAGAGGAGAAGCAGTGAAAATTTCCAAGAAAGATTATACCGAGCGCCCATGGCTCAAGTATTACGAGGAAGAACATATTCCGGCCAGTATCGAATACCCAGATTGTTCCATGGTGGACATGATTATGCAGTCCGCCGAGAAATGGCCCGACAACATCGCCTATTCTTACTACGGCCACAAAGTCACTTACAAAAACTTTGTTAAAAAAATCGAGAAGACCGCCCGCGCCCTTAAAAACTACGGTGTCAAAGAAGGCGACCGTGTCACCATCTGTATGCCGAACACTCCAGAGGGAATCACGATGGTCTATGCCGTCAACATGGTCGGTGCCGTTTGCAACATGGTTCACCCATTATCAAGCGAAAAAGAGCTTGAGTACTACATCAAAGTTTCAAATTCCAAGTATGTCCTAGTTTTTGATGCGGTTTTCGACAAAGTCTATAAGCTCCGCGACATCGCTCAGCTCGAGCGCATTATCGTCGTTCGCCCGTCTGACGGTTTGGGTTTTCTGAAACAGCGTATGTATAAGCTTCTCCACGTCAAAAAAGTAAAACTGCCGGCGAACGATAGCCGCGTCGTTCTATGGGAAGACTTTATCGCTAACTCTTATTTCTATCAGGGCAATTATCACGAAGAACGCAGTGGCAGCGACCTCGCCATGATTATGTATTCCGGCGGCACCACCGGCGCCCCGAAAGGCGTAATGCTTTCGAACCTCAACATTAACGCTGAGGCTCTCTGCGACGGCTCGATGATTCGTCAAATCGTTCCTGGCGCGACCGTTTTGTCCATCTTGCCACTCTTCCACTGTTTCGGTCTTGGCGTTTGTATTCATACCCCGCTTTGCAAGGGCATGGGCTGTATTCTTATTCCGGCCTTTTCGCACAAACAGTTCGCCAATATTATCACCCAAAATAAACCAAACTTCATTGTC
>DGIF01000040.1 GCA_002393165.1 Candidatus Saccharibacteria bacterium UBA3829
TTAATCAGTTGATTCGCAAGCCTCGTAAGAAACTTGCGAAGAAATCAAAATCTCCGGCTCTCGGCTCCATCGTGAATACCTTGAAGACCCGACGCTACGAGATTGCTGCGCCTTTGAAGCGTGGTGTATGTATCAAAGTAACCACTAAAACCCCGAAGAAACCGAACTCCGCTATGCGAAAGGTTGCACGTGTGCGCCTTACCAACGGCCAAGAAGTTTGGGCTTACATTGGCGGTGAAGGCCACAACCTGCAGGAGCACGCAGTAGTGTTAGTGCGTGGCGGTCGCGTGCCGGATCTTCCGGGTGTGCGCTATCATATCGTACGCGGCACGCTCGATCTTCAGGGCGTACAAGGTCGCAAGCAGGGCCGTTCGAAATACGGCGCCAAGAAGGAGGGTAAGTAAATGCCACGAAAAACTACTAAGTCTCTGGAGCGCAAAGTCAATCCAGATCGCAAATATCAGTCGATTTATGTGCAGCGGCTTATTAATAAGTCGATGCTTGACGGCAAGAAACAGGTTGCTGAACGCGCAGTTTACACCGCGATTGAAGGCGCTGCTAAAAAGCTAAAATCTGAGAACCCAGTTGAGGTGCTTGAGAAAGCTATCGCTAATGTTTCGCCAGATTTTGAAGTAAAATCTCGCCGAGTTGGTGGTGCTAACTACCAAATTCCGTTCCCAATCGCTGGACACCGCCAAATGCATTTTGCTTTCACTTGGATGGTGCAGGCTGCTCGGGCACGCAAAGGCATGCCTTACGCGAAGCGACTCGAAGCTGAGATCGTCGACGCCTACAACGAGACTGGCGCCGCTTTCAAGAAGAAGGAAGATTGTCACCGCATGGCAGAAGCAAACCGCGCATTCGCGCATTTTGCACGCTAAAATTGCAGCTCTCACAAAAAGAAGGCAGGATAATCCTCGCCTTCTTTTTTAAGAAAAACTTCTTTTTTGTCTAGACATGTGCTATACTTAGCATAAGTATGTTAGGAGGTTCATGGTCAAAGTAGCTATCAATGGTTTCGGACGAATTGGGCGAAACGCATTTAAAATTTTGCAGGAGCGAAAGGACACTAAAGTAGTTGCCATCAACGATATTACCGATGCTAAGACTTTGGCGTATTTGTTGAAACATGATTCCGCCTATGGCGCATACGATAAAGACGTAAAAGCAACCGACAAAGCTATAGTGGTAGACGATAAGGAGATACCAGTCTACGCCGAAAAAGAGCCAGCGAACTTACCGTGGAAAGATCTCGGCGTCGATGTAGTGATCGAATGTACTGGCCTTTTCACTAAACCGGAGCTCGCTCGTGCTCACATCGATGCTGGCGCGAAAAGAGTGATCATCTCGGCACCGGCGAAAGGCGATGGCGCAAAGACTGTAGTGCTCGGCGTTAATGAGGAAGTCATCGAGGACTCCGACGAGATTTTATCAAACGCATCGTGCACGACAAATTGCATTGCGCCGATCATGAAAGTCCTAGAAGATAACCTCGGCATTGATAAGGCCATGATGACGACCGTACATTCATACACCGGATCGCAAAGGCTGCTCGACGCTCCGGCAAAGGATCTGCGCGAGGCGCGTAGCGCGGCCGAGAATATTGTGCCGACGACCACTGGCGCATCAAAGGCTGCCGCGCTTACTATCCCGTCGCTAAAAGACCGCTTCAATGGACTTTCGGTGCGCGTACCAACACCGGTCGTATCGTTGGCCGACATCACCGCCATCGTAAAACGTGACACTACCAAAGAAGAGTTAAACGAGCTCTTCACTAAGATCGCCAAAGATCCATACTACGAAGGAATCATCGGGGTGACCAATGAAGAGCTGGTATCGTCCGATTTTATCGGTGACCCGCGCTCCTCAATCGTGGATTTACCGCTGACCGATGTGGTGGGCGGAAATATGATTAAAGTCGTGGCGTGGTACGATAACGAATGGGGGTATTCTAACCGACTAGTTGAATTAGCCTTAAACTACGGGAAGGCCTGACATGAAAATCTTTGTGGGCGCAGATTACCGAGGACTTGAATTAAAGAGTAGAATGCTCCAATTTTTGGCTGAAAATGGCCACGACGCAGTTGATGAAGGCGCCTATGAATTTGCCGAAGGCGATGACTATAATGACCCCGCTATCAAGGTGGCGACTGACGTCCGAGAAAATCCTGGGGCGTATGGCGTTTTGATTTGCGACTCGGCGCACGGAATGACAATCCAGGCCAACCGATTTAAGGGCGTCCGAGCGGCACATTGCGGGTCGGCCGAATCGGCTAGGCTCGCTAGAGAACACGATGACGTGAACGTGCTATGCCTCTCGGCGCATTTCACGGATTTTGAAAGGGCAAAAGAAATTTTGCAAGCGTTTTTACAAACTAATTTTGAGCCGCTAGAAAGACGGGTGCGGCGCATAAATCGCCTAGACGAAAGGAGCGACTATGATTAGGGAAGTAACCATCGTGCCGGCAATCTTGACCGACAATAAGGTCGATTACCGCACGCAAATAGAAAGGATCAATGTCTTCACGCGCAGGGTACAGATTGACGTGACAGACGGGGTGTTCACACCAGCGCAGACGCTGGATATCACTAATGTGTGGTGGCCACGAAACTGGGCCGCGGACCTACATTTGATTGTGGCGAAACCTTCTGAGTATCTAGAGACTGTCTTGAAGCTAAGTCCGTCGTTATGTATTTTGCATGCGGAAGTTCAAGAAGACCTTTTGCCGATTTTCTCGACTTTAAAAGAGCACGGCATCAAAGCCGGGGTAGCGTTACTTCCGGCTACTTACCCAGGAAGCGTTAAAGGCTACATTGAAGCGGCAGACCACGTGTTAATTTACGCTAGCGGTTCGCTCGGCGTGCAGGGCTCAAAGGCAGACATGATGCAAACCGAAAAGGTCCAGTTGATCCGCGCGATAAAGTCAGAAGTCGAGGTTGGCTGGGATGGCGGAGCAAACATGTCGAACATCCGGGCTCTCGCCCATGCTGATATTGACGTGATCAATGTTGGTTCGGCAATTGCGCAAGCGGAAAACCCAGCGGCGGTGTTTGATGAGTTAGTGGCCGAAATCGATAAAGGCGGGGTGGTTTTGTAATGGCCAGAATTGTGTCGCTGGGATCAGCGCTACAGGACATCTATTTGGTTGATCATGACGACCTGAAACCAACCGCAATTGGCGGCGAGGCAATTTTCGGGAAAATCTTAGTCGGCGCAAAGGTTGACATTGACCAAATTCGTTACAGCGTTGGCGGGGGAGGGATCAATTCGGCCACAACGTTTGCGAGATGTGGGCACGAGGCAATTTTAATGGCGAATATCGCCCACGATTCAGCTGGTGATGCTATTCTTAGAACTCTCGACAATGAAGAAATCGACAGTAGCTATGTGGAATTCGTAAGTGGCAAAGCGACTGGCACGTCGGTGATACTGCTTGACTCTGGTAGCGGCGAAAGAACGGTGCTAACTTGCCGCGGCGCGAGTGAAAAGTTTAGCAACTTTATGGCCAGCGACTTAGAGCGATTGCAGCCGGACTGGCTGTATATCACCACCTTGCGCGGTGACCTAGCGACCTTGATGGCGTTTCTAAAAAAGGCCGCAGCGATGGGAGTGAAAGTGATGCTTAACCCAGGCATACGCGAGTTGGCTTACCCAGAAGAGCTACTCAGATTGATGAAGTATGTTGAGGTATTACTAGTCAATCGATCCGAAGCATCAAAATTAGTACCTGGTGTGGCGCTTGAGGAATTGCAATATCATTTGAATGGGTACGTGCCGACGGTTATTATTACGGACGGGGCGATGGGCGGTATTGCCGGGAATCGTGACACGCGCGAGACTTACCGGTTTGGCATTTACGAGGATGTGAAGATTCGCGATGCGACTGGTGCTGGCGATGCGTTTGGATCGGGATTCCTCGCGATGTACGCTGGCGGAAAGAGTTTTCGGCAGTCCCTAGTGTTTGCTTCGGCAAATTCTACGGCGGTAGTAGCAAAAATTGGTGCTAGCGCTGGCATTTTAAATGGCCACGAGGATTTACATCCAATGCCGATACAAAAAATTTAAATGAAGGAGATTTATGTTAAAAGCTGAGGAAGATTTACTGAAGAAACTGTCCATTGCCGACATTGAGCGTGCAAACGCCTACGCGAAAGACTTGGGGCGCGGCCTGCAGATTGTGCGTTCATTCCCGCAGGGTGTAACGATCTTTGGATCGGCGAGACTACCGCAAGATAATAAATACTGCAAAATGGCTTATAAGCTAGGTGGGCTGCTAGCTAAAAACGGCCACGCGGTAGTGACGGGCGGCGGGCCTGGTATTATGGAAGCCGCTTCTCACGGTTCGTACGAAATTGGCGGCCGCACAATTGGTCTGAACATCACGCTAAAGCACGAACAATTTCCGAATCCGTATCTCACTGATTGCTTGACGTTTGAATACTTTTTCGCCCGCAAAGTCAGCTTAGCGATGGCGGCAAAGGTTTTTGTATTTTTCCCGGGCGGGTTTGGGACGATGGATGAGCTGTGGGAGATTTTGTGTTTAATGCAAGAAGATAAAATGCCAAAGATGCCGGTTTTCTTGATTGGTAAATCTTATTGGAAAAACTTTGATAAGATTATCCGAGAAATGATTAAACTAAAAATGATCAATACTCGCGATGTTAACATTTTTAAAATTACAGACGACGTAACCGAAGTTGTAAAAGCTGCTAATCGAATCGGGCATCCGAAAATTTCGGAAAACTTTTATGATGGTTTCCGTGAAGCCAACGCGATGCGGTAAAATAAACTGCGCAAAATGCTGGGCGAGATTAGAACGGATCACAAAGGCCAAGGCGCGGGTTGGTGTCGGCGATACGAATGAGCTCGTTGTATTTTGCGATTCGTTCGCTGCGCGAAAGGGAACCGGTCTTGATCTGCCCAGCGCCAAGTCCAACCGCAAGGTGAGCGACAGAAACATCCTCGGTTTCACCGGAGCGATGCGACATCACGGTGCGGTAACCGGCTTTTTTGGCCATTAATACTGCGGAGATAGTTTCGGATAAAGTGCCGATTTGATTTGGCTTGATTAGGATTGCGTTAGCGATGTCGTCTTCGATGCCGCGAGCGAGCAACTCGATGTTAGTGACGAAAAGGTCATCGCCCACCAATTGGATGCGGGGGCCGAGGCGCTCTGTCATGATTTTCCAGTTCGCCCAATCGTCTTCAGCGAGACCGTCCTCGATTGAAACCACTGGGTAATTATCGATGATCCAAGTATACCAATTGATTAAATCGTTAGCGGTCTTCCAATCACCATTAGTCTTTAGAACGTAACGGCCATGATCGTAGGGTGGGTCGGCCGGGGTGTCGTCATAAAATTCGCTAGCCGCAATATCCATAGCAATCGCAATGTCTTCGCCAAAACGATAGCCAGCTTTCTCGACCGCTAACTTGATGCACTCGAGCGGCTCGTTGTTGCCGTCGCGTACAAGCGGGGCATAGCCGCCCTCATCGCCAACCGTGGTGTGATAGCCACGATCTTTTAGAATTTTACCGAGAGTGTGAAAAACCTCCGCGCCCATCCTAACGGCGTCAGCAATGTTGCCGGCAGAGCGGGGAATGATCATATACTCCTGAAAATCGGTAGCCCAAGAACCGTGCTCGCCGCCATTTACTACATTCATCATCGGCATCGGGATCGACATTTCATCCACTGTCCCGGAAAGCTCTGCGACATAACGATAAAATGGCAGCCGGAGAGCGCGGGCATTAGCTTTGGCGTTGGCAAGCGAAACGGCCAGAATCGCATTGGCGCCAAGTGAAGATTTGTTCTTTGTGCCGTCTAAGTCAATCATGATTTGGTCAACGACGGCCGGATCGGAGGTGTTGCCCACGAGCACGTCGCGAATTTTGGAATTGACGTTCCAAACCGCCTTCAGCACACCTTTGCCGCCATATCTCGTGGGGTCGCCATCGCGAAGCTCCAGAGCTTCACCAACTCCAGTCGAGGCGCCGGATGGCACAATGGCACGGCCAGTTGCGCCGTTTTTCAGCGACACTTCTGCCTCAACGGTCGGGTTGCCGCGCGAATCTAGAACTTGCCGTGCTTTAATATTCGAAATTTCAAACTCATCCATATTTACAATGTTATCATATTTTGCTAGAATTAGCATAAGAATTATCAAAATAAGGAGTTTTTATAATGAATGAAAATCCAGGGGAGACGCCGAACCCGTTAAACCCAGGCCCAGCGCCAGTACCAGCGGAGCCGGCACCACAGCCAGCACCGGTTGGCCCGGCACCGACACCAGAACCAGCGCCAGCAGCTCCGGCGCCACAACCGTTGCCGGCCGAGCCAGCACCGCAGCCAGCGGCAGTTGAGCCAGTCGGGCCAGCGCCGGTCGAGCCGGCGGTACAGCCAGCGGCAGTTGACGCGGTGGCCGAGCCCAAGAAATCCCACAAAAAAGCTGTGATTATTTCCGTGATTATAGCGCTTCTCGTGGCGATCGGCGGCGGAGTAGCAGCAATTGCGATTTTGAAGCCGTTTAATAAGGACGCCGTACCAGCAGCAATCTCGAAGTTGATGAACGGCGCACCGAATTACGTGACTATGTCTGGTACCATTAAGAGCGTGCCAAACGTCGAGGATAGCGCATTCTCCAAGTTAGATGTAAGCTTTTCGGCTGGAGTAGACAGCAAAAAACAGCGCAACTACGCCAAGGCGGCGATTTCCGCCGAGTTAGCAGACGGGCAGGATTTCACTTTCTCCTTGGACGAGGTCCACACTGAGAGCAAAAATCTGTATCTAAAACTAAGTGGCATTGCCGCAGCACTAGAGCAGTTGGGGGCCATCGACGCTGAGGTCAACGACACGAACTGCCTCGATAATGACCTGGAGACTAACTGTGAATCTTCAGAGGTGATACCGCCATCAATTATGACCGCCCTCGGTCTGCTTGATGTAATCGACGGCGAGTGGATTGAGATCCCGGACAGCACCTTCAGCGGTATAGCGGATCTCCAGACGCTCGACACCGAAACCGCGTGTTTGATTGAGGCTGCCGGAAAGCTCGATGAATATGGTAAAGATTTTGCTAATATCTACAATGCGAACCAGTTCATCACGTATTCCACGGACAATCTCGCGATTGCCAAGAAAAAGGATACACTCTACCGATTGAATTTCGATGCCGAGAAAATGACTGGCTTCATCAACGCCATCGGCAACTCCGGTTTCATGAACGAAATGCTAGCCTGCACGGGCGAAGCCGCGACTAACGTTCCGGCTAAGGTTGAGGATGTGGCTGAGATTTTGGCTGAAGCCCCGGCGGTGTATGTCGAAATCGATGAAGATGATAACTTTACTCGAGTTTACATGACGACCGTCGATGAAAACGTCTCTACGACGGTAGATATTTCGTTTAGCTACCCGAGCAGTATTACGATCGAAGAGCCAGAGTACTACATCGAGTTTAATGATTTGCTCTCGCAAATCCTGGGCCAGTTCTACGGTATCGAAGAACCAATCCAGGAGCTATAAGCCTTTGAGCGTCCAGTGCCAGCGTGGTATTAAAGCGCTGGCATTTTGGTCGTAAAGGTTGACTTTTTTCGCAAAGTGTGCTATAATTAAAGGATGGATGAGAGGTTAAAACAAAAACTTAGCAAACTCCCGGCCAGCCCAGGGGTTTATTTTCATAAAAATAAGACTGGTGAGATTATTTATGTGGGAAAGGCGGCAGTTTTAAAGAATCGCGTGCGACAATATTTCCAAAAGTCGCAGAAAGACGCGAAGACCGAGGCGCTAGTCGCGGAAATTTTTGATACCGATTGGATTGTAGTGGATACTGAGATGGATGCGCTGTTTCTGGAGTCTGAGATGATTAAGCGGTACATGCCGAAATGGAATATTTTGCTACGCGACGACAAGACTGTGTCGTATGTACGCGTGTCGATGGGCGACGAAGTGCCGTATGTTTCATTTACGCGCACGCCGATGGATGACAAAGCGGTATACGTCGGGCCGTTTTACGGCAAAACGGCAGTGGAGAAAGCGGTGCGGAGCCTCAGGCGGGTTTTTCCGTACTACGTGAGACCTTATGACGGTAAGAAAACTCTAGATACTGACCTCGGCCTGACGCCGGGAATTGAAATTGGAAAGTGCACGACGCAATATTATAAACGCAATCTCCGGAAGTTAATTCGTTATCTTGAGGGCGGGCGCGAGAAGCTCATGCGCGAACTTGAAAAGACCATGTACGATGCGGCTTCCCGTGGCGAGTACGAACTGGCGGCAGAGGCTAGAAATCAGTTGTTTGGTCTTAAGGAGCTGCAGAAAAAGATTGTTTTCTCGGACAAGGAATTCTTGGATATTTCGTCGGATCAGGCGCTTTCGGAGCTACAAAAGATGCTGGGGCTGGAGAATCCACCCCGCCGAATTGAAGGCTACGATATTTCGCACCAATCTGGCGAGAACACCGTCGGGAGTATGGTGGTATTCATTAATGGGGCGGCGGCCCGAAGCGAATACCGGAAGTTCAAAGTGCGAAGTTCGCGCGCGGATGATTTGAAGAGTTTGCAAGAAATAATCACGCGGCGCCTAAAGCACACCGAGTGGGACTACCCGGATTTGATTATCTTGGATGGCGGCGAAACGCAGGTGAAGGCAATTTTGCCGCTGGTCCAACCTCTTGGCATTCCAATAATCGGCCGCGACAAGTCGGGCGACCATAGCAAGTCTGCAAATGTGAAACTGGTAATTCCAGCAAAAGTCGATCTCGGGCCGCGTCCGGCCGGCCCATCGCCATGGGCGGCCGGCGCTCATCCTCGCGCTGCCGCGCTCCGGAAGTCCCTCGATCCGACTTTTTGTCTGGAATTACCAGATGGTTCGCATGTTGCAAGGTTGATCGCCAGAATTGACGAGGAGGCCCATCGGTTTGCCATTACGTACCATTCTTTACTCAAACGCAGAAGTATGCTAAAATAAACTTACATAGGAGTTAATATGCAGATAGGAAATTTCTTAGAAGTAGTAATATTCATCTCGGCATTTCTTACGATCTTGCTGATTTTGTTGCAGCAGCGTGGCGCGTCGCTTGGTGCAGGGTTCGGCAGCTCTGGCGAACTTTACACGACGCGACGTGGACTCGAGAAGTCGATGTTTGTTGCGACAATTGTAACTAGCGTAACGTTCGTTGGTTCAATCTTAGGATTATTATTAATTCCGGCATAAATATGGTAAACTCCCTCAAAAAGCGTGGGCAAAGATTAGTGCGGCGGTTTTCGCGCGTGTCAGCGCGAGTGGGTGAAGAGAGCCGCGAACGAATCGAGGAGAATTTTATTCAGCGACTGGCGCACATTAAGAATGTCAAACTTTTGGTTTTTGAGTGGACGCTCCTGGTGCTTGCACTTATTATGCTCGCTATGACGCAGGCATTTTGGTTTAGCAGTTCCTATGCCGAAGATGTTTTTGTCAATGGCGGCGCCTACACTGAGGCGACACTCGGGAGAGTAAACTCGATGAACCCATTGTTTGCAACAACCAGTAGTGAAAAAACGCTTAGCCGCCTAATGTTCGCAACGCTTGTCACTATAGACTATTCTGGCCATCCGCGAGCCATGCTGGCGGAATCTCTAACGCCGAGCGAGGACGGAAAAGTCTGGACGATGCGACTGCGTGACAACCTGAAATGGTCGGACGGCGAGCCGTTGACTAACGAAGACGTGCTGTTCACGATCGATTTGATCCAGAATCCAGCCGTCAATACGATTTATAACTCAAATCTTGCTGGCGTAAAGGTAGCGGAAAAAGATGGTGAAATTGTGTTTACGTTAAAATCGGCCTACGCGGATTTCATGACAGCGCTCGAAATTCCGATCGTACCGAAGCATGAGCTCGAAGACGCCAACCCAAAAACTCTGGTAGAAGATGATTTTTCAAACGCGCCGGTCACGAGCGGGGCGTTCACCTTTAATGCGCTACAGACCGCTACGGCGGATGGCGAAGAGGTGATCTACATGTCGGCTAACCCGTACTACTATTTAGGCCGGCCGATGCTAAATACTTTCGCCGTGCATTCTTTTGCAACTAAAGACGAGATCGTCTCGGCATTGAACGCCGGGACCGCGACTGCAACGGCAGAGCTATCTGGTCTAGATGCGGAGCGAGTGACCTCAGAGAATTACTTGCGAAAAGAAACACCGATCAATGCTGGTGCATTTATCTTCTTCAATACAACGAGCTATTTCTTAAAGAACCGCGACTTGCGGCAAACAATCCGCGAGGGGATCAGTCTTGAAAAGTTACGCGCGGCAGGGCAGAGCCAAGTCGCCCTGGACTACCCATTGCTTAAGTCTCAAATTGAACTTGCTAATTATCCAGCGATTCCAGCCGAGAATTTTCTTGAAGCAACTGAAAAGATCGAGTCAATGTCGGAGAACGGGACAATCGCTTTGAATATCGTAACCGTAAGTTCCGGTTATCTGCCAGCGGTGGCCGAGGAATTAAAGAATGAACTAGTGGCGCTGGGGATTGATGCCAATCTAATGGTGTACGAAGAAACGCAAGATTTCATTGCAAACGTGCTCGCGAAACGTAGCTACGACATATTGGTATACGAAATCGATCTTGGCGCTGACCCAGACCCATTGCCATACTACCATTCATCACAGGCTTCGGCGGCCGGGCTAAACTTATCGAACTACAGCAGCACAATGGTAAATGACTTGTTGGTGGCAGCACGCGAGACCCTGGACGCCACGTTGCGCGCCAAGAAATATGAGTCATTTCTCAGTCACTGGGTGACTGACGTGCCGGCGATCGGGTTATATGAAACGAACACATGCTATATCTATAATCGTAACGCCAGAGCGTATGGTGACAGCGTGCGGCTCACAACGGCTCTAGATAGATTTTCCGATATATTAAATTACGCCACCGTCAAGGAAACGCGAAATCTAACTCCGTAATTATTGCTTACTATTTGTTTGCAAAAAATAGTTATGACTAGTATAATAGATGCTAGAAAAGAAAAGAGAGGAGTGGAAATGGAACAAAATCCAAGTAATTTTAACCAGGCCAATGGTACTGTTGGCGTTGCTGGAAGCGTCACGCCACAGCAGGTTACACCGGCGCCGAACAACAAGCCAAAGAAGAATTTGTGGCTGATAATTGCAGCCGCGGTAGTAGTGTTGGTTGGGATCATTGTGGGCGTCGTCTTGGCGACTAAAGGCAATGGTGGCGGTAGCGATAATGGTGGCAGTGACAACAATGGCAGTAATGGCGGAAGCGCCGTTGGGGCAAACCAAATATCCAGCATCAGCGCTGATTTCACTACGGTCGTTGCCTTATCTGGTGATGGTACCTTATATGGGGTTGGTGAAGTAGAGGGGCTCGGCGGGAACAGTACCGCTAAGGTAGAAGAGCCGGCCGTTTTGGCCAAAAACGTTTCGTCCTTCATTGACGACAACACGCTATATTATCTAGATAAGAGCGGGACGCTATATCGAGCCGGCTTGAATTACGATGGCGGATTATTGCATACGTTTGAGGAGACCTATAGTAATGTCGTAAGCTATGACACCTTCTCGGGCTTTTGCTTGGCGGTCGTCACAAAGAGCGGTGACGCATACATCACTAATGGTAAGCTGGGAACCAAGAACTATTGCGGTTTGACCGAATCGACTGATGGCTTCAAAAAGGTAGCATCTTCGGTTAAGAAGGTAGTTACCGGCTATCACTTCAACGGCTATATCAATAACAACAACGAACTCTGGATAGCTTCATCATCCGACAAAGAATATAGCAAGAAGCTCGATAACGTGATTGACGATGGCTATGATCAATTCACTCATTACTTCCTGACGAGCGACGGCAATCTTTATAAAATCGATGCCTCTAGCTACGATACTGAGCTCGTTGAGACTGGCGTAGCGAGCGTCGGAGACGGGTTCATTAAGAAGAAAGATGGCGATTACTATATCTATGTAGATGAAGGCTACTATTATCCATTCGATTTGACGGAAGTAACTGAAAAGGACGGCTATTATAAAGTTTCGTTTGAAGACGGCATTCAGGAAATTTATTATGTCTACTTCGTAAATTCTATGAAGATTGTGTACCTAAATAAGCAGGGGAAGATCGTCATGGTCAGCTACAACAAAGAGCCTAAAGTTGTCGACAACACAATCAGTAGCATAAAAGACATCCTCGACTTTATCAACAACAAGTATTAGGATTAAAACTGCATCAAGACAATGCCTACGACCACGAGAATTGTGGCGACAAGGTGAACAAGCACACTTTTCTTATTGAGTTTCTCGCGGCCAAACTTAGGCCAAATCAGGGTGAGCACGATACCCATAAAAAAGATAACGATTGGCTCAGCAGAATCCGACGCGGCAGAAGCCATCGCTACAACTGGGGCCATGATTAGCCCAAGGCGATAAGTGAGGTCCTTCGCAACATCAACTAAACAATTGGAGATGAGCGGGCGAAGGACCTTTTTGCGGCTCTCTTTCAACACGGCATGGAAACGCCGGCGCCATTTCGGTCTGGCATAGACGATGATAAGATTGCCGAGGCCTTTTCCTAGTATGACCAGCGCCATTTCGGAAAGAAAATTAAGCTCGGCGACATTTTCCTTGACAAAGAGTAGGTTGCCAGCGACGGCGATTAGCACATAGAGAAACGCATACAAAACGGCTTTGATTTTGATTTTGCGGCTGCGCTTTCTAGTGGTTCCAATAATGATGAGCGGGGCAGAGAGAATAATAAGAAAGGCCACCAGTTGCAGTGGGGAAAGCGATTCGCCAAAGAACAACCAGCCGAAGACTAAATAAAGCACCGGAGCTAGTTGCGTAAAGATGCCGATGTTGGTGGAGTCGTCTAGTTCGAGAGCCCTGTAATACGGAATCCCGGAGAAGGCCGATAGTAAGCCGGAGACGAAGAAAAATGCGAAGTTGACGAAGTAGTTGGCGTTAAAATCAAACCCGGTAATCGCGGCCATCACAAAGGCGACCACGATGAAGGCGTAGCCGTAGAAAAGTTTCTGCGAGACGGCGCCACGACCCTTGAAATATACGTCAGATGAATAATTGTCAATAAAAATCCGGGTTGAATCAAGAAAAGTGGCAAGACCAACAAAAATTAACCAGCCCATGATATCCTTTCGCGCTTACATCTGGTACGCGTGGTGATATGCTGGTTTGTGTTGCGTGTTTGTTTTGGGAGGCCCATACTTCCATTATATCACAGATTGTTATTTTTGTCAATAGCATAAGCACAAAAATGGTGCGAATGATATCTCAAAATTTAAATTTTTCTAATCCAATTAAATCGTATGATTTTGATATGTTTTAGCGGGTACTTGCCAATCTATTGGCTTTGTTTGAAATTGAATGTTATTTTATTAGCTGATAGATGCGCGCTATTATTAATTCTTATCCATTGTTCTAGTGATAATGAGTCTGCCGTCTTATCTTCTAGCGTGAGTTTTGTGGCGGCCTTATCTACTGAAAAACCATCCAAGTTTATACCGGACTTCAATAAGTACATAAACATTGCCCTTTCACTGGGGCATTTCTCCAAATCGATGACACCGTCAGAAGATTTTTCTAGCTCATTTGTATATTCCTTAAGACTCATATACCAACTCGCACTACCAAATAACCCTGGGATGCCACTATCGAGGTCGTTTAGCTCTTCCTTAGAGAAGTTATAGTCGGTCGAAATGCTAAAATAAGGATATTGGCGGCCTAGGCTTTGTTGGCCAAGCATTGATTCGGAGATTAAGTCGCTGTATTCGTTCCAATCAGGATTGCCTTCGAGGGTTATATTCGTTAGTTTCTCCACCGATGAATAATCTATCGTTTTAGCGCCGCAATCTTTCAAGTTGATTGTCGCGACCGCTCTTGGAATTACGACATTCTCAATAGGATTGTTCTCAAGTGCCAGATAAACATTCACTTGAGTCGTGAAGTTGGGGACTGAAGTGAGTTTGTTATTGTTTAATGAAACAAAGTATAGATTTTCTAAATCGACTAAGGCGTTTGCGTCAGAGATATTGTTGTTGTCCGCCGAAAAAGTAATGAGCTTTGTCAGTTTTGCCACTGCATCCAATGATGAGATCTGGTTATCTGCTACATTGAGACTCTGCAGATTTTCGAGTTTTTCTGAGCCGTTAAGGGACGTGAGTTTGTTATTCTTGATGTTGAGGGTGGTGATTTTTGAAAGATTTTCTGCGCCATCAAAAGATGATATTTTATTATCATTCAGAGTTAATGCTTCGATTCCATCCATGCCATCAAGTTCTGTTAGTGAGGTTATGCCGCAATCTGAAAGGTTGAGGTTTTTAACTGTGCTAAGCGCCGATAAATTAGAAAGATTTTTATTTCTAGAAAGATCCAGTTGCATTACTTTATCATTATTAAAACTGGATAAGTCGCCGAAGTTATTGCCGCCAGCAAGTACTCCGTTGGCTTTGATGTTGTTTAGTATTGAGATATCTGTTAAATCAGCGTCTTCTATGAGCAGGCGGTACACTGGCTTATCGAATGCGAGGTCTGCTAATTCTTTATTGCCAGATAAATCGAGGTCATATAGCACATCTACGTCTGTATTGAGCCCCGCTAAGCTTTTGATATTATTGTTGCGGACTGAAAGCGATGTAAGCTTATTAAAGTTACTTAACGATTCAAGGCTTTCAAGACCTATATCGTTTGCGGTTAGGCTAGTTAGCGTGGTTAGTTTGTCAAAACCGGTGATCCCCTTATTGCCAGAAATGTCGATATACGCATAATCGTCAAGCTTGCCTTCTAGACAGCTGACGTCGGCAATCTTATTATAGCTCAGGTCGAGGCTGCCTATCTTGTCCATAGCACAAAGAGCCGAAATATCCTCAACGTTGTTCTTTGAGAAAGAAACCCCCCTTAGATTTTTCAAGTTGGCAAGTGAAGACAAATCTGAAATATCATTGTCGGAAATCATTAATGACGAAATATTTGAGAAGATTTCGGTAATGCCTTCGAGGTCGTAATCCGTTAAACTGCGAGATGATAGGTCTAAATACGAAACGCGATCCAGCGCGTAGTCAGATATGTATTCTTCGCCATCTTTCTCGATAATATAAAAATTGAGTTTTTCACTTACGATATCCTTTGCGGCTTGAGATGCGATCGAGCTCATCTTTTTCGCATCATCAAGTGTCGTAGAGACAACTCCGGAAAGTTGGGCTTCGACATTATAATCATCATAAGACACCCAAATTGCTCCCCCGTCTGTGCCCCAATTCTCGCCATACGAGTTTAGCAACAAATACGCGCCGTCGTGCTTCGGATGTTCGTCTGTTAAATAGGCAGTAGTTTCGTCAATTTTATGAAAATTCTCTTTCGGGAAATTATCGTCCCAACCAATAATCGACATTGCGTGGTCAGCGGCGCAATATGCAGAGCTGGAGCAGTAGCCAAGCCTTCCGTCTGCATAAAAGTGAGCGCTTATTGCGGTATAGAGTGACCCGTTTGCCATAATATGAGCTTTCACGAGATTGCGAAACTCCTCTAGTTCTTCGTCAGTTTTGCCGGATGCCTCGCCATAATACTTGTAAACTGCTGGAAAGTCAACGGTTTTTGTGACGTAAATTGGGTTATCGTTTTTAGCAAGTTTAAGGTGGTCAAAATTATCGCTGGCAGTACCATACCATGCGTCTAGATCGATGTTTAGACCAGAAAAAGCATCTTCGGAAATTGTACCAATTGATGAGGCTATATCGGCAAAATATTGGAATGTACCGCCATCGTGCAAGTTACGACTGTCATACATTAAGCTAGAAGACAGAAAGTCGATTTGTAATTCGGATGGGTTGTAATCTATCCCACGAAGCTTGAGATGAGTTTCCAATGATGTACTTGAGGCGTAATCCCAGCAGAGTCCATAGCCACCCTGGTTGCCAACGGTAATGTCTATCACATCGCGAAGATCAAATTTCTCAGGTAGGGTTGTGATGATTTCTTCGTCAGTATCTTCTTTGATTTCGTCGATCTTTCCATCTGGCACTTCTTCTTTTCTCGGGATCACTTCAAGCTCAGCTTTTTCCTCGTCAGAAAGTTCGAGATATTTTTTATACTCGTCGGAATAATTATTCTCATCTTCAATTCCGGACGAATCCGCACCTTCTCCTTTTACCAGCTCGACCCCGAGCTTTTCTTTTTGTTCATCCGTTAGGTCATTAATAGAGATGACTGGCCCTGATTCTTGTTTTTGATTTGATCTTATTATAATTGCCACAGCGATTCCAATAACAACTACAAAGCAAGCGACAATAACGAAGAGGCCTTTCTGGGGTTTGGGTGGACCGAGGGCCACGGTGCCTTCGCTGCCATCTTTGCTAGATTCTTCTTGTATTTTCGCATCGTCTTCTTCTGCCTTTGGTTCTGGCCCCACAAAAGCAGCGGCCACCTCTTCTTCTGTCGGTGTCCCATCGTTCTCTTTGCCTTCTACATTTTGCTCGTCTTTTTTTCCCGCTGTTCCTACAAAGGCGGTAGCCAATTGCTCCTCCGTCATCGGCTCGGCTTTATTTGAAAGATTCTTGTCTCTATCCATATATAATATTATAACATAAAACTATTGTGCTTATTCATGGGATTTATTGTTATGAAAGCTAGTCGCGAAGCTTGTCGCGCAATTACTTTATGGGCGTAAATTGGGCGCTAATTATGCTAAATTTCTACGACTAAACTCATTTTTGCACAAAAATGGTGCGAATGAAGAGACTCTAACTCTCGACCTCTTCCTTGGCAAGGAAGCGCTCTAAACAACTGAGCTACATTCGCACGT
>DGIF01000023.1:0-1294 GCA_002393165.1 Candidatus Saccharibacteria bacterium UBA3829
GGCTGTAGCCGTAGCGTAGTAGATCTTTATACCACTAGCAATGCGCAAAACGGCAATGGTCAGCTTAGGGAGCCAGTAGCGTTACTGACAGCGGATGAAGCGTACTTTGCTGGTGTTTTATCTGTCAGCTTCCCAAGTTATGATGTTTTCTTGCGGTCAGGGAACAATTTTTGGTTGCTTTCGCCGTACGCGCGCCTGTCGACTGGCGCGGTAGATCCCTATACGGTGACTCAGAACGGCGCCGCCGGATATAATGTTTTAAGTATACTAAATGGCGTGCGGCCGGTGATTAGCTTGATCCCGGGGATAATTCCGGCGGATGGCGACGGCACTGCGACGGACCCGTGGGTGGTGACGCTACGGTAGTTTTGCGTGGTTGACCTGGTTTCGGGCAATCTGTTATAATGGTGGCGTGAAGAAGACTTTTTTCTTTTATGACCTAGAGACTTCGGGGTTAAACACGCTGGAAGATAGGTTGATGCAGTTTGCTGGGCAGCGGACGGATTTGGAATTAAATTTGGTGGGCGATCCGGTGAATATTTTGGTGAGGATGAGCGAGGATGTCCTGCCGAGCCCAGCGGCGGTGGCGGTAACCAAAATTACGCCGCAAGATACTTTGCGGGATGGCATTTTGGAGGCTGAATTTTGCCATAAAGTGACCGAGGAAATTTTTACGCCGGGGACGGTGGCGGTGGGATACAATACGGTGAGATTCGACGATGAATTTATGCGGGCGACGTTTTGGCGGAACTTTTATGATCCATATGAGTGGGAGTGGAAAGATGGGCGAAGTCGCTGGGATATGCTGGATGTGGTGAGGCTGGTGCGGGCGTTACGTCCGAAAGGTATCAACTGGCCGGTTACAGATGACGGGAAGCCGACTAATCGGCTGGAACTTTTGACGAAGCTGAATGGATTAGAACATGCACACGCGCATGATGCGTTGTCCGATGTGTATGCGACGATTGCGGTGGCGCGGATGATCCGTGAAAAGCAACCAAAAATGTTCGAGTATCTTTTCAAAATGCGCGGGAAAAATGAAGTAAAAAAGTTAGTGAACTTAGAGAACAAGAAGCCGTTTGTTTACGCTTCGGGGAGATACTCGAGTGAGTTTAATAAAACTACAGTTGCGTTTCCGTTAACGACATCGCGGAATGGAAACATACTAGTTTACGATTTGAGATATAACCTAGAACGGGTGGCTGATGTTTCTTGGCGAAGTGGGGTCCGGAGCGCGGCAGCACGAGGGGTAGCGCCGGCCGCCCATGGCGCTCGCCCCTTGGGACGCGAATTG
>DGIF01000023.1:1347-3065 GCA_002393165.1 Candidatus Saccharibacteria bacterium UBA3829
CGCGAATTGCCGAAGGCAAACGGGCCGGCCGGACGCGCCTCCGAGCGAGAAACGTCAGACGGGACCCGTTCTAGCATGTTTCCAATTGTAAAGGAGCTGTGCTATAACAAGTGCCCGGCGGTGGCGCCGATAGGAGTGCTTGATAATAATGATGGTTGGGAGAAGATTGGCCTAACGCCGGAGGTTGTACAGGAGAATTTGAAGACTTTGCTGGAGCATCCGGAGTTTGCGGAGCAGATGCGAAGTGAGTACGAGAATCGTCCGGAGTTCCCGGAAGCGATTGAGCCGGAGGCGGCGCTTTATGATGGCTTTCTTGATGATGCAGATCGAGTGAAAGTAGCGGCGGTGCGGAATGCGGATGGCAATAAGTTGGCGGATTTTTGTCCAGATTTTCATGACCCGAGACTGCCGGAACTTTTACTGCATTATAAAGGACGAAATTTTCCGGAGTCATTGAGCGAAGCGGAGGCGGCGAAGTGGGAAGAATATCGCCGCAAGAGGCTAGAACGCCAAGCGCCGAAGTTTTTGAAGGAACTCGAGGAAGTTTACAAGAAGGATGAGTTTATAGCGGAAGAATTGAAGCTATATTTTGAAAATGTTTTTACTTCGGATTATTAAGCTTGTGGTATAATAATGGCATGGATAATAACAAAGTGATGATTGTGGGGACGGGGAACGTGGGGGCGTCGATTGCGTTTGCGATTACGCAGCAGCGCACGGCGGTGAATGAAATGGTATTAACGGACATCATCGCAAAGGATGCCGAAGGTGAAGCGATGGATTTAGTGGATGCGCTCGCGGTGGCACCGAGTTATGTAAAAATATCGAGTGGAACATACAGGGATGCTAAAGATTGTGATATTGTGATCATTACGGCCGGGGCGGCCCAGAAGCCAGGAGAGACGAGATTGCAGTTGCTGAAGAAAAATGTGAATATTCTGAAGGGCATGGTGGAGCAGATTATGGAATCCGGGTTTGATGGGATTTTCCTGGTTGTAACTAACCCGATGGACGTGTTGACGTATTTTACGTTGAAGTTTTCAGGGCTGCCGACGGAGCGGGTGATTGGTTCAGGCACGGTGCTGGATTCGGCGCGACTTCGTCAGCGTACGGCGGCATATCTTAATGTGAATCCGAAGTCGGTGCATGCTTATCAAGTGGGTGAGCATGGTGACTCGGAAGTGACGTTGTGGTCGCTTGCGGATGTCGGTGGGCAGAAAGTGACTGATATTCTTGGTCAGGATGTGCGAAAGGACATTTCAGAGTTTGCGCGGACCGAAGCGTATGAGATTATTGAGCGCAAAGGTGCGACCTATTATGGTATTGCAAGCTGCGTGGTGCAAATTGTGAACTCTATTCTGAACGATGAGATGCGCGTATTGCCGGTGTCATCGTATGATGGATTTTCTGGGACATGTTTTGGTTGGCCGAGCGTGGTTGGTCGTGAAGGAGTGTTGAGGCGGCTAGACCTCAAGTTGTCTGAGAAAGAAGGAATTGACCTACAAAAATCGATCAATATTTTGAAAAACGCGCAGGACAAAATAAAATTTAAGAATTGAAAGGAAGAAGATGGATCCAACGAATACAAATCCAGTTCAACCACAAGCGCCAGTAAGTCCGGTGGTGCCGAGCGGTGGTGCGCCGGTAGATTTAGGAGTAGCGGCGCCAGCCGATGGCGCGGTAGTGATGACGCCAAAGATAGGTGGCACAGTGGCTGG
>DGIF01000023.1:3113-35433 GCA_002393165.1 Candidatus Saccharibacteria bacterium UBA3829
GGCACAGTGGCTGGCCAGCCGATTTCAGAAATGCCAACGCCAGTGAATCCGGTGATAAATCCAGGCGCTATGGCTGGGGCGGCCGTGCTTGGCGCAGAACAAAATGTCGCGGCAAATGCGCCAGTGCCTAATATGGGACAGAATATTGTGCCGAATGTGGCAGCGTTGGCAGCGGACGGTATCATGGTGGGCGCAACTGACCCGATTACGATGCCAAATCTTCCGAAAGCGCCCGATCCGGTTGAACAGGAGTTAAGTGCGCCGATGACGGCAGCGGCGCCGGTGCCAGGTTCGATTGGTAGTGCGATCTCGGTACCAGCTACGCAGGCTGCGCCAAAAAACGTTGCTTTTAATGATCCAGCCGGGAATTCAATGGCGAATACTGCGGCTCCAGCGAAGCCAGGCAAGAAAAAGATGGATCAGAAATCTTTGATCATGTTGTGCATTGCGGCTGGTATTGTTGTAGTGGCGTTAGTGATCACATTAATCATGACGATGAATGGTTAAATTGATTTTTCGGATATTTTGTTGTAGAATATATTTATGAAGAATATTTATATTACTACTGCTATTCCGTATGTAAATGGTGCGCCGCATATTGGTCATGCGATGGACTACTGCCTTGCAGATGTTTGTGCAAGATACCATACACTGCTTGGCGACGCGGTGCGATTCCAGGCGGGGACGGATGAGCATGGTAATAAAATTGATCTTAAGGCACGAGAGCTGGGAGTTTCGACGCAGGAATATGTAAATGAGAATGCAGCGAAGTTCCAAGATTTTGTGCGGAAGCTCGGAGTGGAATATACGGACTTTGTGCGGACGACGGATGATGATCACGTGCGGAGATGCCAAGAAATTTGGCGCAAATTGGAACCATATATTTATAAGGCAAAATACGAGGGTTGGTATTGTACTGGCTGTGAAAGATATGTGACTGATAAGGAATGCGAGGAAAATCATGGCACATGCCCAGATCACTTGAAAGCGTACGAGAAGTTGTCCGAAGAAAATTATTATTTCAGGATTGCAGATTTTAAGGAGCGGGTGCGAGAAGCAATTTTGTCTGGCGAAATGATAGTTTTGCCGGATTATCGTCAAGCGGAGATGCTGAAATTGCTCGATGAATCACCGGATGTATCGATTTCGCGGCCAGTGTCGCAGTTAAAGTGGGGCGTGCCGGTCCCGGGCGATGAGACGCAAGTTATGTACGTGTGGCTCGACGCGCTGTCTAATTATATAACAGTGCTGGGTTACCCGGATGTTGATATTTCTGATTGGTGGCCGGCAACAGCCGAGTTTGTGGGAAAGGATATTTTGAGGTTTCACGCAATTATTTGGCCAGCAATGCTGCTAGGATTAGGATTGCCGTTGCCACGGGCATTGGTTTCGCACGGTATGGTGCTGGCAGATGGCCAGAAGATGAGTAAATCGATTGGCAATGTGGTTGATCCGGTGGAAGTGATCGACCGGCATGGACTAGATGCGTTTCGCTACTTTTTCCTTCGGCACATCGATACATTTGCCGACTCTGATTTCACATGGGAAAAATACGACGCGGCTTACAATAACGAACTTGCAAACGATCTTGGGAACCTAGTGCAACGGTTGGCGACTTTGGCGCAGAAAAACAATATAGTAGTAGCAGAAACGGTCGACGACTTTGAGCTTCCGGCGGAATATTGCGAGTTGATGGACAATTACGAATATTCCAAGGCGTTTGATTATGCATGGGGGAGAGTGCAAAGCATTAACCGTAGCATTGATGAGTCTAAACCATGGGCGCTAGCTAAGAATGGCGAAATAGATAAGTTGCAGGAGTGTATGACGGGCCTGGTGCACGAGCTATTGAACGCGAATCGTTTGTTGACGCCGTTTTTGCCAACGGCTGCTGAAAAGATTGCCGCGATTTTTGCGGGTCCGGTGGTGCCGCCGGCGACTCCACTATTCCCGAAAACAAAATAGCCAGCGTTTATTTGCTGGCTATTTTTTGTGGGTTGATTTAGTCTTCCGCGCTAAGTTTGCCGATGAAGTCTGAGAGATAGAACCCGCAGATTCCGCCAACGGCTGGGAAGAGCGTGTAAATGGTAAGCGCTTGGCAAACGCCACTCATGATTTGGCCGAAATCATCACCAGCGGTCGGGAAGATTTGATACATCAAAGCGATGGCTGGGTTGAAGATGAAGTTGCCTTGGACGCCGCCGAAAGCGTATGAAAGCATGTAAGATGAAATGACGGCCAGGACGATGCCGCCGGTGACGGTCGCACCGAAGGTAAAGGCGCTGCGCTTGTACTTTAAAGCTCGAGCGAAGAAGAACGCAATGATGATTGCGCCAAGTAGCTCGATCATAGCGAAGAACCAGAATTGATTTTCGCCAACTGCTGTCATGGTTGGCATATCAGCGGCGATTTCTCCTCCGGCGAGGCGGAAGGAGTTGTAGATGAGCCAGCCGAGCCAGGCGCCAACGATCTCCGAGATGATGTACATTACGCCGCGGATTACCGACATACGACGTGATGCCACCATGCCGATGGTGACGAGCGGGTTGAGGCAGGCGCCAGAGAATGCGTAAACTGCAATCAGGATGGCGATAACAGCCCAACCAAAGGTTGCGATATTTGCGATGCTGACAAAGGCGAGCGAGAACATGAATAGCGTAAGTAAACAGGTTCCAACGACTTCGCCGAGTAGGGCACCATAGAACTTGTGGCTTTTGAACACCGTCAAGATTGATTCTTTTTCTTCATATTTTTTGCCGAAGAATCCCTTGAAGCAAGATTGTGACTTCTCGCTGTGGACAGCGGCTTTCTCCACCGTGTTGGTTTTTGGAGCCTCGGATACTGGTTTCTCGACAGTCTTCGCGGCAGTAGTTTTCGGTTTAGTCGTCTTTGCAGAAGACTTAGCAGTCTTAGCTGGCGACTTTGGCTTCTTTGTTGCCATTATTCCTCCTTTAATTTGATATCAACTGTATTATATCATAAATTTTGTATGCTATAATAAAAATTATGGCAATAATGATGAATCGTGAGGACGATAAGAATGAAGAGCTAACGCGAAGGATTAATGCGGATTTGCGAGCGAAAGTGCAGACCACGAAGGATGTGAGTGAAGATAAGGATTTCGTGGAAAGCTCCGAGTATGTGAAGGATTTTAAGAAAACCGGTAGCTTTGCGTGGCTTTGGATCGTAATTGTGGTAGTGATTTTGGTTATGCTTATTGCATTTGGCGTTGGTCGTGGTATATAATATATAGTATATGGCAGAAAACATGAAGCGCGGTGGCCAGGGCACGGATAGCGGCGGTATTAGGCCGGGTTTTTTGTCGCGCGGTAGTCGTGGCGGCGGAGAGGGGGGCTCGTCTTGGGCCGATAAGGAACGCGCTGCTGAGCGTGGTTCGTCTTGGGCTGAAAAAGAACGTGCTGCCGAGAGGGGTGGGCGAGATGAGGCGGCAGCTAATTTGCGTGAGGCGGAAGAGAATGCTGCGACTGAGGGCAGCCCGATTGCCGGTAGCGGATTATCTGCAGCGTCGGCGGGCGAAAGGCGTGGAGGGGTATTTACTGGTGTTGGCAAAAGCGCTGGTGACAAGAAGGGTAAGAAGAAGGCCGGCAGTTTCTTGAAGCGCAAGGGTCCGATGGGATTGATTTTTGCGCTGATTTTAGGGACGGGTGGATTTATGATGGGTACACAGAGCCTAATGCCGATGGCGATCGAGGAGATGATCCTAGAAAAGTTTAATTCGATTGGTATTTCGACCACAATGGCTAGTGATGCTTGGCTTGACGTGCAGTTGAACCAGGGCATAAAAGTTGGCGATACGCAGACTGGTAAAACTGGGGCTAGCCTTTTTGGGTTTTCCGAGTATCAAGTGCAGTCGTTCGAGTCTCATGGTTTGAAAGTGGTGCAGGATGTTGGGAACTTAACTCAGATAACGGCAATTTTGTACCAAAAAAATGGACTTTGGGTGCCGGTGGTTGGGAGTGATATATTACTCTATAATGGCTATTCGGAGAGCGATTTGATCAATGCCATAAAAGGTGCTAGCGGGTTAAACAATATAGGAAAGCCGATTTCGGCGCAGGAGGCGCTGAAAGACACAGATTTTAAGAACCCTTACACTGCGGCTTCTAGGACCTGGCGGGGTGGAATTAGCGGGTGGTTTGATAATATAATGTCCAGTTTTACTGAGACAAAGCTTAGCATAAACAGAAATAGATGGGTTAAGTGGGTGGCCGGAAACCTTAACGATATAGCGGATGCTTTTAAGGAAACCGGTAGCAGTGTAAACTTAAGTAAGACTAGCGATCGTGGCGTAGAGCGCGATCACGAGGTGGAGGTGTTGGCCGATGACGGTACGACCTCGGAAATCAAAGATGAAGAAATTACTAGGGTAACGGTTGAGAATGAAGACGGCATAGACGTCGACTCCGAGAATGTAAGTGACACTTCTATAACTGCCACTAATGCCACACTTGAGAAAGTAACGAATGTTTTAAATAGCAAAGCAGTAAAAGCTGCTTCTGCGATTGGCGCGTATGGTTGCGCTGTGATTGAAGGGTTGATGTCGATTTACACAGTCGTGTCGGCTTACCAGAGTTTGCAATTTCTGAATTTGATATCTGGTTTTTTGGAGGCGGTTGATAAGGTAAAGGCCGGCAATGGTAGCAATAGTCCGATTCACGAGTATGGTGAGAACCTGACTACTCCCGGTACGACTTTGGGCGATGATGGCGGTGTTGCGGTTAGCGGTAGAACTGCGGTGCAGTCGGCTGGTTTCGCGTGGTTGTTTAGTAATATCCCGATTAGTCAAGATAACGCTAGCGTGAGGAATGTAAACTTTGAAGCTGTTATGTCTGGCGCAAATGTACTCTTCGACAACATCGAAACGACGGCCGAAGCTTATGAGGCTTGTGGATATGTAAAAGCGGGTGTAGCTGCGGTAAATTTGGCGACGACGATCATAAGCTTTATTCCATTATTTGGCCAAGGTATCAAGGCGGTACAGCTTACGGTGAAAGAAAGCGTTAAGATTGCTATCAAGGTTGCGGTCAAGACGGTGCTGTACGCGATTATCCCAATTGCCGCAAAGAACTTAACCAAGATGTTGATACAAGATGCCGCTACGGAGTGGTTTGGCGAGGATCTTGGCAATGCATTGATATCTGGTGCGAATAAATATTTGGGTGGGAATGGCACGAGCGGGGCGGAGAGTCCGGCGAGCGAAGAAAAAGTGAGATCATACATTAGTATGCGAGACGTGGTGATTGCGGAAGAGGCAGAGTACCAGCGCAGCATTCGAAGTCCTTTCGATATGACTTCTAGGTATACATTTCTAGGGAGCTTGGTGCACGCTGCAATGCCACTGGTCTTTTCTGGCAATAGCGTGATGTCTAAAGCTACGGGGGCGGCGAATTTGATGACGTCTTCTATCGTGGGTCTTCTGCCTACGGCGATGGCGATCGGCGAGCAGGATGAGTTGGCGTCAGTTGGCGATTGCCCGCTGCTAGAGAGCACTGGGGCGGTTGGCGATGCTTTTTGCAATCCGTACATTATTACTGACACCAGCACGATGTTTGAGTCACCAATAGCAATTAACGATATTGTGCATAGAATTGGTGGCGGCTCTGAGATCGCATCGACTGGTGACGACTATGGTAGTGTAGTTAATGCGAACTTTGATGAGGACGGGCATATAAGACCCGATTCTAATTTGGCGAGGTATATTGTATACTGCGGGCAGAGAACTTCTCAGTACGGAATCAAGGATGCCGCAATCGCTAGCCGAATTACCGGGAGCGATAGTACCACCTCGAAGATAATTAGCTACATACCTTTACTAAATGACGTCCAAGACATCGTGAATGGGCTGAGTGAGGAATTGAAGATGGATTGGGTAAATGGTAGCGCCTGTGTAGCGTCTAGCGAAAATAAACATTGGGAGAATGAGTATAAGTATTACCAGAGGTTTATCGAAAATGAGAGGTTGCTTGAAAATATGGATCCAGATTATACATCTTCAGTGACGAAGCTTGGAATGGAGTATTATGAAGCGAATCCGGTAGACGATTCCTTTGAAGGCCAGTTGGCGAGATTTTCTGGCATGAGCAAAGAGGACGTAGTTGATACGTTAGCCTTGCTGGACTACTATAACTACGTCGCCCAGTACGACGCCGGTGAGCGGTATGCCTTTGGTGGGCCGGTAGTAGACTGGGAAGACAACGGAGCGATGTTTGATAACGAAAACGTATTGGCGGGCGCGTATATCTTGACGAACGACATTGTGTATGCAGACGTGCGAAATCGCGTGAATTTAGTGTAGCCAAAAAAGAAGCCCGAGGTGTGACAAAGCATTGATACTATATAATATAGTAAGATTTGGGGTGAGTGGTGGTATAATATATATTATATATGGACGAATTAGAGAAGCTAAAAGCTGAATTAAAGAAATTAAACATTGAGTACGAAAAGATTCGTGAGCTGCCGCCGGAGAAGCGAGGCGAGTTCGGACGTGAGTTAAATGCAAAAAAGACGGCAATCCTTGCGGCTATCCAAAAAGCCGAAGAAGCCGCCTTAGACGTAGATGTGGAGCCGATTGATATTACGGCTCCGTGCGACGTGAATCAGCCGCTGCCGAGTCTGTACCCAGTATCGCAGGGCTCGGCGCATCCATTGATGTCCGAACTTGACCGAGTGATTTCGATTTATCAGCTGATGGGGTTTGATGTGTTGGAGAGTCGGCAATTAGATGACGAATTCCACATGTTTGATTCGCTGAATTTCGCGAAGGAGCACCCGGCGCGGGATGGTTACGACACCTTCCGAACGGAAGAGGGTTTAATCCCGCCGGCGCACACTTCGACGATGCAGCATCGTGTGTTGAAAAAGTACAAAAACAAGTTGGACGATGGCGGCGAGATCGCAGTGGTGGTGCCGGGGCGAGTTTTTCGCAATGAAGACGTTGATGCAACGCACGAGCATACTTTCTATCAGTGCGAAGGCGTTTATGTGTCGCGTGATTGTACGATGGGACAGATGATTGGCATTTTGAAGGAGTTTTTCGAAAAGTATTACGAACAGAAGCTCGATATTCGGACGCAGCCTGGCTACTTCCCGTTTACGGAGCCGAGCCTGGAGTTCATGATTGAAAAACCAAAGGCGCTGGGCGGCAAGAAAGGCGATTATCTTGAGATGGGCGGTTGCGGGATGATTCACCCCAACGTGTTAAAGATGGCTGGGATTGATCCGGAGCAGTACCACGGGTTTGCGTGGGGTGGTGGAATTGACCGATTGGTGATGCTAAGATATGGATTGATGGACGTGAGATATTTTGAGAGTGGCAACCTTAACTTCTTGAAGGAGTTTTAATATGAAAATATCATTAAATTGGTTGAAAAAATATGTCAATATACCAGTTCCGGACGAAGAGCTGATTCGCTTGATTGGTGCACGGTTGGTGGAAGTCGAGGGCGTGATTGACGAGACACGCAAGTATGACAAAATTTACGTGGCGAAAGTAGTGACGGCAGAGAAAATTCCGGACACGCATCTCACGCTATGTCAGATTGACGTCGGCGATGTGGAAGTGCCGAAAGTTGAGAAGGACGCCAATGGTTTGGTGCAGGTATTGTGCGGGGCGCCGAATGTGCGGGAAGGCATGTTGGCGGCGTGGATTGCGCCTGGCGCAATCGTTCCAGCTTCGGTGCACGAGGATGCGCCGTTCGTGATTGGTAAACGCCGAATGCTCGGCAAGTACGACTCGAACGGGATGTTGGCTGGCGCGGACGAGCTAGATTTTGGCGACGATCACTCGGGGATTGCGGAACTTGACCCGCAAGTAGCGACGCCGGGCGAGTTGCTGGCGGACGTGTTTGAGCTTAAAGATTTGGTGCTTGAGATTGAGAACAAGTCGCTGACGCATCGGCCGGATTGTTTTGGCTTAATTGGCTTTGCGAGAGAAGTTGCAGGCATACTCGGAGAGCCGTTTGAATATAATGCTGAGACTGAAAAACATAGCATTGAAAATCAAAATCTTAGCATTACGATTGAAAATCATGACATTTGCGGTAGATATTCGGCGATGGTGCTTGAGAAACATGGAGAGATGAAGAAAAAGTATTTGACTTGGATTGACACTGTGTTGTCTAAGTCTGGGATGCGGCCGGTTGATCCGGTAGTGGACGCGACGAATTATTTGATGTTGCTGACCGGTCAGCCACTGCATGCGTTTGATTATGATAAGTTTGTGGCGGTGGGGGGAGCTAGCCAACCAGAGATCGTAGTGCGGTTGGCGCGAGATGGTGAGCAATTGACGCTGCTCGATGGCCGGGAAGTAGAGCTAAATCATAATGATATTGTGATTTGTAGCGGTGAAGTTCCGGTGGCGCTTGCGGGAGCGATGGGCGGCGCTACGACGGCGATTGATGAAAATACGCGAAATATCATTTTGGAATCGGCGACGTTCTCGCTATATAATTTGCGTAAGACGCAGATGGCGCACGGGATTTTTTCGGAAGCGATTACGCGGTTCACTAAGGGACAGCCGCCATACCAGACTTTAGCGGTGGCAGAGCAGTGCGCGGATATGTTGGCGGACGGTTTTAAGGTGGCGACGGTGGCAGATTCGTATCCGAATAAAGAGCAGCCGGCAGTAGTGAAAATAGGCCTCGAAGAGATTAATTCGTTGCTGGGCACGGATTATAGCTACGCGGAGTTTGAAAAGACGTTGAGAAATGTGGGGTTTGAGATTACTTGTGATTGCGGCAAGAGCGATAAGTGTGACTGCGAGAAGGTCAACGTCAAAGCTCCGGAGTGGCGCACGGATATTCACATTAAGGAAGATGTCATTGAGGAGATTGGCCGGCTGTTGGGCTATGATAATATTGCGCCGGTGTTGCCAAAGCATGCGACGGCAGTGCCAAATGCGATGCTGGGCCTCAAGACGGAAGTGCGGCGGCTAATGAAGTCGTTTGGCGCGAATGAGCTTCTCACATATAGTTTCGTGAGCGGGAGACTACTCGAGAAGGCCGGATTGGATCTAGAAAACTCGTACAAGATTGTAAACTCGATTTCTCCGGAATTGCAATATGTGCGGCAGTCGATTGTGCCAAGTCTACTGGAAAAGGCATACGTGAATCAAAAGATTCCGCATGATAACTTTGCTTTGTACGAAATGAACAAAGTTTATCAAAAGAAGGAATGGGGGCTTGATGACGAAGGCGTGCCAGTTGAAAAAATACGACTGGGCTTTGTGGTGGCGGAACGTAAGGGTACAGGTGCGGCGTATTACAAGGCGAAGTTTTACGTGGAGAACTTGCTTGGGGCGCTGAATATCGAGCCGAAGTTCTTGCCGCTGAAGGTGAATGGTGCGCCGGCGTTGCCGTTTGAGAAAAAGCGGGCGGCGGAGATTTGGGTTGGCGATAAGTTGATTGGCGTGGTGGGGGAGTTCAAAAACTCCGTGCGCCGAAGTTTTAAGCTCGCGGAATATTTGGCAGGATTTGAGATTGACATGGGGTTGATGTTGGAGCTTAGAGGCGCGAAAAAAGTGAAGGACAACTTCGAAGTGCCGGCGAAGCTGGATGAGACGGTGACGACTAATAAGACTTACGCTGAGGTCTTGGACGAAATAAAGTTGAAATATCCGGGTGCGCGAATTACGCCGGTGTCGATTTATCAGGCGGAAGGCGCACGAGATAAGAATATCACTTTTCACATTGAAAAATCATAGAGCTAAGATCTCAAATCATGGTGCTTAGTTTTTTGGAACATAGAACTAAGATTTTAGAACATAGAACTTAGATTTTGAAACATAGTACTAAGATTTTTAAGTCTCGGTTTTTGCTTGGCGAGTAGTAAAATAATTATGGTTGTGCTATAATTGAGCTATGATATTGCTCGATAATGTGACGAAGACCTATGTCGGCGATAAAGAGCCGGCACTTGATTCGGTGTCGCTACATATTGAGCCAAATGAGTTTGTGTTTATTGTGGGGAAATCTGGTGCGGGGAAATCGACGCTGATCAAGATGATCACGAAAGAGGAAGTGCCGGACGCGGGCAAGATCGTGGTGGGCGGGATTGACCTTGATTACGTGAAGAAGCGACACATTCCGGGATATCGGCGGCGGCTAGGTGTAGTGTTTCAGGATTTTAAGTTGTTGCCGCGGCGGACGGTGTATGAGAACGTGGCATTTGCACTTGAGATTGCTGGGATGAGCGGTAGGGAGATTCGCCGGACGGTGCCGAAGGTGCTGGAGTTAGTGGATTTGTTGGATCAGGCGAAAAAGTTTCCGGACCAGTTATCTGGTGGGCAGCAACAGAGAGTATCGATTGCGCGGAGTGTGGCTAGACAGCCGAAGATTTTGATCGCAGACGAGCCGACGGCGAACCTAGACAAGTTGACGACGGCGGAGATTATCGCTCTGCTCAAGAAAATTAATGATTTTGGGACGACGATCTTAGTTTCGACGCACGATGAGGAGGTGGTGAATAATTTGCAAAAGCGAGTAATCACACTAAAAGGTGGGCGCGTAGTGAGCGACCAAAAGAATAATGGTGTTTATAAACTTGACGCAACGAAGCCGGTGATGAAGCGGCCAGTGCAGGCTCCGGGTGCGGCGATGAAAAAGAGGGTGATTCAATGACAGAGGATACAACTAAGAATTTGAAGAAGGCGTCGAAGAAGAATTTGCGCGTGATGCGCAAGACGCGCGCGAAACATCCTTTGCGGGAAGAAGGACGGATTTTGAAATATGGCACGAAGGGATGGGCGCGAAACATTTGGCTATCGATGGCGGCGACGGCCGTGATGGCGATTACGATGATCATTTTGTTTATTACGATTGTGGCGAGTGTGATTTTGACGAACACGGCTGAGATGATGCGGGACAAGATTGACATTACGATTTATTTGAAGCCGGGAACGTCGGAGGCGGTTTTGACGGAGCTATCGACGACGATGCAGAATGATAAGAATGTGAAATCAGTGGTGACTTCGACTTCGGAAGAGGAGTATGAGAAGTTTATCGTGGAGAATGAAGGTAGTGATGAGGTTTTGAGCGTGCTCGACGATGAGATGAAAGAGTTGATGTTGTCTAAGATGCAAGCCACGATGCGGATCAAGGTGTACGATGTTGACAATCTCGATAGCGTGAAGAAATTAGTGGAGGAGGATCCTTTGTTCCAGAAGCATTTGGACGATGAGATGTCGCCGACGTATGACGTGAACCAGGTGGAGATTGCGACGATCACGTCATGGGCGAGGATTGCGCGGATGGGCGGGCTGATTCTTGCAGTGGTGTTTTTGGTGATTTCGGTTTTGATTATTTTCTCGACGATTCGGATGGCGATTTTCTCGCGGCGAGAAGAAATTTACATGATGAAATTGGTGGGGGCGGATCGACGGTTTATCCGCGGGCCGTTTTTGGTGGAAGCGGAGATTTGCGGTGTGATTGCTGGCGTGATCGCGGCGACCGTGAGTTACTTTGGGTTTATGGCGATGGCGCCGACGCTTAGCGATTATGGTATTAACGTAACGAATATCACAAAGATTTTGGAGTCAAATCAGCTGATTTTAGTATACTTGGCGTTCATCGCGGTGGGGGTGATTATTGGTCGAGGTTCGGCGCGACTGGCGGTGTCGAAATATTTGCACAAGACTTGATGCTTATGTTACAATATAGCTATGATAGCGCTTAAAACAAAAATGAAAAAAGTGGGGCTTAGTGCTGTAGTTGGTGCACTGATTTTGACGCCGGTGATGGTTGATGTTGTAATGGTTGGTGAAGCGAAGGGACTTTCCAAGGCGTGCCGGAATTCGCCAGAATGTATGGCGGCAGTTGAGCGTGAGCAGCAGGCTAATCAAAACGCGGCTTCGGCGGCGGCAACGGCCAACTGGTTTCAGAATAAAGTTTATGAGTTAAACAGTGAGATTGCGGCGAAGGAGCTAGAAATTGCGGAGACCGAAGCAGAAGTGACGGAGCTGGAGCGTCAAATCACGGTGACGGAAGCGAAGTTGGAATTGGAGCAGAATGCGCTAGTGGAGCTTCTAGTGGGAATGCATTTTGAGGCAGATTCGGAGCCGATTACGATTCTGGCTGGGTCGCAGTCGATTTCGGATTTGGCGGAAAGACAGGCGCGCAGCGAAGTGGTCAAGCAGCAAATTTCGGAAACAGCTAAGGAAGTAAAGGAAACTAAATTACAGCTTGAGGCCGACAAGGCGCAGGTGGAGGAGCTACTAGCGCGACAAAAGACCGCCAAGACGGAGCTTGAGAGCGCGCGGGCTGAGCAGCAGACACTAGTGGTTAAGTTCGAAAATGATGCCGCAGCGTATGCGGCGGAAGCCGAAGCGGCGCGGGCGGCACAGCGAGAAGCAGAGCGGGCGTATCAGGAAGCGCACCGGGAGTACTTTGAGGGTAGTAGTTTTGCAGGGGACGATACTTATCCGTGGCAGGCGGATTGTCCGGCGAAGCAAGATTACTATACGACATTCATTGAGGATGCGTATGGTGTGCACAAAATAGGTGGCTATGTTTGCGAGTGCGTGAGCTACGCCGGATGGAAGGCCTATGAGGCTTTTGGAATCGCGGTGGCTTGGGGAAATGCCTACAGCTGGGATGATGGTGCCAGGGCGGCTGGCTACGTAGTGGATCATACGCCAGCGGCTGATACGATTGGGCAAGTGGATGGATATCCGTATGGACACGTCTTTTGGGTGGAAAGCGTTAACGCTGACGGGTCGATTAACGTGACCGAATATAATAATTCTTATGCAACGTACTTGTATTCTGGGGTCTCGCAGCCGGGAAGTTTCGGCGCGCGGCGAATTGCGGCCAGTGAGGTCTGGCAGTACAATTTCATCCATTTACAATAATTATTATGGTATAATTAAGTGGTATGAAGGTAGAGTGGAAAGAAAAGAAGGTCAATCTCGGTAGCGCAATTGTGCTAAGTGCAATTTTTGCAGTGATCGGGATCGTTATTGGTGCAAACTGGAACAACATTGTCGGGAAGTATTCGCCTTATTTTGGTTTTAAGGCTTCGAGCACGGTGGATTGGTCGGAGCTTAACGAAGTCTATGATAGCCTGGCGGCGAATTACAATGGCGAAGTGAAAGTCGAGGACTTGATTGAGGGCGCGAAAGCCGGGATGGTGGAAGCGCTTGGTGATGTTTATACGGTTTATATGGATGCGGAGAAAACTTCGGATTTCTATAACGATCTGCACGGCAATGTGGGGAGTGGGATCGGCGTTGAGATGGGACTTCGCGATGGTTACGTGAGGGTGCTGCGGACATTACCGGACAATCCGGCGCGCAAAGCGGGGATTTTGGCGGGTGATATTATATATAAGGTCGATGGTGAGGAAGTTTGGGATTTGCCGTCTGATGAGATTGCGCAAAAAGTGCGAGGTGAACGCGGCACAGAGGTGACTGTTACGGTGGTGCGAGATGGCGAAGAGCGCGATTTTACGATGAAGCGGGAGACTATTAATAATGTTTCGGAATATGTAGAGTATGACGGCAAGACGGCGATTATCACGGTCACGAGGTTTGATAATGACACTGGGAAATTAATCCAGCAGGAAGCGGCCAAATTTGCCGATAAAGGCATTAATAAAGTAATCTTAGATTTGCGCAGCAATGGCGGTGGGTATGTGAGCGCGGCGCAAGATTTGCTCAGCCTTTGGGTCGATGGGAAGAAGATTTTGACGCAGAAGTCAGTGCACTATGGCAATACGACTACATCGGCGATGTCTGGCAAAGCGATCCTTGCGAATATTAAGACGATTGTGCTGGTGAACGGCACGACGGCATCGGCTTCGGAAATAGTGGCTGGAGCGTTGCAAGATTATGGCAAGGCGAAGATCGTGGGAGAGAAAACTTACGGCAAGGGCGTGGTGCAGACATTGCTAAATTTGTCGAATGGAGCAACACTCAAAGTGACGACGGCGGCATGGTATACGCCAAATGATCGTTCGATCAACGGTGAGGGGATTACTCCCGATATTGAAGTGGAACGATCGTATGACGACATTAACGCCATGCGCGATCCGCAACTAGATAAAGCTAAGGAGTTGTAACATGAAAATCGTGATTGCGACCGCGGTGTACTACCCAATGGTAAACGGAGTAGCGGTTTTTTCGCATAATTTGGCGCGGGGGTTGGCCGGGAGAGGCAATGAGGTGATAGTTTTGTGCCCGTCGCAGACTGGCAGATCATACTCGCGGACAGAGGACGGCGTGAAGGTTTTTCGTTTGCGCTCGGTGCAGGCAAAAGTTTATCCGGATCAGATTCATAAAGTGCCGAAGCGCAAGAAGATTTTTGGCATTGAGCTTCCGACTTTGATTTACAAACACGGTTTTCGGGTGTCGGTGTTCCCGAAGCGAGAGGTTAAGAAGATTCTTTCCAGCTTCCGGCCAGACGTGGTGCACGTGCAGGTGTCCGACCCGATTGGGCTTTCGGTAGTGTCATACGCGAGAAAACATGGCGTGCCGGTTGTAACGACGGAGCATAATCAGCCGGAGGTATTTACGGAGCCGTTAAAGGTGCCGGGGTTTGCTAAGAAGCCGATAGAGAATTTATTGACGGCTTATTTTGCCAACCGGCAGAGCAAAAGTGATTTTGTGACGATGCCGACCAAGAAGGCAATTATGAAGTTGCTCGATGGGCGGAATTTTACGGTGCCAATTGCGGCAGTATCGAATGGTGTAGATTTAAAGAACTTTAAGCCGGGGAAAGTGTCCCCAGAGATTTACAAGGAGCTTGGCGCGGATGCGGGGTTGTTGACGGTGCTTTATGTGGGGCGAGTAGACCCGGAAAAAGGCGTTGGCGGAGTGATTGAGGCGTTTTTGAGAGCCAACGTACCGAATGCGCAACTTTTGATTGTGGGTGACGGCGTGGACAAGGCGAGACTGGAGAAAGAATACGGTGACTATAAGAATGTGATTTTTGCTGGGCGCGTGGTGCCGCCGAAGCTCTATGATGTGTATCGGATGGGCGACGTGTTTGTGACGGCTTCGGAGGTGGAAACGCAGGGCATTGTGCTGATCGAGGCGGCGGCGTCTGGATTGCCGCTGATCGCCGTGAACGCCGGCGCCGTAAGCGAGATATGTGTGAACAACAAAAACGGCCTGCTATGCCAGGCCGGGGACGTGGCGGAGATGTCGGAAGCGATACGAAAGCTGCTCGTGGATGAAGATTTACGCAAAAAGTTTGCGGAGAAATCGATAGAGTTTGCAAAAGAACATGATTTTGAAAACACGCTGGACAAGTTCGAGAATATCTATCGGAAAGTGCAAGGAAAAACGGAGTCTTGCCGCTACTGATGTAGTGGCAAGGCTCCGTGGGTCGCTGGTTGCCGTGGAGGGTCAGTCCAGGATTCCTGGGTGTTGTGCCGCGAAGAGTTCTTGTCTTTCCAGGTACTCTTCGTACCAGTGTTTTGCTTTTTCCTCGCTGTTTTTCATGGACTCCTTCAGGCTCTTTCTTTTGACGTAGAGGTAGAATCGGCCGAGCCCGTAAAAGGCGAGGCCACCAATGCCGGTGGCGATGATTGCCACGACTGCGCCACAGAACCTCATCTGATAATCCGTCAACTGCCCCAGGGTCCGTTCAATGGGTAGCAAGGGGATTAAGAAAAACGTCATAATCGCTCCGATGATTCCTGTAATGAGCGAACGTCTCGTGGTAACGTTTTTCTTAGCCATGGTGTCGAGTTTTCCCTTTATGCGTTGGTACTCGCTGTGGTTGGTGTCGAAGTAACCTTTTGCTTCAAGAACTGGCCGCATGTCGACTACGAGACTACGAAGGTTTTCGTTTTTCCTTTCTATCTCGCTCTGCATGGTGCTCATATCGGGTTGTTGTTTTTCTGCGTTAGGTGCGCCAGGGTTCATCCGTTCACTCCTCCTCTCATGGATGACTGGTTTTTAGATTATAGCATTATTGGTACGATAAGTCAATAGTAATCATAAACAAGAATACCTCGCCCGAGGGGCGAGGTATTGGGGGTGTGGAGGTGGATATGCTACTTGCTGACCATGGCCGCTGCCAGGATCTGGCAGATGCCGCATGGCTGCCACAGGCCGTCGAGCTTATCCCACAGGCCATCGATGGTACTGATGTCATCGTAGTTGCGCACGTTACCGGTCTTGCAGGTCTCCTCGAGCTCGTCGTCGAGCTTTTTGGCGGCGGCGATGACCGCTTCGATACTTATCGGCGTCGGGCAGAGCGTTCTCATGAGGGTTTCAGCGGCGTAGGTGCTCACCTTCGTTCCCGCCGTCTTTTCGCTGAGGATATCGCGCAGGAACGACACGTCGCAGCTTTGGTAGCTGCCGGTAAATCCGAGCTCACTGAGGATGTAGTTTACGCTGGGGCCCTCATTTTGCTCGAGCGCGAGGTCGAGGACCGCAATTGCCATCGCGGTGAAGATGACCCCGTCGTAGAAGCCCAGGTTGTCGTCAAGAAGACGATTCCGTAGGTCTTCGGCGGTCTCCCCGGGAATGACCTGGACGTCATCGTAATACCGATGAAATACGGCGGAGATGGCCTCCGCAGTAATGATGCTGGGGATGAGTCTCTGGAGGGTGGCTCGCAGAATGTCTGTCCCGACTTGGCGCGTCACTCGCGTG
This sequence comes from Candidatus Saccharibacteria bacterium UBA3829, assembly GCA_002393165.1. GTDB lineage: Bacteria > Patescibacteriota > Saccharimonadia > Saccharimonadales > Saccharimonadaceae > Nanosyncoccus. The sequence continues at coordinate 19,732 of DGIF01000023.1, forward strand.
CCCGCGTAGACTAAAGCTCCGAAGAGCTTACTGTAGTCGGCGGGTGCAGCGGTGGTGGCCTCCTCGATGACAGCTCGCATTTCGGTGGGGGCGAGATTGTCGATGCGGTCTTTGGTGGTAGTGGGGTTTTCGAAGTGACGCAACAGCCGGTTAGTCCGGAGTCTGTCGGGTTGCGGCATGTCCATATGGACACCTCCTCTTTGAAATAAAATGGATCAAGGTTCATTGGCAGCTAAAAAAATTGGCCAATACTTTGATTATACCACACATGCTTAAAAAAGTCAAGAAGAGAGGGAAAGTCAGGCCTCTTATCGACAAGCGAAGCGGAAAGTGGTATAATTCCAATATTATGGATAGATATGAACCGTTGAAGATTGAGGCAAAATGGCAAAAAAGGTGGGAGGAGACCGAGGCTTTCCGGGCGACAGAGGAGTCCGATGTGCCGAAGATGATGCTGGCCGAGATGTTTCCGTACCCTTCAGGGGCGGGGCTTCACGTGGGACATGTCAGAAACTTTACGATTGTGGATGTTTTAGCTCGTTTTTATCGGCAACAGGGTGTGAATGTGATGCGGCCATTCGGATACGATACGTTTGGGTTGCCGGCAGAGAATTATGCCATTAAAACTGGGCAGGCGCCGCAAGAGGTAACGAAGGTTAACATTGCAAACTTCAGAAAGCAAGCAAAGCGGCTTGGCTACGCGATTGACTGGTCGCGCGAAATAAATACGTCGGATCCGGAATACTATCGATGGACGCAATGGTGCTTTTTGCAACTTTACAAGAAGGGCTTAGCCTACCAAAAAGAATCTTACCAGTGGTGGTGCCCAGTAGACCAGACGGTGCTAGCGAATGAACAGGTGGAGAATGGCTGCTGCTGGCGGTGTGGCCATGAGGTTGAAAAGAAAAAGATGAAACAGTGGTTCTTCAAGATTACGGAGTACGCGGACGAATTGTTGGCTGAGATTGACGGGCTAGACTGGCCGGAGAAAATTAAAACGATGCAAAGAAACTGGATCGGACGGTCGGTTGGAGCGGAGATTGAATTCCCGTTAGCTCGCGAATATGCCTCATCTCGGGGCATCCGCGACGACGGGAGCGGGAGAAGCGAGGAGCCCCGTGACGACGGGCGCGACGAAGCGTCCCGAGATGGGGTGTATTCGCGAGCAATCACGGTATTCACTACCCGTCCAGATACAATCCTGGGCGCGACGTTTTTGGTGGTGGCGCCAGAGTACGCGGGGCTTGAATTTATCGTGAGCGATGACGCCAGAGACGCGGTGATGAAATATAAGGCAGAGGCTTTGAAAAAGTCTGAGATCGAAAGGCAGGAGAACAAGGAAAAAACTGGCGTATTTACCGGGGCTTACGCAATTAGCCCAGCGACGAAGGAAAAGATCCCGATTTATGTGGCGGATTACGTGCTTGCTGGTTATGGTACGGGGGCGATTATGGCGGTGCCGGCATATGATGATAGGGACCGGGAGTTTGCGGAGAAGTTTAATTTGCCGGTAGTGGAAGCAGAGCTGATTGATAGAGACCTTTATGGTATGCCGAAGGTGATGTATAAGATGCGCGATTGGCTGATTTCGAGGCAGCGATATTGGGGTTGTCCGATTCCGATTGCTTATGATGCGGAAGGCGAGCCGCACCCGATTCCAGAGGACCAGTTGCCGGTGATGATTCCGGAGGTGAAGGATTACCAGCCGGATTCAACGGGGCGTTCGGCGCTGGCGAAGGCGAAAGATTGGCTGAAGGTCGAAGTGTTTAATGAGAAGACTGGTAAAATGGAAACGATGACTCGGGAAACTGATACGCTTGACGGCTATGCCTGTTCATCGTGGTACCTTTGGCGATACGCTTCGCCACATGACGAGAAAGCGGCCTGGGATCCAGAGGCAATCAAATATTGGGAACCGGTGGACTTTTATTGTGGTGGCGATCATGCGGTGGCGCACCTGCTTTACGTGAGATTTTGGTGTAAATTCTTTGCGGACCTCGGATATCTGCCGTTCAGAGAGCCAGTGAAGAAGTTGCTATATAATGGCTACATCAATGCGCCGGATGGCAAGAAGATGAGTAAGTCAAAGGGCAATGTGATCGATCCGCTAGACGTGATTGATGATGGATACGGGGCGGACACTCTGCGGACCTACGAGATGTTTATCGGGCCATATGATATGGACGCGGCGTGGGATCCACGGAGCGTGGGTGGCGTTTATCGGTTTTTGAATAGGTGTTATAATCTGTGTTTTGACAGCAGTTTTTCTTCACTCGAGAGCGTTCGCGACAACGGGAGCGAGATAGCGAGCGAGCCCCGTAACGACGGGCGCGAGCGAAGCGGCTCGAGAGGGGAGAAAAATGCTGTCGTACGCAATAAGACCATCAAGAAGGTGACGACGGACATACATCGGTGCAACTTCAACACGGCGGTGGCGGCGCTGATGGAATACGTGAACGAATTATATAAGGTTGGCGCGACAGAGGAAGACTTGGCAGTGCTGGCGAAACTTTTGAAGCCGTTTGCACCACATCTCGCGTCGGAGATGCTGGAGAAACTTGGCGCCGATGATGAGTGGCCGAAATGGGACGAGAAATATCTTGTGCAGGATGTGGTGGAAGTAGTGGTTCAGGTAAACGGAAAACTACGCGCGAAGTTGAACGTACCGGCGGATGAAGCGACAGACGATGAAAAAGTGAAAGAATTAGCTTTGGCTGATGAGCGGGTGCAAAAATACACCGAGAGCGGGGTGAAAAAAGCGATTTTCGTGCCGAAGGCGAAACTTTTGAATTTGGTGGTGTAGGCTGTGACGTGGCGATGTAAGATGTTGGCGAGATGGCAAGATGCGTAACCATTTGCTGTCGCAGCATTTCCTGAGGAGTCCACGGCTAGCGTTGATTTTGATTGGTCACTCGAACTTGAAAAAACGGGACCTGGTGGTGGAAATTGGTGCTGGCTCCGGGGTAATTACGTCTGCATTGGCGCATCGGGTGAGAGAGGTGATTGCGGTGGAGCCAGATGCGGCGACGGCGGCGAAGTTGAGAGAAAACCTAGAGAAACGCGGAATTGTGAATGTGAAAGTGGTGGAACAGGATTTTTTGGAGATGGAGCTACCGCACGAGCCTTATAAGGTCTTTTCGAATCCGCCATTTCATTTGAGCTCGGCAATCGTGCATAAGTTGGTTGAAGCGGAAAATCCGCCAGAGGCGTTTTATCTGATTTTACAGAAACAGTTTGCTCTGAAACTTCTAAATACCGATCGACATTATACGTCGCAATTGGGGCTAAAATTAATTCAAAAGTATCAGACGAAGATTCGCTTGCCATTGAAATCGACGGATTTCACGCCGCCGCCAGCGGTATCGTGTGTATTGTTTGAAGCTAAAAAGATTGCAGATCAATCTTGAGGTTGCCTTGGCGCAGGATTTTTGGCGCGGTGGGGTCGGTAAAATCCACGATGGTGGATGGCAAGTGGCCGGTGAATGATTTTGGTGTGCCACCCTTGGGGTTGGCGGAGGTGAGTAGGACAGCTCCGCTTTTTGCTAAGAGATTTTCGAAAACGGGGTGGTCGGGAATGCGGATGCCGATGGTGGCGTAGTGATCGTAGTAAAAATGCTGGAAATTCGGATTTTTGGGCAGAATGATGGTGAGTTCGCCTGGCATGAAGCGGTCGATTAGAGCTTGTGCGGCGGTTGGCACGATGGCATATTTAGAAATGGCGGATTTTGATTCGGGGACGAGCGTGAAAATCTTGTCGGAATCAAAATCCCGATCTTTGATGCGCATGAGCTCGCGGATGCCACGTTTGGAGTCTAGAGCCACGGCGTAGCCTTCGACGGTTTCGGTGGGCAGGGTGGCGACCTCGCCGGACAGGAGTTTTTCGATTTGACTTTCCATGACTATTATTATATCATATTTGTATGGAAATGATAGTCGTGTTGCATAATATCCGGTCGTGCTATAATGTGGGCGCTATTTTGCGAACTTGCGAAGGATTCGGCGTCAAAAGGGCGATATTGTCCGGATATACGCCGAGGATAAACGACAAGAATTTGTTGCCGCATTTAAGGGAAAAGTTAAATCACGAGATTCATAAAACGGCGCTGGGGGCGGAGGAAATGCTGGATGTTTATGCGTCTGATGATATAATTTCTGAGTTGCGCCGCCTGAAGGGAGAGGGCTGGCAGATTGTGGGGTTGGAGAATAATATTGAAGAAAAGCTGTACCAACTGGGGAGTAGTGAGCTAAAAGAGCGGCTTAGTGGCAAAGTGGCTCTGGTTTTGGGTGAGGAGGTGAATGGGATTGACGATGCGCTATATGATATAATTGACCTGTTTGTGGAGATTCCGATGCGAGGTAGGAAGGAATCGTTCAATGTTTCGGTGGCGGCGGGAATTGCGATGTATGGTATAATGGCGGTATGAGTACGATAAAGGTTTACACAACGCCAACTTGCGCATATTGTCACGCGCTGATGAACTGGCTAGATGAAATGGGGGTAGAATACGAAGAAATGGATGCAACGAAAGAGCCAGACATTGCGGCGGTGCCGGTGACGGAGATTGACGGCGAGCGAATCGTGGGGTTTGATCGGCCGGCGATCAAGAGGGCGTTAGGACGCTAATAGGGAGCACACTTGACTTTTTTAAGCATATGTGCTATAGTTGTAAGATATATTTTGATCTTGCGAAAAAAGCCAAATAGTGGTAGAATGGTTAAAACTATCTATTAAATTCAAGGAGCAAAAATGCCTGAACCTAAAAAGCAAAGCAGCCCGAGAAAGACTGGTCTTCGTCGAAGCCACATTCGTCTTGAGCTCGCTCGTAGAGTGAATAAGACCTCTCCGGTGAAGGTCTTCGAAACCAAGAAGAAGACACCGAACCTCAAAGTAAAAACCATTAAGAAAAAAGAATCATAAAATGGCCAGTAATCGACATTTAGGTAGAGTAATTGTGTTACAAAGCTTGTATGAGTACGAGCTAAGGACACTTGCGAATGACCCGGAAGTCGATCTAGACATTATTGTTGCCAAAAACATCGAGCCATACGAGAAGACTCTGGGGGACACTGAGTTTGTGTACAATCTCGCGCGTGGCGTGAAAGCGAATTTTGAGTCGCTTGACAAGGTGCTGCAACCGATGGCGCCGGAGTGGCCGATTAGTTCTATTTCGGCAATTGATCGTAATGTCCTCAGGATGGGCCTATATGAGCTATCGGAGTGTCGGGACAAGGTCCCGCCGAAGGTGGCGATTAACGAAGCGGTGGAGCTTGCGAAAGCGTTTGGGTCAGACAACTCGTCACGCTTTATTAATGGCGTGCTAGGTACGGCGTATAAGCAACTCGGCATCAGCGAAGAAGAAAAACATGGATCAGATGATAAGAAAGATTCCCAAGCCGAACCAGAGTCTAATGGCGCGGACGGGAATAATGAGACAGGGGCGGACAGCGGTCCAGAGTCCGCAGAGCACGAATAATCTAGAGCCGACCGCAAGGCGGGCGTTTAAGGTGCCCGAAGCTTTGCCAGTGGAACAGCAAGTGAAGGAGTCGTCACTCCGGAAGCTTACCTCGGCGGTGTTTCGAAAGAAAATTGCGATTCAGGAAGTCGTGCGCGAGCCAACCTCTGGTGGGATTATTTTTCGGTTGACGGCCGACAAAAAAGACATTGAGGTGCTACTGATCCAAGATTCTAAAGGGCGGTGGACGATTCCGAAAGGCCATATTGAGCCGGGGGAAACGGCGAAAATGACGGCGCGACGTGAAATTGAAGAGGAAACTGGTTTGCGCAACTTTAATGTGTTGACGTGGCTGGGAAAAATTCATTTCAAGTACCGCCGTGCGGATAAATTGGTGCTAATGACGACACAGATTTATTTGGTGCAGGCGTTAGATGCGCGTGAAATGCTCGCTGGTGAAAAATGGATGCGGGGGATTCAGTGGTTTCCATTTGCGGAAGCATTGGACTTGATTGAATACGAGGATATTGAGAAGTTGATGCTGATTGCGAAGAAGAAGATTCGGGCGGGGGAGATTCAGTAGAAACGGGGGTGGGAGTTGATCGGCATTGACTTTTTAAGGCAAATGTGATATAATAAGAAGATATGGAGGAAAAAATGGATTTGACACCCTATCAAGAGTTTGCGAAGGAAAAGTTGGGGTTTGAGTTTAATGATATTTCGCTATTAGTGACAGCTTTGACGCATCGAAGCTATGTGAACGAACACAAGAGTAGCGTTAAGGAACACAATGAGCGGCTGGAGTTTTTGGGTGATGCGGTGCTAGAGTTAGTTTCTTCGGATTTTTTGTATCGAAATTACGACGAACCTGAGGGAATTATGACGGCGTTGAGAGCGGCGCTAGTACGAACTGAGTCGATCGGTGATGCTGGCAAGGAGCTGGGCTATGAGCCTTTGGTGCGGCTGTCGCACGGTGAAAAAAACGGCTCAGAACGGGCACGGGATGTGATTTTGGCGGATTGTTTTGAGGCAGTGATCGGGGCGATTTATCTGGATCAAGGCTATGATGCGGCGCGAGAATTCATCGCGAAGCATATTTTGGTGAAGATGGATACTATCTTGGACGAGGGAAGCTGGCGCGATCCGAAGTCGTACGTGCAAGAATTGGCGCAGCGGATTGATGGGATTACTCCGGTATATCGCACTCTAGAGGAGGATGGTCCGGATCACGATAAAACTTTCAAGGTGGGACTTTATATCGGGGATCAGCTAAAGGCGACTGGCGTGGGACATTCGAAGCAAGAGGCGCAGACCGAGGCGGCGCGAAAAGGGGTGAAAATGTATCGCGAGATTGACCGGCAGACCAAGAGTAAGTCGGCCTAGACTAGACGGGATGGACAAAAAACTGCCTTTGCGAGATGCTGGGGCAGTTTTTGTTTGTTAGGCTTCCGCTGGTGTTTCGGCCGGAGCTTCCGCTGGTTCAGCGGTTTCGGCTGGAGCTTCGGCTGCTTCAGCTACTGGAGCTTCGGCGGTTTCGGCCGGAGCTTCCTCTTTTGGCTGGTTCTTGCGAAGCTTGTCAGCGTGCTTAGCCTTAGCAGATTTCTTAGGGGCTAATTTGACCCATTTTGGTAGTTTGACGCCATTTTTGGCTAAGATGTAAGCCACACGAGTGGATGGCCGTGCACCGTTATTAAGATATTTTTCCACGGTCTCTTTGTCTAAGGTGAGGGCCTTCGTGGCTGGGTTGTAATTGCCGACCTCAGCTACGACACGACCCGAAAGAGGGTGGCGCTCAGCTTCTTGGACGACTATCCGGTACGTAGGATAATGCGACCGGCCATTACGTTGCATGCGAATTGCGAGCATTTTTTCTCCTTAAATTTATTAACTGTCTCATTATAGCATATTTTTGAGAAATTGGAAGAGGTAAAATCGGTCGTAAAAATGGGCTAGCGTTTTTAATATGACAATGTTATACTGGTAAAGTAAACTAAAAATGGAGAAAATATGGCTACTATTGACCAACAATTCGTAGAATACATCGTAAAAACCTTAGTCAACAATCCAGACAAAGTATCGGTGGAGCGCAAAATTGATGAGAAGGGGGTGTTGCTATCGCTAACCGTGGATCCGGAAGATGTCGGGCGAGTTATCGGCAAGCGTGGCGTGACGGCGCAATCGATTAGGATGCTGCTTCGAGCGCTTGGCACTAAACAGGATGCTCGCTATAATTTGAAGATTGTCAATACTGACGAAGATGGTGAGGAGACAGCCAAGAAGCATTCTGATGAAGGCTCGGCGCCGGTTGAGGCTACTGAGAACGTAGAGGCCGAAGAGGTGGTAAGTGATGGCAGCGAAACTGACGCTTACTATGCGGAAGAAGAGGCGGCTAGCGAACCGGAGTCCTCGGATCTTGCTGAAAAGACCCGAGCAGAGTTAGCGGACTTAGATGACCTTGATATCTAATTGTGGCTTGTACGAAAGATAGCACCCGAAAAAGGGTGCTATTTTTCGTAAAAACTGTTGACAATGCGGATATGAGCGCGTATAATCATGGTTAAGCTAACTAACTGCGAGTTCGCTTAAAACATATTAGTCAAAGTTGAGAGTTTTATATATGTTCAAAAATGTGTCTTCCGTTGAGGCACTTTTTTGGTGGTTTTTCTAGTTTTTACTGTTGAATTTTTTGTAGCGGTGTGATATTATAAATATAAGAAGTAGTGTGCCTTGTTTTTATTACTTGTGAGAGCTGGCGACTCTCAGGGGGAAGCAAGGCAGTAATCTTCGGCGCTGAAACAACCCATTGGGCGATTTGCCGCTCGTGACTTAGTGCCAAGTTCGGGCTGGTGTTCTTCATGGAGTTGTTTAAAAGATTAATAACACTAATAATAAAAGAGGTAGAATGGCTAAAAAACCAGTCGTAGGTGAAAGGGTATTTTTCACCGAAGGAGACCAGGCCTTGCCGATTCCGGACATGACTCAGCATCAGACGGACTCGTGGGAAGACTTTGTCAAAAATGGACTGCGCGAGGTTTTTGATGAGCTGAACCCGATAGACGACTATACGGGGCAAAAGCTTTCGCTAAGGTTCAAAGATTATTATTTTAAAGAGCCGAAAGAGACGGAGCAACAGGCAAAATATAATCTGGCGACGTACGAGGCTCCATTGCACGTGCTTGTCGAGCTCGAAAATAAGGTAACGGGGCAAAAGAAAGAGCAGGATATTTACTTTGGTGACTATCCATGGATGACCGATCGCGCGACCTTTATTATCAATGGTACGGAGCGTGTGGTGGTGTCGCAGTTGATTCGATCGGCTGGCGTATTCTTTAATGCCGAAACGATCGGGACGCGACGATATTATGGTGCGAAGGTGATTCCTGGGCGTGGTGCTTGGTTGGAATTTGAAACAGCAGCCAATGGCGCAATGTATGTGAAGATTGACCGCCGCCGAAAGTTACCGGTAACAACTTTCCTCCGTGCGCTCGGCATGAAAGAGAGCGTGATCAAGAAGACCTTTGCGGACATTGATACGGGGGATAAGAAGTACATCGAAGCGACGCTTGAGAAGGATACCACTTCGACGCAAGGTGAAGCTCTGCTTGAGCTTTATCGTCGGATTCGACCGGGCGACCTCGCTACGGTAGAAAATGCGCGCTCGATGATTGAAAGGATGTTCTTTGATCCGAAGCGTTATGATTATTCGAACGTGGGCCGATTTAAGATCAATCGCCGCCTTCACATGGATACGCCAAATGAGCCGAAATATCGCACTTTGCAGATGGATGATGTGATTGCGATTATCTCGGAGATGATCCGCCTGAATAATACGCAGGAAGCGCCGGACGATATTGATTCGCTTTCGAACCGTCGTGTGAAATTGGTTGGCGAGCTGGTGCAGCGCCAGTTCCGCTTGGGGATGCTTCGCTTACAGCGTAATATTCTTGATCGGATGTCAATGGCGAATGCTGACGAGGTGACCCCGTCACAGCTACTTAACTCACGACCAGTGGTGGCAGCGGTGAAGGAGTTTTTCTCCACTTCGCAGCTTTCGCAGTTGATGGACGAGGTAAACCCGTTCTCGGAGCTCGCTCACAAACGCCGTTTGTCATCGATGGGCCCTGGTGGTCTAACTCGTGAGCGTGCTGGATTTGATGTGCGCGACGCTCACCCGACGCATTATGGCCGTATCTGTACGGTAGAAACTCCGGAAGGTGGCAACGTGGGTCTGGTGCTTAACTTTGCTACTTACGCCAGGATTAATAAATATGGTTTCATCGAGGCTCCTTATCGCGTCGTTAAGAACGGCAAGGTGACCGATGAGGTAGTATATGTTGATGCTGATACTGAGCACGAGATGGTGATTGCGGACGCTTCGGTGAAGCTAGATAAAGATGGTAAATTTGTGGAAGATTGGGTTTCAGCTCGTGTGCACGGAGCGCCGGCTCACGTTGAAGCCTCCAAAGTGACACATATTGATGCGGCGCACAAGGAAATTCTTGGCGTGTCGGCTTCGTTAATTCCGTTCGTGGAAAAGAACCGCGTTGACCGCTCGCTCATGGCTTGCGCCATGCAGAAGCAGGCAGTGCCGCTACTGCGCCAGGATAATCCGATTGTCGGTACCGGTATCGAGGGAGAAGTGGCACGTAATACTTCTCAACTCGTGATGGCTTCTGGTAGCGGTGTAGTCAAAAAAGCCGATGGTGAATCCGTAATTGTAACCTATGACAAGGGTGGAGACGTTGAATACAAGCTGCAGCATTTTGAGAAGACCAATGACGATCGTTGCTACAATCAGCGCTGTGTAGTGGCGAGAGGCCAGAAGGTCAAGAAGGGCGATACTCTGATCGAGGGTGCTTCAGTTCACAATGGCGAACTTGCCCTTGGGCGAGATTTGCTAGTGGCATTTATGCCGTGGCGTGGTTACAACATGGACGACGCAATCGTGATTTCTAACCGCTTGGTCGAAGATGATACTTTGACTTCGATTAACATTAAGGATTTTGATGTGGAAGTCCGCGAGACGAAGCTTGGGCCAGAACAAGTGACGCGGGACATCCCGAACGTTTCAGAACATTCACTCAGGCATCTTGGTGAAGATGGTATTGTGACGGTCGGTTCGGAAGTATCGAATGGCGATATCCTAGTCGGCAAGATTACTCCGAAGGGCGAGCAAGAGCTTTCGTCTGAGGAACGCTTGCTCCGCGCAATCTTTGGCGAAAAAGCAAAAGATGTTCGCGATACTTCAATCCGAATGAACGGTTCATCAACTGGTAAGGTCGTGGACGTACGAGTTTACACTCGCGAGCAGGGCCATGAGTTGAAGGCCGGCGTGATTATGCAGATTAAGATCTATGTTGCGGAAATGCGAAAGATCGGCGTGGGCGATAAGTTGGCTGGCCGACACGGTAACAAGGGCGTGGTTTCGCGCGTGTTGCCAGTTGAGGATATGCCATTTATGGAAGATGGAACACCGATTGATATCGTGTTGTCGCCAATGGGCGTGCCGTCACGTATGAACTTAGGCCAGCTCTTTGAAACGCATCTTGGTATGGCAGCAAAGGCACTGGGCTATCATGTGGCAACCCCGTCATTCAACGGCGTGTCGGATGAAGTGATTTCGGACGAGCTCGAGAAGGCTGGTTATGCTAGAGATGGTCGTGTGCAACTTTATGATGGTTTGACTGGTGAACCATTCAACGAAAGAACTAGTGTTGGTGTGATGCACATGCTGAAACTCCATCACATGGTGGAAGACAAGATTCACGCACGTTCGACTGGCCCTTACACGATGGTGACTCAGCAACCGCTCGGTGGTAAAGCTCAGAATGGCGGTCAGCGCTTCGGGGAGATGGAGGTGTGGGCACTTGAAGCTTATGGCGCAGCCACGACGCTTCAGGAAATGCTCACCATTAAGTCAGATGACGTTTATGGTCGTGCGAAGGCCTACGAATCTATCATCAAACATGAACCGATCGAAGGGCCGAAGCTACCAGAAGGCTTTAACGTTCTAGTGAAGGAGCTACAGGGTCTCGGTCTTAAGGTAGATCTTCTAGATCATGGCGAGTCAGCGGACGCTGGTGACGTGATCGAGAAGACTTCACGCGAGATAGAAAGAGATAAAGACGACCAGTCAATTTACGATCAACATAAGAAAGATACCGCGCCGGAGATTCTTGATCTCGATGATGAAGAGGCCGAGGCGATGATGGCGGAAGAAGGTATTGATATAATGGAGGCTGACGAAGAATCAGATAGCTTTGATGACGGGCCGGGGGAAGAAGTTGACGAGCTAGAAGAAGGTACAGTTGACCTCGGAGAGGAGTTCTAATATGGCGTGGATGGATAATTTCATTTCTGCTTCAGACTTTGACTCCATTCGCTTGTCGGTTGCGAGTCGCGACGACATCCTGAACTGGAGTTATGGTGAAGTAACCAAGCCGGAGACGATTAACTATCGGACTCAAAAACCAGAGCGTGATGGGTTGTTCTGCGAACGGATTTTCGGGCCAACCAAGGATATTAATCCGCACGATTCGAAGCTTAAAGGCGTTCGAACGCGTGAAGCGGCGGTGGACAAGGAAGGTAACCTTGTTACTAAGTCGATTACGCGACGTGAACGCATGGGTCATATTGCCTTGGCGGCTCCGGTGGCGCACATTTGGTTTATGCGCGGAGTGCCGTCAGCGTTGTCTTTGTTGCTTGACATTACGGTCAAGAATATTGAGAAGGTAGTGTATTTCGCGACTTATCTCATGACTGATGTTAAGTCGGACGAAATCAAGAAAACGTTAGAGACTTTGGAATCGCAAACTGCGGCGGCGCGGGAAGCAATTGAGATTCGCTACAAGAACGCAGCGGAAGCCGAGAACGCAGACGTGAAGTCGTTGGCGGAGGAGCGCAATCGTGAGCTAGGGGAGCTAGAGTCGGATTTCCAGATGCGAAAGAACTTACTCGAGTCCTTCAAGAAGGGTGGCGTGATTACGGAAGTCGAGTACCGCAATTTGCCAGAAGAGTATGAAGACCTAATCACGGTAGAGATGGGCGCGACGGCTATCAAGAAGATGCTTGATGAGATTGATCTTGACAAGCTGATCGAGACCTTGCATGCTGAGGAAGCAGAAGCGAAAGGCCAAAAGGAGAAGAAGATTCAGAAACGCCTCAAGACTCTTGAGGGTATGCAGGCAGCTGGAATTCGGCCAGAAGATTTGATTTTGACGGTAGTTCCGGTCATTCCGCCGGATCTTCGCCCGATGATTGCACTTCCGGGTGGACGTTTTGCGACTTCGGACCTTAACGATCTTTATCGTCGCGTGATCAACCGCAATAACCGTTTGAAGAAGCTGTTGGATTTGAATGCACCGGCGGTGATTTGTCGAAACGAAATGCGCATGTTGCAGGAAGCAGTTGATGCGTTGATAGATAACTCAGCGGCACATGGTGCTGGTACGACCAACGGTCGCAGAAAACTGAAGTCGTTGTCTGATTTGCTCAAGGGCAAGCAAGGGCGCTTCCGCCAGAACTTGCTCGGTAAGCGTGTGGACTACTCTGGGCGCTCAGTGATCGTGGTCGGTCCGGAGTTGCAACTTCACGAATGTGGTTTGCCGAAGCAAATGGCGCTAGAACTCTTTAAGCCATTTGTGATTTCGTGGTTGATTAGCAATGAGCATGCAAATAACATCCGTTCGGCTTCACGACTTATCGAAACGAAAGAAACGGTGGTTTGGGATGCGCTTGACGAAGTAATTAAAGGCAAGTATGTATTGCTTAACCGTGCTCCGTCGCTTCACCGTTTGTCGGTGCAGGCTTTCCAACCAAGATTGATTGACGGCAAGGCGATTAAACTGCATCCGCTCGTGGCGTCCGGCTTTAACGCCGACTACGATGGCGACCAAATGGCGGTACATTTGCCGTTGTCTGATGCCGCGCAGCTTGAAGCCAAGGAGCTAATGTCGGCATCGAAGAATCTTTTGAAGCCGGCAGATGGTGCGCCAGTGTTGGCAATTTATCAGGACGTAGTGCTCGGCGCTTATTACTTGACTTATGACAAGCCGGGAACTGACACCGATGAACCGAAGGCTTTCTCCTCAGTCTATGAGGCTGAGATGGCTTACGATCAGGGCATCATTCGACTTCAGACTCCAATTCGAGTGTTTGCAAAGCGTGAGATTCGTGACACAACTCTTGGACGAGTGATCTTTAACGAGATTTTGCCGAAGGATTATCCGTATGATAACTCAGTGCAGACCAAGAAGCATTTGTCTAAGGTGATGGCTGACATTTTCGACCTATATGGTTCGGAAGTGATGGTGCGCACGGCAGATGCCTTAAAGGATTTGGCGTTTGAGTATGAGACGATTGCGTCGATTTCGACGGCAAAGGATGATTACCCGACCTATGATGAAATCGATGATTTCATTGCAGAGGGTGATGCTAAAACAGCATTGATCCAGCAGCAGTTTAATGATGGTTTGGTGACCGAAGATGAGCGACACAAACTAACGATTGCAAACTGGCGAGATATCGACAAGAGAATTTCGGAGTTCTTGCAGGGTAAGTTGGCTGAGATGGATACCGACATCGCAGTGATGGTGAACTCGGGCGCTCGTGGTAATATTTCCAACATCAAGCTCGCTTCGGCGGAGATTGGTATCATGGTGGATATTAACAACAATGAGATCGAGCTTCCGGTCAAATCGTCGTACAAGAAGGGTCTTAACACCTTGGAGTCGTTTATCGCAACGCGAGGCGCACGTCAGGGTCAGGTCTCTACGGCACTTCGTACAGCAGACTCTGGGTATTTGACGCGCCGTCTCGTGGATGTGTCGCAAGATGTGTTTACGACGGACGAAGAGGCCGAGGATCCAGGCTTTACGGTTTACAAGAGCGAAACGGAACTTTCAGGCATTTCGTTCGTGGCGAGAATCTCCGGACGATATACTGCGGAAGTGGTGCCGGGATACCTTGAAGCAGACCAATTGATTACGAAAGAAGTTGCGGAGCAGATTGACGCTGATCCAGCAATTGAATCAGTGAAGATCCAGTCAGTATTGTCGACGACGGCAGTAGAGGGTGTGCCAAGGAAGGCTTACGGCGTGGATATGTCTACGCGATCCCTAGTGGCGGCGCATGAGCCGGTGGGTGTGATTGCTGCGCAATCGCTTGGTGAGCCAGGTACGCAGCTAACGCTCGACACTAAACACGGTTCTGGTGTGGCAGGATCGGGCGCCATTGCGCGTGGTCTTCCTCGTGTTGAAGAGTTGCTAGAAGCAAGAACTCCGAAAGGCCAGGCTTACGTTTCGCCAATCGACGGCGTGGTGGAAGTTTGGGAAGACGGGAATCGCTACATGGTACAAATTACGCCGCAGTCTGGCGAAATCGCACGAATTGCGCTCGATGGGCGTGAGCCAGCCGTGAAGGATGGTGAGAGCGTCAAGACTGGCACTACCCTGATCAAGAAGTCTGAGGGTAAGGCTGCAGTTAAAGCTAAGCATGACGGCATCGTTGAGCTAGTGAAGGATGCAATTATCCTGGTTGGCTCAAGCGTTTCTCCGGTAAAGATGGAAATCCCGGGTGATGCAGAATTAGTCGTGAAGTCAAACGATTCGGTGACGGCTGGTGATAGATTGACGACGGGTTCGCTCAATTTGCAAGACTTGCTCAAGTATAAGGGTATTGAGGAAACTGAGCGCTACATCATGAATGAAGTGCTCTCCGTGTACTCGGCGCAAGGCCATGAGATTTCGCCGAAGCATCTAGAGATTCTGGTTCGACAGATGTTCTCTCGCGTGCAGATCAACGATCCGGGTGATTCGGAGTTTGTGTCTGGTGACATCACTTCGAAGGCTTCGGTCGTAGCGGCTAATCGAGAACTTGAAGCGGCGGGGAAGGCTCCGGCCACTTACACCAACTTGCTACTTGGTATTACGAAGGTGTCGATCTTCTCGGATTCGTTCCTGTCGGCGGCGTCTTTCCAGGACACGACGCGGGTACTGATCAATGCGGCAATTAATGGTCGCGTGGATCGCTTGAAGGGTCTGAAAGAGAACGTCATCATTGGTCGCAAGATTCCGGTAGGAACCGGGGTTGCACCGCTGATCGATTTCGAAACGCCGGATACGAAAGTTCCGACCGAAGAGGATCTGGAAAATCTATAAAAAATAACAACTGGAAAATATCATTCGGGGTCGCGTCCGGCCGACCCATCGCCATGGGCGGCCGGCGCTAATTCTCGCGCTGCCGCGCTCCG
>DGIF01000039.1:0-5645 GCA_002393165.1 Candidatus Saccharibacteria bacterium UBA3829
CGTTGACCACGGCAAAACCACTCTGCTCGATACCTTGCTCCACAAAAAGACCGTCGAGAAAGAAGCTGGCGGTATTACTCAGCACATCTCGGCTTATCAGTTGAAGCATGATGGTAGGATTGTTACGTTCCTCGACACCCCAGGCCACGAAGCCTTTGCGGCTATTCGCCAGCATGGCGCCATGCTGACCGATATCGTCGTGATCGTAGTGGCCGCCGATGACGGTGTTAAGCCGCAAACCGTCGAAGCTATTAATTTTGCTAAATCCGCCAACGCCAAAATCATCGTTGCTATCAATAAGATAGACCGCGAAGGTGCCGACATTGACCGTACAAAAGCAGATCTTAGTAACCATGGCCTACAGCCCGAAGAGTGGGGCGGCGATATTACCATGGTGCCGATTTCTGCCAAAATGAATCAGAACCTCGACCAGCTTCTTGATATGATCCTTCTCACTGCTGACATCGAAGAACTCAAGGCCGACATCGATATCCCGGCCGAAGGCCTCGTCATTGAGTCCCACATGGAAACCGGCAAGGGCTCCGTCGTGAATCTCCTGGTCACCGGTGGGGAACTAAAAGCTGGCGAATTCATCGTCGCCGGCTCGACCTATGGCAAAGTGCGCACCATGTTGGATTGGCAGGGCAAACCGAAAGGCAAGGCTACGCCATCTACGCCGGTTACGGTGACCGGGTTTAAAGAGCTTCCGAACTTCGGCGATCGCTTTGTTGAGGCTAAAGATGAGAAAACCGCTCGCAAGATGGCCCTGCTCAACGCTCAAGCTGCCGCCGACGAAACCGCCTCGGCCAATGTCACCAGCACTGACCTCCTCCGCATGATGAATACCGCTGACAATTCTAAAGTCTTTAATGTCATCGTCAAAGGCGACGTGCTTGGTTCTGTCACCAGTGTGGTTGATAGCCTCAAACTCATAGATACGCATGGCGAGATTACACTCAATATTGTCTCGACCGGCGTCGGAGACGTCAACGAAAATGATGTCTACATGGCAGCCGGCGACCGCACGGTCATTTATGGTTTTAATGTTTCGGTTCCGATCAATATTTCCAAGATGGCCGCTCGTGACGGTGTACCAATCCGCACTTACAAAGTGATTTACGAACTCTTAGACGACGCCAAACACGAAATGGAAAATCTCCTCGACGCCGAAATTATCGAAGAAGATAAAGGTGAAATGAAGGTGCTCGGTGTCTTCCGCACCGAAAAAACCAGCATCATTGCTGGCGGCGAAGTCCTGAAGGGCGACGTGAAACCTGGCTATCTTGCTCGCGTCGTGCGCGATAAACAGTATCTTGGCGAGGCCGAGGTGACTTCCACTCAAAAAGAAAAAATCGACGTTAGAGAGCTCGTAGCCGGTGAGACTGGCGGCCTCGCGCTAAAAACCACTCAAAAAATCGAACTGAGCATGAACGACCGCCTCAAATTCTTCACCCGTGAGACTAAAAAACGCACCTTGTAAAAATAACACAAGCGTGTCATAATTAGTGTATGGTAAGTCTTGAGAATCATGAAGCATATTTTTCACCAGGTGATAGCGGCGCAAGCGGCACCGATTGGAGCAGTCTCAGTGAGCTAAGCGGATATCAAGACCCTGCCGCCACGGAGCGACAGGGCGGACCAACCCGCCAACAACGAAAAATCATCGCCGCCCTAGGCTGGCCGGCACCAGACGGACACCCCAATATGGAATACATTAACTACCAAGACGTAAGTCTGAATCCTGGCGCCAAAGAGATGGTTCTCGATAAGTTCCGCACTGGCGCCATCACCGACCAACAAGAGCGTGAACTAATTGGCGGCATTAAGGGGCCACTTGATCAAAAATACAGCGAGAGGGCGGTGTTTCAGAGTATACGGAAAAAGGCCGACGAAGGAGATAAACAGTCCGAGCGCGAATTACGTATTGTTGGGTACATGATGGGGGGCGCAAAAGGATTCGGCAGTGCGCAAGAGAATGTTAACGAATCCTATATCATAACAATATATACTCGCTATAATTTACCGCAAGATTTCCTAGCAGCAAACGATAGCCTTCTTGATAATATTGGACATAGTAGCGGCCCCAAGAAACGCGAAGCGTATTCCGAAGCCGTGCACGATCTCGCTCACAGAATTTATGGCAAGAAATATGAATACTTCGTGGCCCTCAACAAGTTGAAGGAAGAAGCCTTTTCTGGCGCTCCTAACCAGTATCAGGGTCCACCATCACGAAGCGAGCTTGAACATAGTTCGGAATGGATATCTGGCGAATCTGGTTCATGCCAAGTTTCGCGCGCTCAGACGCGTAGTGGCCGCATAAACAAGAGTAGACTAGAGGAGGGGCTCATTCCAGATGAGAGCTGTCAAGACGCAGAGCTTATCCGCTCAGACCAGCAGTTATACGGCGTTTTTGATGGTGCCGGCGGAGAAAAGAATGGTCGAGCTGCAGCTATACTCTCAAGTCGAGTCGTAAATGAATTTTGCGACCAATACGTTTTACAAAACGGCTCACATCTTGCATGGGTGCTTAATAGGGCCAACGAAACTGTCTATCGCGATCCATCCGCGGGCTATTCGACCGCCGTACTTACTAAGGTTATAGAAGATGGCATAGGTGGCGCGCGTCTCGCTTATGCAGTAGCTGGTGATTCTCGCATCTATATAGTTAAGCCGTCTGGCGAAGCACGCCTTATCACTAATGATGAAAGCGTGAATGGCAATCAGCTTACTAATTACCTTGGTAGATTTGACCAATCTGGGGAGTTTAACGTTGCCGTGCAGTACGGTGATATAAATCTGTCTAAGGGCGACAAGATTGTCCTCTGCTCCGACGGTATCACTGGCGATCGGGGTAGCGATCTTATGAGCGAAGCCGAAGTCGGCGAGATCGTATCTCGTTCCAGAAACCCAGAAGATGCCGCAAAGAATCTCGTCAGCAACGCGCGCAAAATCGACGATCGCACGGCCATTGTAGTTGCCGTCTAGTCATCTTCGTGGTATCATAACCGTAAGGAGATTAAAAAATGCAATTTGACGACAAATTCTTACAAGAAATGGGCCTCGCGAGCATGCCGGAGGACCAGAAGCAAGCTTTTCTCGCCTACGTTCAGGAAGAGCTTGAAGTTCGTATCGGCGAGCGTATCTCTAGGGGCCTCACCGAAGCTCAACTCAGTGAGTTTGACATGATCACCGACCCGCTCGAGGGCGCCGCGTGGCTCGAAAAAAATCGCCCGGACTACCGCGAGATCGTCGCCCGCACAATCGAAGAAATGAAACAGGAAATCCGCGCCAATCGCGACAAGCTGCTCTAGGAGGATATTATGAACTCACCAACCACCCCGTCATCACCCCTTCCAGCCCAGAAAAAGATGCCCAAAAAAGAAAAAACCATCATTTGGGTCGGTGCCGGCATGGTTTTGTTCGCACTGCTATTTGCTTTATTCTTCCTCGCCTTGCCGAACATGCTCGCCGCAAAAGACCAGTGCCAGCTTGCGCTCGGTGGCGACGCGTGCTCCTACACATGGATGGTCGTTGTCGGCCTGCCAGCGTTCTTTGCTGTCGGTATTCCGCTAATTGTTGTCGGACTAGCACTCATGTTATGGGCCGTCCTTAGATGGAAAAAAATCAAAAATCCCGGTCTGACCGCGTTTTTGGCCATAGCGTTACTCGTAGTATTGCTCGCGGTCATACTGCTACTATTGCGGCCCTTGAGATGGAGCGTGGTATAGAGGGCAATCGCCCCTCTGCCAAATTAGCTTAAGCTTAACGTGAATATCCATTCAGGAAGCTTTTCGCATCCATCGCTTTGCGCCCCTCAGGCTGCAATTTGTCGACGGCCACATAAACGCCGTCAGCACAGGGGATCGTAAGCAGGGCCGTCTCACCCGGCTTTAGTATATGCGCCTCTAAAACAATGCATTTCGTGCCAAAAAAGGCATATTTCGGTTTCGGGAACCCTTGATAAGCCACAATTTTTCGAAAAGTCTGCTCCGCCGTATCTGTCTCCGGCGTCAGCTCCCCCATCGATTTCTCCAATTTTTCGCAAAAAGTCACCCCTAAGTCATCCTGTGCGACCGGTTCCGGCAGATCGCTAAGATGCGAAACAATCCACTCCGCCCCTGTTTCGGCCAAAGCCTTGTAGATTGTGTCCTTTTCTATCGGCAATCCAGATAGCGTAACCTGATGATAAACCGGGCCAGCATCCATCGCTTTTACGAGTTTCATCACGGAAACTGAGAAGTCCGAATCCCCAGCGAGGATCGCGCTCTCTATTGGCGAAGGACCACGATATTTCGGCAACAGGGAAGGATGGATGTTCAAAATCCCTTCCGGCTCGAACAACTCCAGCACATCTGGTTTGATCAGTACCCCAAACGATGCCAAAATCCCGTGCGCCTCTGGCATTTCGCGTTTAATCCTCTTGACTTCCTCTAAATCTCCCCGCGTCCTAGCGCGAAAAACCACCTGGCACTCTCGCCCTATAACTGCCAATGCATAATCCGCCAGAGGACCATTGCCGAAGAATATCACTTTTTCCATCTTAATCATTCCACAGTTTTTCGTTATCTCGGATTTCCGACTCATAGTCTTCCACCGGCACCAAATCTCCCTTGTCGTTCATCTTGTAGAAGGCCTTTTCGTCATCTCTGATGTGATCAATAAAAAGTATCCCGTCCAGGTGGTCGATTTCGTGCAGCAAAGTCCTTGCAAGCTCGTCGGTCGCTTTGATCCTCACCTCTGTGCCATCCTCGAGCTTAGCTTTCACTCTCACCTTAGTCGGCCGTGGTACCATTCCATAAATCGAAGGCACTGATAGGCAACCCTCATAATCTCTTTTCATCTTGCCCTCGGCCCTAATCACTACTGGATTGATCAGCGCTGTGAAGGTCGCTTTTTTCTTGTCCTCCATATCATCTCTTACGATAATGATGCGCTTCAACACACCCATCTGAGGTGCCGCCATCGCAGCCGATAGCTCATAGGGGTGCTCTTTTTCCCAGTCTAGCGACAACTTCCGCATCGCGGCAATCGTATCTAGCACTTCCTTATCGATAGTGCTAACTTTTTTTGATCTCTCCCTGAGCCGCGGATCCGGCGTTGTGATTATTTTCATCCCCTAATTATACCATAAACAGATAAGGATTACAATAGCCCCGGCGGATCGAGGAAAACTCGGAAATTTTTATCTAACCCCTTGCACGCCTCCATTAGCGCCACTCGCGACGATGCCCGCACCACAATTTCCCAGGTGTACCCCCCGCTCGTACGCTCATGAAAGGCCGGCATCGGCGGAGACGCCAATAACCGCGCGTCACATGCTAATCTAGTGGTTAGCTCCCGTATCTTCTTTAGCACCAAAGCCTCAGTTTTTAGAGTAATTGAAAGCCGCACCACGTACTTATACGGTGGGAAACCGCCTCTTTTTCTCTGATTAAGCGTATAATCTACAAACCCCAGATAATCCTCATTCACCGCAAAAGAAAGCACTGGGTGCTCTGGCCGATAGGTCTGGATAAATACTTCAGCGGTATCAAGATGTCCTCGCCCCACTCGTCCAATCACCTGCGTCAAAAGCTGAAACACCCGCTCCTCTGCCGCAAAGTCCGGTAAAGACAGCCCCGTATCGGCTGCCACCACCCCCACCA
>DGIF01000039.1:5695-12001 GCA_002393165.1 Candidatus Saccharibacteria bacterium UBA3829
ACCACCCCCACCGTCGCGAGCCGCGGCAGATCCAACCCCTTAGCTAGCCCCTGTGTCCCCACTAAAATATCCACCTCGCCCTCTCGCACCTCGTCGTACAAGGCCTCCATCCCCTCGCCCTTTTTGTTGTCCGCGTCGAACCGCTTCACTCTCGCACCAGGGAACAGTCGCGTCAGCTCAGACTCTAATAGTTTGGTCCCAAACCCCTTATGAATCAGGTCCGGGTGCCCACATTTTGGGCACCCCTTTGGCACCACCATCTTGAAGCCACAGGTGTGGCACTCCAGGTCATATGCGTCCGCATGCAGAGTCAGCGGCAGGAAACAATTCGGGCACATCAACTCCTCGCCGCAGTTTTCACAAATTGTCAGCGGCGACGACCCCCGTCGGTTATGAAAAATCAACGTCTGTCGCTTTTGTTCGAGATTGCGTTTTATTGTCGAGAGTAGTTCATTTGAAAAATACTGGTTTTTCGAGAACGCACTCCTATCTTTAAAATCAAGAATCTTAATCGCCGGCCTAACTGCCGCAGTCTTCGCCTTCTCCATCAGAGAGACCAGCGACCCCTTTTGCTTAGCAATGTAATAATCCGCCACTGTCGGTGTGGCCGACCCCAGTACGCAGTCGCACCCGGCCGCCTTCGCCATCGCGCTGGCCACCCGCACCGCTGAATATCTCGGCGCATTCTCTTGGTAATACGTCCCCTCATGCTCCTCGTCGACAATGATTAGATCAAGCTCTTTTACCGGCGCAAAGAGCGCGCTCCGCGGGCCAATTACTATCTTCGGCTCCGCCGCCTCAAGCAGGGAATTGAATATCTGATGGCGCTCCGCCTCAGTTTGCCTCGAATGAATAACTACCACCTTGTCGCCAAAAACCTCTGCAAAAACCCGAACAAGTTGCCCGGTCAAAGCGATTTCCGGCACCAAAAGTATCGTGGACTTTTGCCGTTTTAACGCATTCAAAGATAGCTGGAGATAGATATTAGTTTTACCACTACCAGTCACGCCAAACAGCAGTTTCGTCGTTCCTGGAGCCTCCTGGAGGCCTTGGAGGGCATTTTTCTGGGCGGCATTAAGCCGAATCGGCGGAAAACCCACACCTTGTTCGGTTTCGCCAACGGTGGGGGAGGCACACACAGCGTGCCCTTCGGGCACGCTCCGGGCCGCTCTGGCCAAGTCTTTATGTCCCGCAGGACACGTCGTGCCAAACTGGCCCTCCAGTTTCGGCTGTTCATACCTGAAGTTTTCTCTAAGAAAGGATTTTTCATGGAAATTATAAACCCAATGGGCAAAAAGACCATTCAGGTGTCTACTGATTGGCTGGGGCGAAAATTGACGCTGGAAGTAAACCGAGTGGGGTTTAGGACGACGTCGTCGGTGCTCGTGACCTATGGGGATACCGTAGTGCTTGGCTCAGTGGTAGTTGGAACTAAGCCGGTGGTGCAGGACTTTTTCCCGTTGTCGATTGATTATGAAGAGAAATATTATGCGGCGGGGAAGATTTCGTCGTCGAGATTTATTAAGCGTGAAGGAAAGCCGGCGGATGAAGCGGTGCTCGTAGGGCGGTTGATCGATCGACCGATCCGGCCATTGTTCCCGAAAGGCTACAGACAAGAGGTGCAAGTGGTGTGTACAGTGCTTTCGATGGATCCGACTTTCCGACCAGATTGCGTAGCTATGATTGCGGCTAGTGCAGCACTCATGAACGCTGGAGTGCCGTTTGATGGCCCGGTGGCTGGGATTCGGATTGGCAGGATTGGTGGTGAGTTCAAAGGCTTTTTGTCGCCGGAAGAGCGCGAGATTTCGCCGATGGACCTCGTGGTAGCCTGTAAAGACGGTAAAATTATGATGGTGGAAGCCGGGATGAAAGAAGTGCCGGAAGAGACCATTATCGAGGCGATGCACTGGGCGGTGGCCAATGTGCAGCCAGCGTTGGATTTGCAGCGAGAGCTAGCTAAGCAAGTAGCGGCGCCAGAGCAGGAATACGAATTGGTCTTGCCGGATGCAGAAGTGATTGAGGAAGTGGCCAAGTGGACTGAGGGGAAGTTCGGCTCGAAGATTCGCGGGAACGTGATGGAGCGAGCGCAGATGTTAGATGACATTAAGTACGCAATGCATGATGAGCTCGCATTGCTCAAGGGTGAAGGTGAAACGGATAATGAGAAGGTTGCGTGGTATGACGAAAACTTGCGTGACGTGTATGACCAGGCGTTTGAGCTGGCAGTGTTTAAGGAAGTTCGTCGTGGGATTGTCGAGGAAGGTATCCGGCCGGATGGACGAAAGTTGAATGAGGTGAGGCCGCTGTCGTCGCAGGTTGCGATCTTGCCGAGGGTGCACGGTTCGTCGCTTTTCACGCGTGGTGTGACGCAGGCGATGAATATTGTGACGTTGGCGCCACTTTCCTATGCGCAAGAGGTTGATACGATGGAGGTGACTGATGGTAAGCGACGATATATGCATCATTATAATGCGCCATCATATACGGTTGGTGAACCGGGGAGGATTGGTTCGCCTGGGCGTCGTGAGATCGGCCATGGATATCTTGCAGAGCGTGCATTGATGCCGGTGCTTCCGTCCGAAGAAGAATTCCCGTACGCGATTCGTTCGGTAACTGAAATTATGTCACAGAACGGTTCGACTTCGATGGCGGCGACTTGTTCGTCTTGCATGGCCTTGATGGACGCTGGAGTACCTTTGAAACGCCCGGTGTCTGGCGTTGCGATGGGGTTGATGGTCGATGTGCCAAAGGGGACACCGATTGAGGCTTCGGATATTGATAAAGCATATGTGCTGACTGATTTAATGGATGCAGAAGATTTTGCCGGCGATATGGACTTTAAGGTGACTGGTACGACTGAGGGTGTAACGGCGCTGCAGATGGACATGAAAGTACATGGCCTTCCGGTGGAGATTATGGAGAAAGCATTGAAGCAGTCACATGAAGGTCGGATGTTTATTCTAGATCATATTATGAGCGTGATTCCGGAGCCGAGAAAGCAAATTTCGGAATATGCGCCACGGATCGAGAAGTTGATGATTAATCCGGACAAGATTGGCGCCGTGATCGGTAAGGGCGGCGAGATGATTAATAAGATCACCTCGGAGACTGGTGCGGAAGTTGACATCGAGGACTCTGGCCTCGTGACGATTTCTGGTAATGATCCGGAGAAGATCGCGAAGGCACTGGAATGGGTGAAGAGCTTAGTCGAAGAGCCGGAAGTCGGGAAAGTATATACCGGCACTGTGGTGACGATTAAAGACTTTGGTGCGTTTGTAAATATCATGCCGGGGATCGATGGGATGCTGCATATCTCGCAGATTGTCGAAGGTAAGAGATTGAAGAGCGTAGAGGAAGTTTTGCACGTTGGCGATAAGATAAAAGTGCGCCTAGTAGCGATTGATCACGGCAAGTTGTCGCTTAGTATGATAGGGGTGGAACAATAGGGCGATTGTTGTAAAAAACAAACCGGGAATAATCCCGGTTTGTTTTTGATGTGGTATAATAAGCTTAAGCTAAAAACGAGGAATTTATATGGAAAATGGGAATAATATGGGGCAGGAAATGACACCGAATCAAGCTACGGCGAGCGGCAATATGACATCTGAACCGGTGCAAGAAAAGAAAAAAATCAATGTTCTTGCGATATTGTTTGGGGTTACTACTTTGGTATTTGCAGGGCTCGCGGTGTATTTTGGGATGGAGCATTTTAAGCCAAAAGGCGGACAGAGTGGTGACGCTGGAGGTGATCAGAGCAATCAAGGTGGAAGTGAAGTAGTGGTGGTGGATATCCCGGATATGGCGGAGGATTATGAGGAAGTCTACGATTTGATGAATGGGCTAGTTGCTGACCTTGGCGATGGATTTGATGGAATTCAGGTAAGTTCAGACATTGTATATAAGCCAGAAGGAATAAATTCGTATATGCAGATGCGGTTTGGTTTGAGTGCGAAAGTTTATTCAGACGATAATGTAGCTACGGCATCTGAACTTGGTATGAGGCTTGAGAATGGTGGCTTTACGTCGATCGGAACAATACCGCACCTTGGTTCGGCTGGGCCGGTAATTAATGGATACCTAAATTCTGATAGAAATATCGTGTGCGAGGTATACGGTGACGGATTATTCATTGCCCAGGACGTTTGGCAAGAATATGTGTCTTTGGGATGTGCGAAGACTGATTGGCATTGGATGACTGATGCGAAAAAAGAGTTGGCTAACAAATTAGAGACGGCTTACTTTAATAAGACTGGCAAATATCCGACAACTTTATATGGCCTAGAATCTAGAGTCAAAGATAGTCAAATTTCGCCATATCAGACATTGCAAGTAGCGATTGGCGGCGGATATGCTTTATTTTATAGGGTGAGTCCAGATGCAGAGTGGCAATATTTTGCTGGTGGACAGTCGTATTTGGATTGTAGTTATTATGATACTGAAGACTTGAGGAAAGCATTTGCTGGTGATGTCTGCTACGATGGTCAGGCTCCATCGACAGTGCAGCCCTAATATGTTATAATATATAATATATGGAAAAAATCCGGAATTTTTGTATTATTGCGCATATTGACCACGGGAAGTCGACGATTGCTGATCGGATGATGGAGCTTACCGGTACGGTGGAAAAACGGGAGATGAAAGAGCAGCTTCTGGATTCGATGGAGCTGGAGCGGGAGAAGGGCATTACGATTAAATTAACACCGGTGACGATGCAATGGAAGGGTTACACGCTAAATTTGATTGATACACCAGGGCACGTGGATTTTTCGTATGAAGTTTCAAGATCGCTGCAGGCGGTGGAGTCGGCGGTGCTGGTGGTGGATGCAACGCAGGGTATCCAGGCACAGACGCTAGCGAATGTTTATCTAGCGTTGGAGCAGGACTTAACTATTATTCCGGTAATAAACAAGATCGATCTGCCGGCGGCGGACGTTGAGGGGACGGCAGCGCAGATCATAAATTTGCTTGGTTGTTCGCGGGAAGAGATTATTGAGGCATCGGGAAAGACGGGGCTTGGAGTAGATGAAATATTAGACGCCGTGGTGGAGCGAGGCCCAAGGCCAAAAGAGATGTCCGGATCTTCTTGCACTAGGGCGTTGATTTTTGACTCATATTTTGACGACTATCGTGGCGTAGTATTATACGTGAGAGTTTTTGAGGGGGAGATTCCGAAAAATGCAGAGATTTTGATGATGGCGGCCGAGACGAAAGGATTGGCGCTTGAAGTTGGAATTTTGACGCCAAAAATGAAGCCACAGGATAAGCTAAATGAAGGCCAGATTGGTTATATTGTGACGAATCTCAAGACTACGCGCGAAGCGAAAGTTGGTGACACCGTGACGTTAGCCAAGGGTTTGGCGGTTAAAAAGGATGAGAATGGCGTTGAGGTGCTTGATGCGAGTGGTAAGAGGCTAGAGCCGTTGCCGGGTTATAAGAACGTGCTACCGTTTGTATATGCGGGATTTTTCCCGGTGTCGAACGATCAGTACAAGGAACTAAAAGAAGCGATTGAAAAATTGTCGCTTTCTGATTCGGCGCTGAGGTATGAGCCGGAAAACTCGCCAGTCTTAGGGTTTGGGCTTCGGATTGGGTTCTTGGGTCTACTCCATATGGATATTATTAAAGAGAGGTTGGAACGGGAGTTTGGGTTAGATCTCATCGTGACGAATCCGAGTACGAACTATGAAGTGGTGATGAATAATGGCGAGATGAGAGAAATCAAGTCTGCGGCGGATTTGCCTGATGCGAGCGAAATACGAGAGATCCGCGAGCCGTGGGTGAAAGGTGAGATTATCGTGCCGAAACCGATGATTGGTAATGTGCTTAATCTCATCAACGCGAAACGTGGACATCAGACGAGCGTATCCTATATTGAGGAGCGAGCGGTGATTGATTTTGAGGCGCCGATGGCGAATTTGCTAACGGATTTTTATGACCAACTGAAATCTGCGACGAGCGGATATGCATCATTTAATTATGAGTTGAATGGCTATCGGGCTGATGACTTGGTGCGAGTGGACTTCTTAGTGGCGGGGCACAAGATGGATGCGCTTTCGGTGATGGCGCATCGGTCGGAAGCGGACGGGATTGGGCGTGAGGTGACGAAGAAGCTAAAGGAAGTGATTCCGCGCCAGAATTACGAAGTGGCGCTGCAGGCGGCGATTGGGGCCAGAGTGATTGCACGAGAAACGATTGGCGCATATCGCAAGGATGTGACAGTGAAAATTCATACGGGTGACCGTGATCGCAAAGCGAAGCTGCTCGAGAAGCAGAAGCGTGGTAAAGCTAGGATGAAGCGGTTTGGTA
>DGIF01000049.1 GCA_002393165.1 Candidatus Saccharibacteria bacterium UBA3829
CGTCACCACCACCGTGTGGGTGATCGGTAGCGTTCATCACGACACCACGCACCGTCGGGCGAATACCCTTGCGGCGGCGTCGACCAGCAGCGCCAATCTTAACGTTTTGATGTTGCAGATTCGACACTGTACCAATCGATGCTTCGCAAGTTGCCAAAACTTTTCGCACTTCGCCAGATGGCATCTTGAGAGTAGCATAGCCGTCTTCTTTTGCCATCAACTGAGCCTGCGCACCAGCCGCTCGCACCATTTGTGCGCCACGACCAGGAGTTAGCTCAATCGCATATACAAATGTACCGACCGGGATATTTTCAAGCTTTAGTCGATTGCTATCTTCAACTTCCGCTTCTTCGCCAGTCTTAAAAGTTGCTCCCTTCGTCATCTTGGTATCAGCCAACACATAATAATATGTGCCGTTCTGGTCCTTCACTCGCGCAATTCGCGCCGAGCGATTCGGGTCATATTCAATTTCTTCTACCGTAAACGTCAAATCTTTCGGCAAATTGTAGGTCATAATACGATAGTGTCGTTTTACACCACCGCCACGATGACGCACCGTGATGCGACCTTGGTTGTTCTTGCCCGCTTGTTGCTTTTTAGCCTTGAGAAGTGACTTCATCGGCTTATCGGTCGTGATTTGATCGTAATCCTCGGTCGTCTTCTGCCTTTGCGCCGGCGTAATCGGGCGATATGCTTTAATAGCCATTATTTATTCTCCTTACCTGCATTCTTGTCTGCCTTCGCGGTCTTCTTTTCAGCTTTTTTGTCCGCCTTGGCATCCTTTGCGCTGGTTTTATTATCTTCTGGCTCCTCGAAAACTTTAATCGAATTGCCTTCCGCAAGCGTCACGTATGCGTACTTTTTGTCCTGACGATGCGTAATACCAGGATAAGCATGCTTACCCTTGCTGAATTTTGTTTTCTTACCATCGCGAATCAAAGTTCTTACATCCGTCACTTTTACGTTAAATTCTTTTTCTACGAGCTTAGCAATTTCCTGCTTACCCATTCCGCACTTGACTGGAAAAACATACGTTCGCTTAGTTTGCTCCATATAGCTTTTCTCAGTTGCGCGTGGCTCCAAGAGATGGAGTTTGACTTTGGTTTGTTCCTGCTTTGCCATGTTACTTCTCCTCTCCCATTAGCCAATCTTTGATCATCGGCAAAGCCTTCTCAGTAACCACAACTTTATCGGCATTCATGATGTCGAAAACATTGAGATACGACGGACGAACTGCTTTGAGATTTGCCATGTTGCGCGTAGCACGCAATACTAATTCATCCTTCACCGAAACGACCAGGAGCACATTCTCATTCTCGTTGATCTTGTTGGCTTTCAACATCTCAATTGTTTCTTTAGTCTTACCTTTAGGACAAGCGAACGTTTCAATCGCAATCACTGCCTTGTCGGCATTCTTCATTGAAAGCGCTTGACGAACGGCAATCCGCTTTGCTGATTTGCTAAGTTTCTTGGCGAAGTTTTCTTCACCGGTGCGACCGAAGGCCACACCACCATGGCGCCAAATCGGGTTGCGAGTCGAACCAAAACGTGCCCGACCAGTACCTTTTTGCTTCCATGGCTTCTTGCCACCGCCGCTTACTTCGCCACGCTTCAAAGTTTTGGCGTGCGACGAACGCGAATTGGCAAGATATGCATCATAAGCGAGTTTCACAAGTTCGTGATTCTCAACTGAGAGACCGAAAATGTCTTTATCTAAAGTAGCCATATTACTCCTCTCCCTCCACGCTTACAATACCTTTCTTTGGACCCGGCACAGCGCCTTTCAGCCCAATCAAGTTATTCGCCGCGTCGATATACGCAACAACGAGATTCTTGACCGTCACCGTGTCGTGTCCCATGCGACCAGGCATCCGCTTGCCTTTCCAGACTTTCTGCGGATACATCGAACCGATTGATCCGACTTTCCTAATGTCACCTTTAAAACCGTGCGTGTTACGAGATTCTTGGAAGTTCCACCGCTTCACTGTACCAGCAAAACCTTTACCCTTACTCGTGCCCGTCACGGCCACCTTGTCGCCAAGCTTAAAGCTCTCAACTGTGAGAGCATCACCTAGCTTCATGCCTTCCGGAATTTCCTCAACACGAAATTCTTTC
Source organism: Candidatus Saccharibacteria bacterium UBA3829 (assembly GCA_002393165.1). Classification (GTDB taxonomy): domain Bacteria; phylum Patescibacteriota; class Saccharimonadia; order Saccharimonadales; family Saccharimonadaceae; genus Nanosyncoccus. Next base: position 2,116 of record DGIF01000049.1, read on the forward strand.
AGGACTTTAGGATTTGTATTTTCACCAGCCTTTTTTACGTGGCCAGCGACCGACTTGCTCAGATTCTTACCCTGACCATAGCCCACTTGCACAGCATTATAACCGTCGGTTTCGACAGTTTTTATCTGAGTCACCGTGCATGGACCGGCTTGTAGGATGGTTACTGGCGTAACTTCACCCGTTTCACCGATAATCTGGGTCATACCAATCTTGGTGCCGAGAATGACTTGCATTCTATTCCTTTCCTTTATATTTAACTCCTGCCACTAGACTCTACTAGCGGCTCTTACGCCCCTGTAAGGCGCTCGTGCAGTTTTGTCTCTGTACAACAGACAAAACGACACTATTAAAACTAGACTTTTAGGCTGGTTTCTGTCCGTGAAATAACAGACCTATCCTTATGTCTAGGACTAACCCTGCCATTATAGCATACTTTTCACAAATGTTCAATATTTTTATAGTTCCGATCAAAAATTATTTTCTTACGGCGCCATCACCACCCACGGATCGGTTGCAGTACCAGAACCAGAGGTGGCAATAGTTCCAGAGACGAGAGAAATAGCGGGGCGCACGCCACCAATGTTGTCCATAATGCCGCCATTAATGCTACCATACTCATACAAGATAGACTCGCTCACTTTGCCGTCCGATTGGCGATCAAGTGGAGAGAGTGACCAAAAATATGAACCAGATCCAAGAAAAGAGTAAAAATTACTAGATGAGCCATTGTCACCATTAATTTTGCCAGACCCAGCAAAAGAGATCTCGTCAGCAGCAAGAAGTGCGACTGGATATTTAAGTTCGTTACCTACGCCAGCACTATTTGCTACGTAGCGATAGAGGTCTACGACACTTCTGTCTATGGTGCTATATTTGGCACAAGTAAGAGATGGTGGTTGAGCACTATTGTAGTTCCTAGGGTAAACGCCAAAGTAGTAAGTCTGAACACCAGAAGTGCCATAAGTAGCGGCGATGGTAGAGGATTCAGCGAGTGGAGAAGTCCAGTTCATAGTCGTATTCATGGTCCGGTCATTACAATAACCAGCACTAGGCTCTAGGATGTTAGTCCAAGCGGTCATGTTGTTTGCGTACCAAGTATCTTCAATGTAGGTTTTGACAGATGAACGAGTATTGTTTACTGAAGGATCAGAGTTAGTGCCGAAAATCTGAGCGATAGTGCCAGACTGCGCAGTATTGGTGGCATAAGTACGGTTGTAGGTGTAGCCCACGCGGACGATCTGCCTATTGGTGGAGCCATCACCGCTGAAGGCCATGCTATTAAGTTGCACATCAGTCCTAACATTTGCGCAAGTAGAACCAGTCCACTTGCCGTTATAAATCATCTTTACGCCACCGGAGCCAGTAGTACGGACAATGCGCCAGCAGGTGTCAGTGGTAGCTTTACTACTGCCGGATTGGAGGATGACATAATTTGGATAAGTAACGGCACTGCCATTTGAGCCATAGGAGCTAGTGGAGTTTTCTAGAACTCCACGGTAGTAGTAGATTTTGTAATCGTTAGAAGCGTCACTAGCAACACCGAAAACAGCTGGATCGTATTCGTAGACGCCGGAATTGGAGGTGTCCTGCAAGCGGTCTGCCGAGGTTGGGACGATGATAGCGGCTTGGAGCTGAGCGGCAGTCTGTTTACCCTTGCTCATACTGGCAACTACATCATATAGTGTCCCCCACTGTGCATAAAGCGTAATAGTATCACCAGCATCAGCTAGGTTAGTGACTTGCTCACCATCAGCGTAGGACGTACCACTGCCGTCTGGAGCAGTGTTCCAGCTGATGAATGTTTTACCAGTTGGGGCAGTGAAGGAGTTAGAGGTTAGGGCGGTAGCTTGTCCTCTAGTAATCTTCTGGCTGTTCATAGTACCAGTACCACCATTAGCGTAAAAGTTCACTATGTAGCTGCTGGTGTCGTTGGTACTTGGGTGGACGAGAGTGTACTTGACTTTGCCGACATAGGTATCTACCGTCTGATCTGGCTGCACATAGACCGCATACGTAGCTGTTAACTTTGAACCAAGCCCAAAAGTACTATCGGTCTGTGAAGAATATGAGGCGACTTTTGTATACGCATTCGGTACTGCATGAAAAGCGTCGAATCCATCTACGATCGTCAGATTATTCGGGAGATATGACGTGGAACTGTCCGTGACCTTCGCTAATTTCATCGCCCACTGCGAAGTGTTGCCAGAAGTCGCCGTACCGGTCGCGATCGTAAGCCCAGTTGCATCACCGATCATCGTATTAACTCCATCCGTTTCGCCAGTATAGCCAATAGCATAAATAGCATAGCCGTCACTGTCATTACAAAAAGACGTTAGCGTAGTTGAACCAATCCCGTCGGCATACGGCGTAGCGCCGTCAGCTGTATATGCCCCAGAATATACTCCCGGTATCAATGTTGCATGGTGCGTCGAGGTAACATTCGCCGTCATGGAACACGCCGATGAGACCGTCACTTGTGTTACAGATACCGATGCAGACTTGGACTGCGCACTTTCCATCCAACCGCCGCTAAGTTTAAATCCAAGCGCCACGACAACACAAGCTAGCACCAACGCTACAGCACTAACGAATTTCTTATACAAATGCTTGTTCATGCCAACTTAACTCTAAGATTATACGTAACCATTATATCACAGCGCTTTATTTTTGCGCAAGCACTCCACCCATATTTTCATTCATATTTTATAGCTCTTAAAGCTCCAAATATGCATCGATAAACTCGTCCACTCGCCCATCTAGCACCGCTTCCGTGTCCGAAGTCTCGCAGCCAGTACGGGTATCTTTCACCAGCCGGTATGGCTGCATTACGTAATTTCGCACCTGCTGACCCCAACCCGCCGACTCGCCAGCCCGCAGCTCCGACAAACTCGTTGCATGTTGTTCCATTTGCATTTGAGCCAGTTTCCCGCGCAAGATTTCCATCGCCTTTTCCTTGTTTTGGTGTTGGCTCCGTTCATTTTGAATCGCCACAACCGTATTGGTCGGAAGGTGCGTAATCCTCACCGCGGAATCCGTCGTGTTCACGCCTTGCCCACCATGCCCACCAGAATGATAAACGTCAATCCTTAAATCTTTTTCGTCAATTGCTACTTCCGTATCCACTTTTATTACCGGAAGGATCTCAACCAACGCAAACGAAGTCTGCCTAAGATTATTTGCATTAAACGGCGATAATCGCACCAAACGGTGCACGCCATGTTCGGACTTCAACACGCCATATGCCCCAGCCCCACTGTAATCTTTTGCTGCGCCCGTCACCTCATACACGGCCGTTTTAATGCCGGCCTCTTCACCCTCCACTCTTTCGATCAATACCGCCTTCAAGCCTTCGCGATCGATAAACCTCAAATACATCCGCTCAAGCATCCCGGCCCAATCCATTGCCTCCGTTCCACCGGCACCGGAAGTGATCCTAAGGATCGCATCACTTCCGTCATATGGGCCAGTAAACCTTAGTGCCTTCTTTAGCTCAACCAGCTTTTCCTCCATCGCCGCAATTTGCTCACCCATCTCAACCTTCAGGCTTTCATCCGCCATCTTGAGCAGCTCTTCCATGTCCTCAATTTGTGTTTTCAAAACCATCCACGGCTGCACCTCATCGCTTAGCTTCGCTAGCTCTTGGTTTTTTTCTTTGGCGACGTTGACGTCTCGCCAAATCTCAGGCTCCGCCACTTCGCGTTCCAGTTCATTTACCAACTCCAACTTTTCCGAGATCTTTAACTTTTCATAAACCTTCCAAAATTCTCCCGCCAACGCTTCCAATTTTTTCTTCAATTCTTGCATGCTATTTATTATACAATAAAATAATTTCGCGAGCTTCTTTTACGTTATGCGTTTCCATCAACTCAGCCCTAAAAGCCGAAGCGCCTGGAAAATTATTCACATAGATCTTGAAAAAATGTTTCAGTGGCTCATACGATACGCGATGCAAAGCGGAATATTCTTCGAACAAATCCAAATGATAATCTAACAAATCCATTAAATCCTTACGTGTTGGAATGTAATCCGAAAAACAATACGGATTCTGAAATACGCCCCGGCCAATCATAAAACCATCCACTCCGGGATACTTATTATATAGCTCCAGCGCATACCGACGGTCGCGAACATCCCCATTGATAATCAACTTCGTTGTTGGCGAAACTTCATTCCTAAGTTTAACAATTTCTGGGATTAATTCATGATGCGCCGGCACTTTGCTCATTTCTTTTTTAGTGCGAAGGTGCACCGTCAATGCCGCCGGATGCTCGGTCAATAACGTAGACAACCAATCACGATATTCATTCACGTTCGCCCAACCAAGCCGCGTCTTAATCGACACCGGCAAATTCGTGTGTGCTTTCGCATTGCGATAACATTCCACCGCCAGCTCCGGCGTTTTAATCATCGCGGCACCACCGCCAGTCCGGTTTACATTTTTATCTGGACAACCAAAGTTCAAGTCCACACCAGAAAAGCCCAAAGACTCCAGAGCCGCCGCACATGCAGCGAAATGTTCCGGATTTTTTCCCCAAATCTGCGCGATAATTGGCGTGTCCGAAGGCGCAATTTCTAACCGCTCCAAAGCATTCGCTCTGCCTTTGTCTGAAGCATATGACGAAACGTTAGTGAATTCCGTAAAAAACAAATCTGGTCGCGCCGCACGTGCTACGACTTGTCTAAAAACCACGTCTGTCACGCCCTCCATCGGCGCTAAGACCAAAAACGGCTTTGGCGATTCATCCCAAATCATGTTGTATATAATAACATATTTTACCAGCACAATAAACCTCTAGCATTAAGCGGGCAACTTTAAAAATTATCACTTTTATGCTAAAATATTAGTATCTCTTACTAAACTTCGGTCACTGGTAAAGAGAAAAGTTAAAGGTTGCGAGCATTGTCATTTATACTCACAACTATGAGCCAATAAATTAGGCTCACATAAATGGCTCTTATCAACTAATCAGGAGTCAATTTATGAAAAACTTTAACAAAAACAAACTAGAGAGGGTCGAAGTAATGGCACTTTTCGGTTACGAAATGACCCCCTGTCAGCCGCTTACTTTTCGGCGACAGGGTGAGTCGGAAACCGAAATTACCGAACTCCTCCAAACCCAGATTAAATTCGCGGGCGAGGTGGCACTTCATATCTTCGACGTATTAGTCGGCCGGGAAAAGCTGCGGCTCGAGTTCAACTCGCGCGACTTGTCTTGGTACCTCACACAATAAAAATAGCCCTTCGGGGCTGTTTTTATGATAAAATGAATCTATGAAAATCGCTTTACTCGGCTATGGCGTCGAAGGCCAAGCCACCGAAAAATACTTTCGCGAGCATTATGACAATCTAGCATGTGATATCTTTGACAAATTCACACTAGATGAAATCCGCCAAAAAGATTTTTCGTCTTACGACCTAGTTTTCAGAAGTCCATCAGTCCCACCGCTCCACTTGCCAAATGGTTCTAGCATCACAAGATACTTCTTCGACCATTGCCCCTGTACAATCATCGGCGTCACTGCCACCAAGGGCAAAGGTACAGTTTGCTCGTTAATCGCCCAAATCTTAAAAGCTTTAGGTGAAGACGTCAAGCTTGTAGGTAACATCGGCGTCCCAGCCATCGGCATTCTCGATCACCTAAACGAAAAGTCCATCGTAGTTTATGAAATGTCCAGCTTCCAGCTCTGGGACCTTGAAAAGTCGCCCCACATTGCCGTCGTACTTCGCATTGAGGCGGACCATCTAAACGTTCATTATGATTTTGACGACTATGTGTCGGCTAAGAGCCACATCGCAAAGTACCAATCCCCAAATGACCATATCGTTTATTTCAAGAATAATCCCAACTCGGCTCATATCGCAAGCCAAAGTCCCGCCATCAAGCACTCCTACCCAAACGATAAAAAATCCTCACAGCTAACCGAGTTGTTATCCGCACTCACCGTGCCAGGCGATCATAACAAAGAAAACGCCGAAGCCGCCATCTTGGCCGTCGCAGCTTTTTACAACCAACCTATCGACGAGTTCATCGCACATCATTACGATAAGATCAAACTAGCTCTCGCAGAGTTCAAAGGCCTCCCCCACCACATAGAATTTGTCCGGACCGTCAATGGCATAGATTATTACGACGACAGTTTCTCTGCCTCCTATCCGTCACTCGATGTCGCACTGAAAGCTTTTCCGAACCACAAAATTTTTCTTATCGCTGGCGGCAAAGACCGTGGGCTCAATCTCGCCCCAATTAAACACACAATTTTTGACGCACCAAACCTCGGTAAAGCCTTCTTTATCGGCGAAACCAAGTTCAAACTCACCGACGGCGAGTCTCCAGACAAATTTACCATCTGCGACACCCTGGAAGATGCCGTGCTCAATGCCAAATCGGCCGCTGAGCAATCCGGTTCGCCGAACGCCATCGTGCTGCTCAGCCCAGGTTCTCCAAGTTTTGATATGTTCAAAAACTTTTACGAACGCGGCGACAAATTTAAAGAAATTGTGAAAGGATTATAAATGTTTACATTTTTAGATTATCAATTTGATAAGGCCTCAGCTACAGCCACTTTTCGCTATCAAGGCAAAAACAACATCTTCTTCACCGAAAAAGCCTCTTTTGCGCCAGCCGAGGTAGATTATAATCAATCCGTACTCGATGCTGCCCTCTTTTTTGCATTCATCGTCATCGGCACCTCCTATTACAAAGTCGCTCCCACCACCTCGGTCAACATACCAAAGGCACTCTCTGCCGACCAGGCAGCCTTCTTCAACAAGATCTACCAGGAAGGCCTCGGCCAATTTGCCTTCGAAAATCATCTCACCAGGGCCGATCTTGTCAAGTTCGAGTCCTCCGACAGCACCATAGCTAGCCCCGGTGTCACCAATGTGCTTCCGCACCCGCTAGTCCTAGTCAGCGGCGGCAAAGATTCCCTACTTGTCTACGAAATGTTAGCTGACAAGTCGCCACGCGCCGCCTATATCACATCGTCAGATTACATACCAGAAATTCTCGACGACTTTAGTCCAATCGTCATCCGCCGCTTCGTTGATGTGCCAAATCTCAAAGCCGCCGGCGGCCTCAACGGCCACGTCCCGGTCACCCTCATCAACGAATCCCTCGCCTGCATTCAGGCCATTCTAACCGGCTGCGACCGCATCATCCTCGGCATCGGCCGTGAAGGCATCGAACCGCACGCTTACATCGACGATCTCCCAGTCAACCATCAATGGTCAAAGACTGCCGAGGCCCAAGACCTCCTCAAAGATTACATACCGCGCCATATTACTACCAGCATCAAGCTCGACGAAATCTTGGCCGATTTCAGCGAGCTCGACATCGCCCGTCAATTTGCTGAAAAATGCTGGCAAAAATACGGCCACAGTTTCTCGTCTTGCAATGTCGCCAATTATAAACAAAACGCCGACAACCGCAAACTTAAATGGTGTGGCAACTGCGCCAAATGCGCCAACTCCTACTTGCTCTTTGCGCCATTCGTGCCATACGAAGAGCAATTAAAACTATTCGGCCGCGACCTATTTTCCGACCCATCGCTCGCCGAAACTTTCAAGGGCCTCCTCGGCGTCGACAACGTCATGAAGCCATTTGAATGTGTCGCATCCATCGCCGAACTACGCTGGGCTTACGCGCACCGCCTACCGGGCTACGGCAAACTCCCATTTGACATCGTTTAGAAGTTCAACTTCGTCTCTAACCCAGAAATCACGGCTTTTTCAACCGACGATACCGCCGCAAAACCCCTAATCCCACTCCCCGCGAATTCTCGAGCCAGCTCAATCACCTGAGTCCGATCAATTCCGCGAATCAAATTCGGCATATCATCATATCGCGAAATCGCCTCGTTTACGAAATAATTTTCCATGTAATAATCCGCGATCTGCGATGGCGTCTGCGCTCCCATTTGGAACCGCCCCAGTGCATATGACTTCGCCGCCTCAAAATCCGCTTCCGACACTTCGCCGTTCAATGCCCGCATCATCTCTTCCTGGATCAACGAGAATAGCTCATCCGCATTTTCCACGTTCACTTCGCCATCAAAATCCCAATACGCGCTCGTCACATTATTTGCCAGCGAGCTACCCATCCCATAAACCAACCCTCGCTTCCTCGCCTGCCCAAAAATCCGCGAATTCATTGTCCCGTTCAAAATATGATTCAAACAATTCATCGCAAACGCCTCTTCCGGCGCCAAATGCCGCGGCGTCACCAGCGAAAACCCAAAGGTGATGTTCGATGCATCTTTTCGCCGAATCGACACCACTTCGCCAGAGTGCAAATCCGCGAACGGAATCTCGAACTTTTCACCCTCCCTGAGCGGCCAGCTCTCCAACTCGCGAATAATCCGTCGCCGCCGCCCCTTCACTCTCCCAGCGATCACAAACAGCATATTTTTCGCCGTATGTGTCCGCCGATAGTGCTCGCGAATGTCTTTGAGCTCAATATTCGAAATCGTCTCCCGCCGCTGCGCCAAATCCAATACGTCCTCCCCCACCGCCTGCTGCACCCGCGGCCAAAGCAACCGGTAATAATCATTCATATACCCGGTCAGCTCACTTCGCACATTCGCCTTCTCGCTCTTCAGTTCTTCCTCGTTAAACTTCGGCTCCGAAATCGACACTTTCTGCAACTCCATAATCCTATCCCACTCAAAATCCGCACACTCCGTCTCGTAGCACACCGAAACATCCGAAGTCCATGCGTTATGGTACGCGCCATTTTTGGTAAACTCCGCCTCGAATTCCTGCTCATCTTTAAACTTCGCATTCGCGCCAAACGCCAAATGCTCCACTACATGCGGCAGCTCATAAATATCATGATTTTTTGCAAAAATCATCCCGGCCCGAAATTCAATTCTGGTTGCCATCACCGTAGCACCAGGGATGTCTATCAAAAGGCCCTTTGCACCATTTTTTAGCTGTACCTCCTCGACCGAATGCTTCATGCTATTGACAAATCTTAATGCTTATGATATAATG
>DGIF01000046.1 GCA_002393165.1 Candidatus Saccharibacteria bacterium UBA3829
CATACGTGTATACCAATTTCACCACACGGGCACTTCCGCTCGCCAGACGCCTGGCAAACGACGGGTTAATTATACCACAAAAATACCGGATTGGGTAGGCCAATCCGGTATTCAAAAACAAATTAGCGTTTGTTCTTGCGCATCACGACTGCGGTTGCAACCGTAGCGACAATGCCAAGCACTAGCGCGAGTGGCAACAGGTCTTCTGGGCCAGTCTGTGGCAAAGTCTCGTCCGTGGTCATAATGACACGATCGCTAGATTCATCATGAGTGGTGTTCCTAGAGCTGCTAGACTTAGAATCGGTCGCGGATTCATTGCTGCTGTCGCTGGTTTTAGCTGAAATCGTGCCGATGCTAGAATCGCTTTTCTTGTCACTCTCACTCTGAGAATCCTGCGATTTGTCTTCCTTGCTAGCGTCCGTGTCCGTAGTTGACGCACTTTTGTCGTTGTCTTCAGAGTCACTTGTCTTATCGGACTCCGTAGATTTCGACTTGTCGCTCTCGACGATGGAGAACTCGGCGCCTGGCTTTTCGTCGGATTTCTTTCCGCTCTTATGGTTAGCCACGATTATGATGCCAGCGATCAACAAAATAATCACCGCCACCATCACACCTGCGATAGCAAGTAACTTATGGCGCTGCTTCTTTTCAGCTTCCTGATTATACATACAAAATAAAACTCCTTATACCCCCATTATATCACACAATTGCTAAAAAAGCAAGAATATATTGTACTTAAGCTTGTTGTACCCCCGTAAACTGGACTCTTCATTTTGGGCCTTTTTGATAAACTGAGATGTTGGCTGCCGCATACGAACGGGTCTTTTCTAGCATCAGACCAGGTATTTCTGGTGCCTCTCCCGGGTGGGACAGGACAAGTATCCCGCCGGGTCGGAGACAATGAGCTAGCTCGCGGATCCCCGGGGCATCGAAGTTGTCATATGGCGGATCTGCCAAGATGAGGTCAAACGCCTCAGGCTCCGCTGTTATTCTAGGCGAATCTTTTGCATTCTGAGCCTGCGCATTGCCACCGCAAAAATCTGCCACGGGCTTGCAGCAAAACGCAGTTTTTTCCTTTAACACGCCTAGTAGGATGCAATTTTCGTTAATCGTCCGTATCGCTGCGCGACTATTATCTACAAAAACTACTTTCTTTGCCCCGCGAGACAGAGCTTCAATTCCAAGTGCACCACTACCGGCGTAGGCATCCAAAATCGTGGCTCCACTTATCTCGCCAGCCAGCATATTAAATAATGCCAACCGCTCGCGCTCGCCCATCGGGTGTGTCTTGTCGCCAGGGGTTTTAATCTTTCTGCCCCTGAACTCTCCGCTGGTAATTTTTAGCTCGCCCATTTCTCTCCTAGTTTAGTGTTGTCAGCTGCTGGTATTTCTTAATCCCAGCCATCAACTCTTGATATTTTAACATATTTTCTCCAGATTGCAAAAACTCATTCACGCCAATTTGCGCCTGAGCGATCAGCTTCGTGTCGGTGAGCGAGGCGATTCTGAGGTCTAGTGCCCCATGTTGCAAAGCACCATAAATTTCGCCCGGCCCGCGTAACTTCAGGTCAACCTCCGCGAGATAAAAACCATCGCACGATTTTTCAAGTTCACAGAGACGCCGAGACGGGCGCGCATCGCCAGTAGTGATAAGATAGCAAAAAGCCGCCGACGCTCCTCGCCCGACCCGACCGCGCAATTGATGTAACTGCGCCAACCCGTAGGATTCGGCGTTTTCGATCACCATCAGAGTCGCGTTTGGCACGTCTACCCCCACCTCCACCACCGTTGTTGAAACTAGAATGTCGATTTCCCCAGCGCTAAATCGCGCCATCACGGCGTCTTTTTCCGCCGGCTTCATTTTTCCGTGTAAAAACTCCACCACTTTGTCCGGGAAAACTTCACTTAGCCGGCGCGCCCGTTTTTTGACGGACGTTAGTTCGGATTCTCGGCCGTCTCCATCCTCGATCGCTTTGCAAATCCAATAAATTTGTTGCCCGTGGGCCTTAGCACCGTGTTTTTTTGTATCCGGCGGCAGGCTTAAAACGCGCAACATTTCCGGATACAACCCGTTTTTCGTCTCCACCTCGGTCAAAATCTTAGTCGTGACCGGCTGTCGCCCGGACGGCAGCTCATCCAGTATCGAAACGTCTAGATCGCCGAAGATGGTCAGCTGCAACGAGCGTGGAATCGGCGTCGCCGTCATCGCTAAGAGGTGCGGCGCGAGTCCGGCGGGCGACTTTAGCATCAGCTTTTGCCGCTGCCCAACTCCGAACCGGTGTTGCTCATCAATTACTACGAGTGCAAGTTGCGCAAATTCCGTATCGTCGGTCAGCAGTGCATGCGTCCCAATTACGACGTCTACTTCGCCGGCCCGGATCTGCTTTTTGAGCTCCGGCTTGTGTTTAGTCGCGCCGGTCAGTAGAGCCGTCCGCACTCCAAACTTGCCAAGCAGAGGCCCGATATTCTCATAATGTTGTGCAGCCAAAATCGCAGTCGGCGCCAGAATCGCCACCTGTCCGCCCGCCAGCGTCGCCTCATACGTCGCCAGTGCCGCCACCATAGTCTTTCCAGAGCCGACATCGCCCTGCAACAGCCTATTCATCGGCGTCGGCTTTCCCATATCCTGAAAAATCTGCCAAGTGGCTCGTTTTTGCGCCCCGGTCAGCTTGAAAGGCAGCGCATTCACGAAGGCCCGGATTTTTGCCTCCGGAAATGGAATTATTTCCGCCCGTAGTTTTTCGTTTTCTTGGCGATTTAATCGCGCCGCGAGTAGTAGCTCAAACAATTCCTCATAAGCTAAATACTTTCGTGCCTTTGTTGCGTCCGCCATCGTCTCTGGGAAATGTGCTGTGAACAACTCTTCCCTTCGCTTGCCGGCCGGAACGCCAGGCAATAAGTCTGGTATTTCTGCGAATTTATCCCTCGCCGCCGCGTAAAGCCGCCGAAAATCCCGCGAAGTGATTTTGCCGTGGGCTACGTACACGGGATTTAGCGACGATGACGGGTCCACGTCTGCCGCCAGCATTGCCGACGGCGCCGTCAACTGCCAGCGGCCATTTTTCATTTCGTACATTCCGGAGAAAAAATACTCTTTTTCCGGCTCGAACTGCCGCGCGCGGTATGACTGATTAAACCACACGACTCGCACCGCGCCAGTATCATCTAGCACGACGCCCTCTGTAATGCTGAGATTGCGCCGTCTAGCTCGCCGAGTTCTAAGCTCCGAAATTTTTCCGCGCACCACCACCTTGCCGGGCCGCATTTCGGCAATCGAAGTCGCGGCCTGATAGTTTTCGTAGTCTCGCGGCAAATTATAGAAAAAATCGCGCAGCGTTCGGATACCGGCTTTTTTCAAGATCTCAGCCCGCTTTGGACCGATCCCCTTCAGACTCTCCACGCCCTCAAACAAATCCATACCTCACATTATAACACACCCCAGATACGCGATAAGAGACAGTAAACTATTCGACTTTTCCGCTATGCGCCGCACGCCACTTGGCGATTTCACCGTGATTACCAGAGAGCAAGATATCCGGAACTTTCATACCGCGAAAATCCGCCGGCTTGGTGTACTGCGGGTATTCCAAGTTATCGCCATCCGAGAAAGATTCAATCTCCGCTGATTGTTCCCCGCCCAGTACGCCTGGTATCAGTCTCACCACCGAATCTATCACGGTCAACGCCGGGAGCTCGCCACCGGTAAGCACATATTTGCCGAGCGAGACTTTGTAATCCACAATCGACAAAATCCGTTCGTCATAACCCTCGTAATGCGGGCAAAGAATGATGTAATGAGCGTCCGTGTCGGCCGCGAATTCTCGCGCTCTGGCCTGGGCCCAAATTTCACCGACCGGGGTCGGCAGAATCACTTTAGCCTCCGGATTGACAGCCTTGATAGATTCGATGGCATTAAAAACCGGTTCACATCTCAGCAACATCCCATCGCCACCACCATATGGTGTGTCGTCGACAGATTTATGTGGCCCCAGGCCAAAATCCCTGAGATTCACAAAATTAAACTCCGCCAAGCCTTTTTCTGCGGCCTTCCACATCATCGAGGCCTTAAGATAGGGCTCAATCGCCTCTTGAAACAGCGTAATTATCGTAAATTTAATCATCTACTACATTGTACCACATTTGCAAGATATCAGAAAGTAGGACTTTGCTATTGACTTTTTATAAAGGTTGTGGTATAATTAGAGTATACTGCTAAAAACTACAACAAGGGGGTGATCTTGTGTGGCAGTTTACTCTTCCCGACGGTGGCGACTCTATTATGCCCCAACTCAAGATGTTGAGGCAGCAACAAACTCCCGTCGCGAGAGAACAAGAGCTGAAAGTCTGTGAACTTCAACTCGTAACAAGCATTGAGCAAAC
>DGIF01000004.1 GCA_002393165.1 Candidatus Saccharibacteria bacterium UBA3829
TGCGCCTTTTCAATCTCGTCAAACAAAATCACCGAGTACGGTTTCCGGCGCACCGCTTCGGTCAGCTTGCCACCATCATCATAGCCGATATATCCCGCCGGCGCGCCCACCAGTCGCGACACATTATGCTTCTCGCCAAATTCAGACATATCGATTTTCACCAAAGCGTTTTCGCCACCGAAAACCTCCCGCGCAATCACCCGCGCTAGCTCCGTCTTACCAACACCAGTCGGGCCCATGAACAGGAAAGAACCAATCGGTCGTCTCGGATCAGCAATGCCGGACCTTCCGCGCCGAATTGCCTTCGCCACCGCATCGATCGCTTCCTTTTGCCCAATTACCGATTTGGAAAGCTCGTCCTCAAGTCCCATCAACATCTTCATTTCGGACCCATGTACTTTCGATACCGGGATTCCAGTCTTGAGTGACACCGCCGTCGCCAAATTCTCTTCCGTAAGTTTCGGCGTCACAGTTTCTTTCACGCCAGACTTTTCAAGCTTCTTGATTTCTTTCGACAGTTTTGCGGCTTCGGTTTTATATTCTGCCGCCTTTTCGTAATTCTCCGCTTCCGCCGCTTCAGTGATTTTCTCTTCCAAAGATTTCAACTCGATTTTCATCTTCTTGTACTTGCCGCCACCTTTTTTGTCCGCCGCCACCTTGCAAATCGCCGATGCTTCGTCAATCACATCAATCACTTTATCCGGCATAAATCTATCATTAATATAACGCTGCGACATTACAATCGCGGTTTCAAGCGCCGCATCCGGAATCGTCACGCCGTGGTGCTTCTCATAATGTTTCTTGATGCCTTTCAAAATCCGAAGCGTCACTGCCGCCGAAGGTTCCTCCACCATCACTGTCTGGAAACGCCGGCTCAAAGCTTTGTCCTTCTCGATCGTTTTGCGATATTCATCTAGCGTTGTCGCACCAATCAAATTGATTTGGTTGCGCGCCAGTGCCGGCTTCAAGATGTTCGCCGCATCCATCGAACCTTCCGAATTTCCCGCGCCGCAAAGTAGATGTATCTCATCAATAAATAATAGCACCGTGTCATCGCCCACTGCTTCGTCGATAATTCCCTTAATTCGCTCCTCAAACTCACCGCGGAATTTCGTCCCAGCCACCAAACCGGACAAATCCACTTGGTAAATATGCTTACCAATCAAATTCCCGGGCACTTCGTTTTTCACAATCCGCATCGCGAGGCCTTCCACAATCGCCGTCTTGCCGACCCCAGCCTCACCAATCAACACCGGATTGGACTTCGTGCGCCGAGACAGCACCGTCACCACGCGCTCAATTTCGTTCTCGCGCCCAATCACCGTATCAAGATGCCCCAGCTTCGCCTCTTCCGTCAAATCTTTACCAAATTTCTTCAGGAACTTTAAATTCGAACTCTTGACATATTTCGCCTTCTCGGCCCGCGACTGTTCTTCTTTAGTCTGCTTCTCGACCAACGATTCAATCTCGTCGAGCACCTTATCATTATCCACTTTGAGGCCCTGGAGTATCAACGCTGCACGCGAATTCGGCTGCGAAAGCAGCGCATACAGCATATGCTCAGTCCCAATCACGCTTAGGCCTTGCTCATTCACAAAATTCTGCGCCATCCGGAACGTCAAAATCACCGCCTCGGACAGCGACATCATTGCCATATCGCTCCCCGGCACTTCCACGGCGACCTTGTTGAGGGATTTTTCCACCTCATCCACCGTCACGCCTTCATCGCGAATCATTTTCGCGCCCGTCGAAGTGTCCATCGCCATGATGCCCATTAGGAGATGCTCGGTACCCATGTAGCCATTATTATATCTCTTTGCAAAATAATCCGCCTTCTGTAGCGCAAACCGCGCATTTTCAGACAAACGGTTCATGATTTCACTAAATTCTGCTTGCATAATACCCCTATTGTAGCAAATTAGCACTCTTCAGTCAAGAGTGCTAATTCAACAAATCCTATCTATTGCAACTTAAATTTTTGACCAATTCCCAGCATCTTTTAACATATTCTGAATTAATTGCACAGTCCTATCTTCCAGCCCAATCTCTTCGTCACCAACAGAATATCGACCTTGCGGATTATAACAATAATAACTGTACTCATCATCAGAAAAAATAAGAACTGGAGCCGAAGCTGGATATATTTCAGTCCCAATCTGAACCCTAATTACAGTTGACAAACCATCCACATTTTTATTCATATTTGCAAAATCCGGCAATCTGCCATCGTAACCTCTTACGCCAGATACCGCAAGAGTGGTGGTCAACCCATAATCACCATCATTATGCTGCTCCAACGCATAACTAACCATATCCAAGCCTTCCGGTATCTTAATTTTATATCCCCACTCCCCCACATAAATATAATCCGTCGTATTAACATTACTATCAGTTTCCACGTCGACCGTTACATCTTCTTCTACTTCCGGCTTACTATTTAGTTTATCCCTTAATTCATTATTCTGCTTCTTAAGCTCTGCAATCTGCGAGTTTAGCGTATCCTTCTGCGTATTTCCATCCATCCATGCCCAGACACCAAAACCAATCCCACCAGCCGCAAGCAGCAGACAGAGAATCAGACCAACCAACATTCCGTGGCCTTTCTTCGGCGTTTCCTGCTCCGCCACCATCGAGTTAGTGGGTGCTGGCTCCTCTACCTGTGTTATCGCAACCTGCTCCGCCACTATCTGCCCCGGAGTCATCTGCTCCGGCGCTGCTTGAGGCATCGGCTGAGGCGTCGGCTGAGGTGGTGTCACCTGAGGCGTGCCAGCCGGCATCGCATTTGGCATATTATTTCCTGGTTCCATTTCATCCTTTCAAAAATTATGCTTATGTTTACTATTATAGTATACTCCACCTTAATCATGTAGTCAATCGCCAGCCCCAACAGGCTTCCCGAAAATCCATAAGCGTGATACAATTAGGCAAACCGAGGTCATATGTTAAGAATCAAGTCTCAAAAAAAAGATCCTATCGTGCCGCCGCTTAGCATTTCTGCGCTCTACAATGTTTCCAGCTTTCGTCACTGGGACCAAGTCGTTATCAACCAAAAAGAATTCGATTTCACTCGTCGTGAGTTAAAGCATGATCGCGAAATTCTTGCTCGAGCCTTTCTGGCGCTTGACATTAAGAAAGGCGACATCATTACCGTCGCCACCGGTCGCAGTATGTACGAAAATGTCCTCATCTTCCTCGCCGCCAACAAAATCGGCGCCATCGTCAGCTTTCTTGACGAAAAAACTCCTCGCGAAACCTTGATTCATTACATCGAGGAATTTAATTCAAAACTTGTCGTCACTTATAAATATAACGACAAGCGCATTAGGGAACTAAAAAAAGACGCCAAGCCCATCGAAAACGTTATCAATCTTGATGGTTATCTCATCGATAATGGCGATCCCGACGACGAACAAACCGAAGTCATCGAGGTCTCTGCCTTAGACCACATTCACCTCGGCAAACAGCCCATCACCAAAATCGCTGAAAAATACTCCGGCCGCGTCCCGAAAAACATCTTTGGCGGCAATCGCGAAGCCATTATTACCTTCACTTCTGGCTCCACTTCCGGACCAAAGCCAATGGTTTTCACCAACAAAGCTCTCATCGCCGCCGCCCTTTTCTCCAAGGCCGCCTCCGGCATCAAAATGTGGGACAAAAATATCAAGACCTGGTTCTCTTTTGTTAAATTCGACTGCCCCTACGGTTTTTGGACCTCCGTCATGACGCCAATTATCGGCGGCAGCTCCGTCATCCTCACGCCAGACATTTCGGACCAGAATTTCTCTTATTACCTAGACAAAGACATCAGCGTCCTTCAGACCGTTCCCCTCTTTTATGAGCTACTCCCAAAACTCATCCCTAAAAACCAAGATCTTTCCAGCGTCAGAATGTGCATCTCGGGTGGCGAACGCCTCGAAAAACGCGCCTCCGAAGGAGTCGTCAAGTATTTTAGCAAACACGGTGCCAACGTCAAAATGTGCAATGGCTACGGCGTCGGCGAGTGCCTCGGTTCAATTACCGTCGCCGTTGGCTCGACTTACCACCCAGATACCGTCGGTCGCGTCGTCCCCGGCGCCCACGTCGCCGTCATTGACCCCGAAACCGGCACCGAACTCAGCTTCGGCCAGACCGGCATCCTCCATGTCTCCGGCAAGCACACCCTGAACCGCTACTTTAACCGCCCAGAGCTCACTGAAGAAAAAATTAAGTACATTAAGGGTAAACGCTTCATCACTACCGGCGACCTCGCCGCTGTTTCCGAAACCGGCTTCATCACGCTCGTCGGCCGCGCCACTTTCTTTATCAACACCATCCCAGCCAAAGTTTATTACGAAATTGTCCGTGCTGCCATCGCAAAAAATAAGATCATTAAATCCTGCTACGTCGTTAAAATGCCGGATCAAAAACTCGGCTGGGCCTCTTGCGCATTTGTCGTCCTAAACAACGGTGTCGCCAAAAATAACACCACGCGCCGCAAAATCATCAAAAACGCCGCCGAGCCATTTTATATCGGCAAACGTAAAATTACGTTAAAAGATTACGAAACTCCTCGCAAAATAGTTTTTCTTGATGAGTTGCCGCTGACTCGCGCCAACAAAATCGATTTTCGAAAACTCGAACGCATGGCAAAAAAGTTAGCAACTAAGCGAAAACAGTCAAAAGCTTAGCTACTTTTTGCACACCACATCGTTTGCGTGCACCCACCCCTCAACTGTCCCGCCATCCAAATATTCACCATCAGTTCGTGCCACGCGCATTACGCCGCCCTTTGCAATATAGCTCGCAAACGGGTCCGTAATCATATATTCCTGGTCTAACGGCCCAAAGTCATTTTCATGCACATATTCCACAATCTCCTGCAAGAGCCTCGGCGAAAGTACATACTTACTCACGCTAGTCAAACCAGTAATTTGCTCCGGTTTTGGTTTCTCGGTAATCTTTGCCACTTTTTCGTCTTCAATCGTCAAGGCCCCGCCGTTTAGTAGCGCCTCATACGGATGATCAATCGCAAACAGCGCCGATTCATCCGGTGATTTCACTGCGGCCATCAAAGCCTCCGCCGCCGACTCTCCGCCTGGATTCCAAATAAAGTCATCGCCCATGAACACCAAGACTGGCTCGTTAATATTAAATTCTTCTACCACCATTGCGACCGGCACCGCCGTCCCATACTTAGATGAAGGGTCCTGCGCCACATAATGGATCTTCACGTCTTCTGGCAAAGTTTTCGCCTTTTCTAACTTGTCAAATTTTCCCCTATCTACTAGGTAACGATTGAGCGCCAAGTTATCCTGATAGAACGCTCGCACCTGGCACGGCTCGACATTGGACACCACCATATAAATATCCCTCACCCCAGCTTTGATCAACTCTTGCACTGAGTAATCCACTAATGGTCGATTCCCTACCGGCAACATTGACTTTTCAATCACCTTGGTGATCGGCAATCTTCTTGTGCCCCAACCAGCCACCGGAATAATAGCTTTGGTGATTTTTTTAGAACTTACAGCCATAATAATTTCCTCGCTTAGATTCTCTCATTATATCATACTTCGCGCAAAACTCGTGCAAAACCCATCCCCGCTGAATCTTAATTTAGTTACAAACCTACTCTTTGAAAATACAACGGACAGCAAAACCTTCATAACCAGAGTTACTAGTAACACCCATAAAGTCTTCACCAAATACCAAGTGGGAGCTCATTCCTCCAGAATTGCCGTCAGTGGTCGAAGCCAAATAAAATCCATACCCAAAGGTCTCCTCTAGCCAATCATCATATTCACCATACTCAAATGAACCATTTTTATAGCGACCCGTCAAAATAAAATTCGGCAACGTGCCAGGTCCGGCATTATCATAAAACGTAGACGTCGTACTCCACAGCCGCCCCTCAAGATTAACGCCATAAGCCGTACCGAGCCTATATAAGTCACCTCGTTTGTAGTCGTAAGAATTAGAAGCATGACCACCAGACACCGGCAATCTCCAGCCCTTAGGACAAACACTGTATTCAGCATCAACGCCGGGAGCGTCGATTTCTCTGCCAGAGCCTAAAGTAGCAACATCCCACGAATAATAAGAATAGCAACCAGACGTCTCACAATTATTAGTGTTATTACCGGTATTATAAACGTACGCGTAATGACGTGTCAGAGAGTTATTCGGCCTCGCACACTCAGCCCCTGGATATGAAAACCCAGAAGAGCTCGATGCCGGCAATACCAGTTTGTTGTTGCTCACCGTCCATCCGCAATCGGTCGGCAAAACGTAGGTCGATTCAAAATCCGTATCATCCGAAGAGAGCGCCGTACCACCAGCAATGTTAAGATTCTTGGTCATCCAAATTTTACCATCCGCCAGTCTAGCAATCGTATATGCCTGGCCATCACGCGTATCATAAGCCGTAGTAGTATCACCTATATTCGGAAGCGTAGTGGAAACGGCGCTCCCGCCTTGCATATACAAGCCCCACTGCGCGTACAATGCTATGGTCTCACCACCCGCAGCCAAATCAGTAACCTGAGCCTGGTTAGCATAAGACGTGCCAGAACCATCCGCTGCCGTATTCCACCCATCAAAGAATTTGCCCGCCGGTGCCGTAAAAGTGCTCGAATTTAAAGCCGTAGCAACCCCAGAAGTAATCTTTTGGCTAGTCATGCTACCAGAGCCACCATTGGCATAGAAATTCACCACAAAACTGTTCGGATCGTTAGTGCTAGGATGAACCAATGTATATTTCACTTGTCCCACGTACGTATCGGAAATTTGTTCAGGCTGAACATAGGCAGCATATGTAGTCATCACCTTAGAGCCAAGGCCATTAGCTCCATCCGTCCTCGAACTATAAGAAACCACTTTCGTGTACGCATTCGGAACCGTATGATAATTGTCGAACCCTCCTTCAATTGTCAAATTATTCGGAAGATACGATATTGAGCCGTCCGTGACTTTTATTAACTTCATTGCCCATTGCGAAGTGTTACCAGAAGTCGCCGTACCAGTAGCGATCGTGAGACCACTAGTGTTACCAATCATCGTGGTATCGCCAAACGTATTACCGGTATAGCCCACAGCGTAAATCGCATAGCCACTAGCGTCGTTACAAAACGCGGTCAACGTCGTGGATCCGATGCCATTAGCATACGGCGTACCACCATTAACCACGTACGTGCCAGAATACGATCCGGCCACCAAAGTCGCATCATGCACCGATGTCACGTTAGCGATCATTGAACACACCGGCGCAATATCTACCGATACAGTAGAAACCGCCGACTCCGCCGCCAGCGTCTCACTCTTAAACGCGCCACTAAGCCCCACGCCAGACAGAACCGTCGCGCCAACCAACGCCAACGCAACCGCGCTAATCCACCTTGTAGATTGAATTTGCATTATAGCCGCCTCACTTAATGACATTATACACAACCATTATATCACACTTCCAGCGCCAAAATAAAGACTTTCTAAGCTATCGACCGCCGGCCGGCTCCGACCTATTCTGTTGGTATGCCTAATTTTTCATCTTCAAGCACTGTCATTGTAAACGGGTCTTTATACGCATCAATGGCATCCAGCTCAACCCCGTAAGCCTCCAGATATTCATCGAGAATCTGTTTCGTTACTAAACCGCTCTTTTCCAACACATAAACTTCTTCTACTGGCTCGTCTTCTATTTCTTCTTCATCCGGTAAATATCCAGGGCGCGAACGGTCAAGATAAATGTCCCCCGAATTATGATACAGTGCCAACGACACTCCAGTAGTGACAAATGCTACTACCACCGAAGCTACACCCAGTATCACCAGGTTTCGGCCACCTCTCGTCATAGTTTTGCCTCCAATTCTTCCACTAGCCCCACATGTCTTTCGGCCAGTTTTCTGAATCGCACCACGTCTTCAGCCACCACCGCCCGCCTCGCTCGCACGTTAACGATCTTCTCATAAAACTTCTTTGGCTCCACTTTGCAATCCATCGCAACCAGCTCTTCAAGTCCCTTTTGATATTCAATGTAATCAATCACGAAGTTCGTCCGAGTTTTGTTAAAATCGTTCTGATTATTAATAAAACTCGTAGATGATAAACCATTCTCCACCAACCTTACATTCAGCGGCGTAATAAACTTTCCAATAATTGTCTCGTAGTACCGCCCGAGGTAAACCCGCGCCTTCGAGTCGCTACGCTGTAACGCGCGTAGCTCGTCCTTAATAGTGTCACAATGCTCTCGTACCGCTACGACTTTAGCCTCCGGTACTTCTTCGCTTGACACATCCTCAACCGCCATCACTCTGCTGCCCAAAAACGCCCCCACTACCACGCAAGCCGCCGCTACTAAAACCCATTTTTTCATATTTCCATTATACCATGTGTATTATTTTTTCGTCTTGCTACTCTTTGCAACTTTTCTTTTACCCCGCGCGCCCCGCCTAGTTTTTGCGGCAACTTTCGGCTTATTCGCAAGCATCTCCCGCGCCATCGCTTCCGTTACAGTTTTTGGATCTATGTCGGCCGGGATTTTTACATTATTTTTTCTGCCTGGACCTTTGACATACGGCCCGTACGCCCCATTAATAATTTGCACTTCTCCCCAATCTGCAATCATCGAGTCCACTTTCTTCTGGTAAAGCGGCAAAGCTTCTTCTAGCGTCACCGTGTACGGATCGTAATCCTTCATCGGAATATTATATTTCCCACCTTTAATATATGGTCCAAACGGCCCATTGGCCGCCACCAACTCCACGCCATCCGGCGCTTTGCCCAACACTCGCGGTAAAGTTGGCAACGATAGTTGCGCCAGCGCCTGCTCAAGCGTCACCGTCTTAATCGACTTCCGTTTTGGCAAAGGCACAAACCTCGGCTTTTCACCAGCTTCCTTTTCATTATCACCAAGCTGGATAAATCCGCCCGTCTTCCCCATTTTAGCGTAGATCGGTTTGCCGGTCTCTGGATCATGACCTAGCAACCTAGCGTTGTTATATCTTTCCACACCATTGGCAACCAGCACCGTATCGTGAAACGGCCCATAAAAATCTCTCAGCATCTTCACTCGTTCCAACTTCGCCGCCGCCACAAGATCTAAATCTTTTTCAATATTCGCGGTAAATTTATAATCCACAATGTTTTTGAAGTTGTCACACAAGAATCCAGACACTAACTCGCCAATCGCCGTAGGAATCAATTTGCCTTTATTCGCACCGAACTTTTCCTCTACTATCGTCCGCATAGCATTGCCTCGTGTTGCCTTGAGCTCCACGATTTCACGCTCTGTCCCCTCAGATTCGCCTTTTTCGACATATTTCCGCGCCTGAATCGCCGTCATAATCGAAGCATAAGTAGATGGTCGGCCAATGCCCAACTCTTCCAATTTCTTCACCAAAGAACCTTCCGTGTACCTCACCGGCGGCTTCGCAAAAGTTTGCCTCGCCGTTAGGCTCGCGCAGTCCACTCCGTCGCCCTTTGCTAGCTTTGGCAATTCTAAGTCCTTGCTCTTACCATAAACTTTCAAGAAACCATCGAAAATCACCACCTCGCCCTTCGCAACAAAGACCGAAGACTGTCCCTCGAGGGGATTCTGGAGCGCACCCGTCGGCGCTATCCGGATCGCAGTTTTCGCAACTTTTGCGTTCGCCATCTGCGTTGCAAGTGTCCGCGCCCAAATCAGCTGATACAAACGCCGCTCATAATCATTCTTGCCAGCCGCCGTCCGAAATACATCGGTCGGGCGAATCGCCTCGTGCGCTTCCTGTGCCGAGGCGTCCTTCGTCTTAAAAGTTCGCGTCTTCAAATAATTTTTGCCAAACTCAGATTCGATGTATTTTGCCATCGCCGCCACCGCTTGCGCCGAAAGGTTCAGCGAATCAGTTCTGTGGTACGTAATCAAACCCGCCTGATATAAGCCTTGCGCCGCACTCATCGTCGTCCGCGACGAAAAGCCCAGCTTCGCGTTTGCTTCAATCTGTAACGCCGCCGTCGTCAGCGGCACCGGGTTGGCCTTCGATCCTTCCGTTTCTTCCACCTCCGCCACGGCGAACTTTTCACTCGACAGCTTCTCGATCAGTTCCTTCGCGTCATTTTCATTTTCAGGCGCCTTACCGTCATAGGTCGCCACAAAAGACGCCCCATCCGCCACAAATTGCCCCGTCACTTTAAAACTAAACTTACTCTCAAACTTCTCGATTTCCCGCTCTCGTTCCACGATCAATCTTAGAGCCGGCGATTGCACTCGCCCCGCCGAAATCGCCCCCGGCACCTTACGCCGCACCATATCAGACAAGTCATACCCCACTAGCATATCCAGCGTCTGCCGCGCCTGCTGACTCGAAACCATATCCATATCCACCGTACGCGGATGCAAAATCGCATTCTCGAGCGCCGACTTAGTAATCTCGTGAAAAGTAATCCGCGCCGTGTCCTTCGGTAATTTCAACACTTCAAGCAAATGCCACGAAATTGACTCTCCCTCACGGTCTTCATCCGTCGCTAGCCACACCCGCTCCGCCGCTTGTACCTCTTTTTTCAGCTCAGCAATAATCTTACTATGCCCCGGATCCACCTCATAAGTCACATCAAAAGTATTTTTGTCAACTTTCGTATCCTTCCGAATGTGCCCCACCGACGCCAGCACTTTAAAATCCGACCCCAAATATTTTTCGATCGTCTGCGCCTTCGCCGGGCTTTCCACTATTACTAAGTTTTTTGCCATAATATAATAATATCACATGCGTCAAGCTAAGATTGACTTAGCATCCAACTATTCATCCCCAGCGAACGCACCCTCGATTTAATCTCCAGCATCGTAATCGTCTGGTTAAAGACCTCCGGCGGCAGTTGTGCCACTTTCATAATTTCATCGCCCTTTCTCGCTCCCGCCGCCAGCGCCCGCAAAACTACCGTTTCCGTATCACTGTCACCAATCAACCCCATCTGCTGCAATTTACGCTGTTTTTTCACATACTCTTCCGGGAACAACATTCTTAGCACATCGTCCGGCTCTGTATACGGCAACGCTCCTTGCGCGATCAGTTTATTGCACCCCTGAGAATACGGGCTCGTGATATTGCCCGGTACCGCAAAAACCTCCCGCCCCTGCGCCAAGGCATGCGTTGCCGTGTTGAGCGAACCAGACCTTAGAGCGGCCTCCACTACCACCACGACGTCCGCCAGCCCCGCAATCAAGCGATTCCGCTGCAAAAAAGCATTCTTTGGCGCTACCGTCCGCCGCCCATTCGCGTCCAGGTACTCCCCTGGAGCCATCGGCGCATTCTCAAAACCGCCCAAATCCCTCGGCGCGTACTCGCTCATCACCGCGCCACCCTTTTCAATAATTTCCACCGCGAGAGCGGTGTGCGCCTTCGGATAAATCTGACCTATCGCCGTCCCCAGCACCGCTACGGTCGTGCCTCCAGCGTCCAGGCACCCCCGATGCCCAATCGAGTCAATCCCAAACGCCAGTCCCGACACCACTACCACGCCACGCCGACCTAGCTCATATGCTAGCTTATAGGCCACCTCTTCACCATACCGCGTGTTATGCCGCGACCCCACAATCGCCACCGTTTTTGGCCGCTCCGGACGCTTAGCCGCCCCGGTAGGGCCACTTTTTACCACATTTTTCGGCATTTTTCCATAAAAATACAACATTTTAGGCTTAACCGCAATAGACTCTAACACCTCTGTAAAATCCCGCTCTAGAGGTACAATTTGGTTGATTTTTTCAAAAAAGTGTGAAAAAAGTATTGACATATTTTTGCTCCTGTGGTATAATTGAGACAGTTGATACACAAAAAGGTATCACACTGCACCTAAATAAGTTAATAATTTCGCTATACTGATTTCAGTATAGCAGAAATTGCGTGCTTTTGAAACCCTTTCAGGTAACAAATTTCTTCATGGTTTGTTGCTTATAAGTATTACCTCCACTTTGAAAGGACCAATTTCAAAGGCATAGCAATCCCTCTAACCGGCGGGCCCCAATTTGTGTGAGGTGGGTCGCGCTTCCGGGGTTCTCCCGGTGTCAAAAGAGATGTGTTAGAGGGCCAAAATACCCTCAGGTGATGCCCACCCTTACCTGAGGGTTTTTTGGTATCAAAAAATGACCTTACCCGATAAACTCATCAATTTTTTCCGCCGCCGCAGTGAGCACGCCAGGCAATTGTTCCTTCTCTTCGCTCGTAAAGCGCGCCAGCACAAAATCCACCGCCGAAAGTTTCATTTTCACCTCATCATTACTGGTGCCAATCCTAAGTCGCGGGTAGTCGGCAGTTCCTAACGCAGCATCCACTGATTTCAGGCCATTATTTCCACCAGCTGAGCCTTTGGACCGGAGCCTTAGCACCCCAAACTCCAGATCAAAATTGTCGCAAATCACCAAAATATCCGACAAATCAATCTTATAGTAACGCACAAATTCCTTCACCGTCTGACCGCTAGCGTTGTAAAATCCCTGTGGTTTCACAAACCACGTGTCGCCCTCTCGGCACGCCAGCGCCCCGAGTTCGTTTTTCCACTCTAGCCCATGTTGCTTCGCATAGAAATCCACCGCAAGAAACCCCATATTGTGCCGCGTAAAATTATACCTCGCCCCCGGATTACCTAGCCCTACTATCATTTTCATGCTTTTAAATATCCTTTTTATCGTCCGAATAGTACGAGAACATCACCGGCGTCCCAATAAATGGGTATTTTTCCCGAATCTTACGCTCGAGATATCGCTTCCACGACCAATGGAGCAGCCCCAAATCATGTCCATGCACCACAAACCACGGCGGGC
>DGIF01000011.1 GCA_002393165.1 Candidatus Saccharibacteria bacterium UBA3829
CGTCGACAAGAGCGACAATTGGTCCGTCAAAATGCGCGACGGCTCTATTGCTTGTCACTGTGAGCACACCATTCTGGTTACCAAAGACGGCTATGAAGTCCTCACGCTCCCAGACTAGCCGAGCGCACCGCCCACTGACATTTTCCTTTACATCTCACAGGCTTATGCTATAATAAAACCATGGAAAACGATAAGCGCTTTGTAACAGGGTTAGATGTGGGCACAGAAAATGTCCGCGCCGTAGTCGCGACCGTCTCAAAAGACGGCGCTATTGCAGTCGTAGGCTATAATGAAGACAAATCCACCGGCATGCGTAAGGGCATCCCGGCCAACCTCACGGGCCCAGCCAGCAGTATCGACAAAATGCTCGGCGAAGTCGAGCGCATGGGCGGCATTGAGATTAAGAACGCTTACGTTTCGATTAACGGCTCTCAAATCCTCTCAACTAAGACCGAGGGCATGATCGCCGTTGGCACTGTCGAGCACGAAATTGACGATCGAGACCTCGATCGTGTTGAAGACGTTGCGGTTACTGGTCGCATCCCGGCCAATCGTGATGTTCTAGATGTTGTGCCTCTAGAATATGCCCTAGACGGTCAGGGTGGTATCAAGGACCCACTTGGCATGTCGGGCGCCCGTCTCGAAATGCGAGCGAATGTTATTTCCGCGCTCACCCCGAACTGTGACAATCTCAAAAAAGCCACTCTCGCCGCCGACGTTGAAGCTAAACGTCTCATCCCTAGCGCTGTTGCTGCCGCAAAGGCCGTTCTCACCGAACGCCAAAAAGAAAATGGCGTTGCCGTGGTTGATATGGGCGCCGCCACGACGTCAGTTGCTGTTTTTGAGGAAGGCGACCTTCAGTATGTTGGCGTTGTCCCAGCTGGCTCTGGCAACATCACTAACGACCTCGCCATCGTTCTCGCTATCGATCCCGAAATGGCCGAAGAAATCAAAGTCCGCTTTGTCACCGGCGATTTTGAGTCTGACAAAAGTCCAGTTATCCGTATCGGCAAGGAAGGGAAAGCCGAGCGCGCCTTTGATCGCAAAGAAGTCGAAGAGGTCGTCAAAGCCCGTCTTGACGAGATCTTTTCTGAAGTCAGAAAGAAACTTAAAGCCGCCAAGTACGACCAACGTTTGCCAGAAGGCATCGTCCTCACTGGCGGCGGCGCCAAAATGCGCGACATTGAAATTTTTGCTAAATATGCACTCGAGGCCGCGGTTAAAGTCGGCATCCCGCAAGGGCTTGGCGGCGTTTCTGATGCTGTCGCGAAGCCAGAGTACGCTACGGCCGTTGGGCTCGCCTTGCTCGCCGCCGAGGATTCTCACTATCAAACCACAAACACCAAGAAGACTAAGAAACCGCTAGCAATCCCCAAAGTTCCAGGCATTATCAAAAAGTTTTTCTCTAAATTTTAGACTTGTAAAATCACTTTAGTTAAGGTATACTAATGGCATATAAAGCGAGGAATTATTATGCCAGAAGTTAAACCGACAGAGGTGGAAAGCAAAGCAAGCATCAAAGTAGTGGGCGTAGGCGGCGCCGGTGGCTCCGCAATTGATAGAATGAAAGAAGTAGGCCTTACTGGGGTGGAATTTGTGGCCATCAACACTGACGCACAAGCGTTACATCACTCTACGGCAGACGTCAAGGTTCACATTGGCAAAGGTCTCGGCGCCGGTGGTGACCCAGAGAAAGGTCGCGAAGCCGCCGAAGAGGGTCGCGAAGATATCGACCGCGCTCTTGATGGTGCCGATATGGTTTTCATCACGCTTGGCGCCGGCGGTGGCACTGGCTCTGGTGCTGGCCCAATCGTCGCGGAAGAGTCTCGCAAGAAAGATATCCTGACGGTCGGTGTTGCTACTAAGCCGTTCACGTTCGAGGGCGCCCGTCGTCGTGCCAATGCTGATCTTGCTATCGATAAACTTGCTCGTCAAGTCGACGCGCTGATTACAATCCCCAACGATCGTTTGCTCCAGACCATTGATCCTCGCACGCCTTTGCTGGAGACCTTCAAAATCGCCGATGATGTTTTGAGGCAAGGTGTTCAGGGCATTTCTGAGCTCATCACCGAGCACGCTTTGATTAACCTCGACTTTGCTGATGTTAAATCTGTCATGAAAAATGCCGGTTCCGCCCTTATGGGTATCGGCCGCGCCTCTGGCGAAAATCGTGCCGTCCTCGCTGCGCAGCAGGCCGTTGAATCACCACTAATTGAGGTTAAAATTGAAGGTGCCCGTGGCGTGCTCTTTAGCGTCGCTGGCGGTTATGATATGTCCATGAGTGAGGTCCAAGAAGCCGCCGAGGTAATTACCGGTTCTGTCTCGCCTGATGCCAACATCATCTTTGGCGCGTCCATCCGTCCGGAACTCGAAGACGAAATTGTGGTCACCGTTGTTGCCACTGGCTTTGATTCAGATTATTATAGTGAACCGCTTCCAGAGGAAACTCCAGCTACTCAGCCAGAGCAGCCAGCCGCACTTGAGTCCAAGAATTTTGCCGTCGAGAGTAAGTCTAACATGTGGGATTCCATCAAAAGCGAGCCAGCTCACGAAGAGCCGGCCACCAGTGATGATGATATGGACGTTCCGCCGTCACTGCGAGAGCGTCTTCGTGGCAAAAAGAAGAAAGATTAGGAGGTAAAACCATGGACTTTCATTTCCGTATAGGTGATAGCAAAGTCTTGGAAAGTCGTGAAACCGTAGACGGGACCATGATCCGTCGTCGTCGGGAGGCTTCAGATGGCCGTCGTTTTACCACTTACGAACGTATCGAGTTGCCACAACTCACCGTCACCAAACGTAGCGGCAACAAAGAAATCTACGATCGCGACAAGCTTCTTTTGGCCGTCAAGCGTAGCGTCGGTAAGTTTTTCGGCTCTGAACTAGAGATCGAGGAGGTCGTCAATCGCGCCTCTGACATTTTATACGGCTATGGCACCGATCAAATTACGAGTCGACAAATTGGCGAGGCTGTTCTCGACGTATTGGCCGAGGTTAACGAAGTTGCTTATGTCCGTTTTGCCAGCGTCTTCCGCGAATTCAAAACCCTGGAAGACTTCGAGGACATTTTGAAAGAGCAAAGAGATAAACATGGGCGGGTGACGACTTCTCAGGGGGACCCCCAAACTAGCGGGTTTGGGGGAAAGAGAAATCGTCAGGACCCGCCCAGAGGTTAGGTATGAGAACTATTTGTATATTTCGTGATAATCAGGACTACACTCGCACCGTCACCGACTGGCTCGAGAATTTTTATCGCCAGACTGGCAAAAAGATCGAAACTATGGATCCAGACGAAAACACCGGCTTCTGTACTACATACGATATAGTTGAATACCCAACCATCGTAGCAATTGATGACTCCGGCAAACTGGTCGCCATATGGCGTGGCCGCAATTTGCCGTTGATTAACGAAGTCAATTATTATACAATGTAAGCATGAGCGGATCATCCGTAAGCGAGAAAGCCACTAATAAACCCAAGATAATTTCTACCAAAAAACGCAAGACTTATCTTCGTATGCTCCGCAGCATCGTTGCCGCTGCGGTTGTAATAATTTTGACGCTCACCATTTTGCAGCTACTCGGCATCAACGTGAGCTCCATGCTTGCCGGCGTTGGCATCGCATCCATCGTTATCGGCTTCGCCCTCCAGGACGCGCTGAAGGATATCTTTCGCGGTCTCGAGATAGTTTCAGACAATTACTACGATATCGGTGACGTCATCAAGTTCGGCGATAATGTCGGCCAAGTTCTTTCCATCAACCTTCGCACCACGAAAATCCAGGACATCAACACGATGAACATCGTTTCAATAGCCAACCGCAACATCGATAAGGTTGAAGTTGTCACTGGCTACGTTTACATTTCTGTTCCGCTGCCACTGCGCATTAAACCCGCCGCCGCCGAGACGCTCATGTCCGAAGTGGCCTTCAGCATCCAAAAGCTCCCCAATGTTACATCTGTCGTTAGCCAAGGCCTCACCAACATTACCAACACGTCTCTCAACTATCAGATACAGATTACTTGCGACCCAATGGGACAACTCCAGGCCCGCCGCGACGCCCTAGGCTGCGTCGTCTCCACGCTCGCTGCTCGCAAGATCCTCATCCCATATACCGAGATAGTTGTTCACGAAAAATAGAACAGATTGTGTTATAATACACAATATGAAATATAAAGCTGGTGAGCGGCGAAAAGCCATTGAATACGAAAAATCACTTATCGAGTGGTGGAAAAAGAACAAAATTTTTGAACAGTCAATCGAAAATCGGCCAATCGACAAATCTTACGTTTTTTATGATGGTCCACCGTTTATTACCGGCAATCCTCACCACGGCACGCTTCTTAGCTCCATCGTCAAAGATGCTGTCCCGCGCTATTGGACCATGAGTGGCTATCGCGTAGAGCGGAGATGGGGTTGGGACTGTCATGGCCTCCCTGCCGAAAACTTCGTCGAGAAACAGCTTGGCATCACGGATCGTCGCGACATCGGCACCAAGTGGTCGCTTGAAGATTATATCACGAAGGCGCGTGAGTCTATGGTGGCCAATTCCGAAACTTGGCGTTCCACCATCGATCGCATCGGCCGCTGGGTTGATTTTGATAATTGTTACCGCACCATGAACAAGGATTTTATGGAATCCGTTTGGTGGGCCTTCAAGAAGCTCTACGAAGCTGGCAAAATCTACGAAGGCGCCAAGGTTCTCATGTATGACACGAAGTTCGCCACCCCAGTATCCAAAGCCGAAGTCACTATGGATAATGACGCCTATCAAACTGTCACTGATCCATCTGCCTATGTCAAATTCATGGTCAACGAGGGCGATTTCAAGGGCGTCTACCTCCTGGCCTGGACTACTACTCCTTGGACTTTGTTCGGCAACATGGCCCTGGCCGTCAACGCCGAACTCACCTACGCCCTCTACCAAGACGCCGAAGGCCGTAAATTCATTACTTTGAAAGGCAAAAAAATTGGCGAAGATTGGAAGGAACTCGATTCCTTTAAGGGTGAAAAACTTGTCGGCCTTAGCTACAAGCCACTTTTCCTTGGCGAGACTGGCACCCCATTAACGGATTGGAAAAAGTTCAAGAGAAACTATTTCGAAGCAGACGATGCGAATGCACACAAAGTTTATGCAGGCGACTTTGTCGGTACCGAAGAGGGAACCGGCATTGTTCATATTGCCCCAGCATATGGCGAAGACGATTTTGCCCTCTGTAAAAAAGCCAAAGTCCCAATTATTGACGTTTTAGATGACAACGGATTCTATCTGGACGGCGCAGACGTCGCTATGCGAGAAGCCGGCGTGCGCCCAGATGACGAAGGCAAAATCCACGCCTGGGGCATGAACAAAATCATTGCAAAATGCTTAGAGGGCGACGAAAAGCCAATCTACAAGATTGAATACATCCAGCATGAATACCCCTTCAACCCCCGCAGCAAGGAGCGCATTATTTACCGCGCCTTCCCAAGCTGGTTCTTCGACATAGAAGGTCAAAAACCGCTCATGTTGGCCGAGAACGAGCATATCAACTGGTTCCCAGAATACTTGAAACACGGCCGATTCGCCAAAAACATCGAGCAAGCCCCGGATTGGAATCTCTCGCGAGACCGTTTTTGGGCCACCGCCATGCCAGTCTGGAAGTCGAAAGAGGGCACCGTCCTCGTCATCGGCTCCTACGACGAACTAGAAAAATACTCCGGTAAGAGGCTTGACGACTACCACCGCCCTTGGGTCGATGAGATCGAATTCGACCATAATGGCGAGCATTTCACACGCATCGAGAAAGTCCTCGACTGCTGGTTCGAGTCCGGCTCCATGCCTTTTGCCCAGCTTCACTATCCGTTTGAGAACAAAGAGAAATTTGAACGCAATTACCCGGCCGACTTCATCGTCGAGTATGTCGGCCAAGTTCGTGCCTGGTTCTACTATGTCCACGCTGTTAATACCGCACTGGCAGAAATCGGCGCTTTCGGCGAGAAGGCCAAAAACGGCGCCAAAAACGCCTACAAAAACGTCATCACCACCGGTACTTTGGCAGGGAATGACGGCCGCAAAATGAGTAAATCCCTCGGCAATTACACTGACCCGAACATCTTGATGGACCAATATTCTGCTGACGCTCTCCGTTTCTTACTCCTGAGCTCCCCGGTCCTTTCTGGCGAAGATTTTGCCCTCCTCGACAAAGACGTCTCCGATGTTCACCGCAAACTCTCCATGCTCTGGAATGTCTACGATTTCTTCACCACCTATGCTGAGATCGAAGGCTGGGACTCAGAAGGCTCATGGAAACCAGCCTCAAACGGCTTAAATGCGCTAAAAAACCCATTAGACATCTGGATTATTTCCCGTTTGCACCAGGTCAAGGCCAGAATTATCGAAGGCATGGCCGAGTATAACATCCCCAAGGCCCTCGACGGCGTCCTGCCATTCATCGACGACCTTTCCAACTGGTTCGTGCGCCGCAGTCGCCGCCGTTTCAGCAAAAACGACGACGCCGAGGACAAGCAGGAGGCCTTCTGGACGCTCTACACGGCTCTCACCAAAACCGCCCAATGTCTCGCGCCATTTACTCCGTTCCTCTCAGAGGAGCTCTATCAGAAAATGACCGGCAGCGGCGAGTCGATTCACCTCTTAAACTATCCTCAGAACATCGAAGTAAACGCTGAAGTTATCGATAGTATGTCCCGCACCCGCCAGATTATCACTGACGCCCTCGCCCTCCGTATGCAAAAGTCCGACACCGAGGACCAAATCAAAGTCCGCCAGCCACTCGCAAAGCTTACTTACCCTGGCGACAAGCTACCCGACTTCTACGAGAAGATCATCTCCGACGAAGTTAACGTCAAGAAGGTCGAAAACGGCGCCGAGCTCACTCTCGATAAAACTCTCACCGAGGAGCTAAAGAGGGAAGGCTACACCCGCGACCTCATCCGCGCCATTCAGTCCGCCCGCAAGAATGCCAAGCTCAACATGGACGACCACATCAAACTCTCGCTTTCCATCGACCTCCCGGCCGGCTTCGAAGACCTCGTCCTCACCGAAACTCTCACCGACTCCTTCGAAAAAGCCGCCAACTACGCCCACGACGAAATCGCCAAAGTCTCCGGTGACAATGTCACCATCTCCCTGGAGAAAGCATAAATTAAGATCTCGAAACATCTAAAATTCCCCATATAAAAACTACAACGCTACAATTTTTGCGAGCAGAGCTTGTCTACGCGAGCAAAAATATGCCTAGTGTTGTAATTTTTATCTTGGCGGAATTTTACCGTTGAGAGATCTAATTTATACTTTCTCCCCTGTGGATTTGACAAGCCGCCGAAAATTAAGCATAAACACTATTGACTTTTTTCGCAAAGTGTGCTATATTGGAATCAAGTTAGAAAATAAAACAAACATTCTAACAAACAAAACATAAAAATCACAAAAACAAAAAGGAGCAAAATGGCGAATATAATCAACCTCAAAGAATCACAAGACTGGAATAGTTTCCAAGATTTATCAGAGGATGGTGCCTCGCCAGCAATAGTCACCAAAGAAACGGAAGCTAGAATCATCGCTTTCGACCCAGAAAGGAGACTCAAGGACATGAAACTGGGTGCCACGGCAAAACTTGCCGCCGCGAGACGTCTCGCAGCGCCAAAACAGCTCGCGACATCCGAACTTAAGCTCGCAGCCTAACCACAAATAATCACTAGTAAACAACTATAAAAACAGAAAGGAATCACCGCACTCTATAATATATCAAATTTAATCGGAGAGTTTACCAATGTAAGAAACTTTAGTACTCTTTACGAACTAGCCATCATTCTTATCGGGCTCGTGTAACCCGAATTAACACAAAAACCGAACAAACCGTTCGGTTTTTTGGCGTTCCGCCGCTATTTTTATTCGCCCAATTTCGCCGTTGACTATTATATAAGCTTATGGTAAGCTAAGACCAGAAAGGTCATAGAAAATCAAACAAATATGGAATATCTTGTCGAATACGAAACTTTGGCCAAGTTCGTTGACGGCCTCATCGCCGAAAAGTACCCCAACCGGCCCGCTGAGGAGACAAAGGATCTCCGCGAGGACAGCATTCGCCAGCTCGACGATGCAATTTACGAAGAAATTTTTGGCGAGCTTACCGACCAGCAGGTCGAGGATTTAACTAAGCTCTTAAATGACCCTTCAACCCCGGCCGAAAGATTCCAAGACTTTTTCAAAAGCGTCGGCATCAATCTTGAACAACGCGCCGCCAGTGCCATGCGTAGCTTTGCAAATAAATTTTTAGGAGGCGAAAATGATCGGCCCCAATAATACCGCTCGCCAGCCAGAATACCCACCAAATCCCGGGCACGCTCAGGAGATTGGCGCTAAAACTCTGAAATTTACAGAGGCAGCCTCGAATAACACTGGAGAGTCCGAAAAGCGAGACCTGGAGACCATCATGCGGCAATTCGATGCGGCCGTGGAAGAGACCGTCATCGCTGCCCGAAAACACGCGGAGGCGATCTATGACCATGCTGGTAAGATTGGGAAAAGCAAAGATCGCGTAGAGGTGCAGCCAGACCGCTCCGGTGTTCGTTATTATGTAGGCCTTCCACCGGATCGTCCGCTATCACCCGAAGAACCACCAGAACAACCCGAGCTGACCGGGTCGGGTCCAGAACCGGAGCTAAATCCCGCAGAACCGAAGCCAAAGTCTGGGGAGCCGGAGCCCACCGGTGCCGCGGGTGGCAGTTTGGGTGGAGAAAAACGAGGATCGCTGCTGCGGGAAGCACTCACAAAATTAGTTAAGAGGTCTCCGATAATGAGACGGGTGGTCACCGCTGCGGTCGCCGTAGTTATGGTCGGCACCATGTTCCTCTCGCCCGGAGCAGCCATTGAGGCAAACGCCGCCAACCATGACGCCACAAGGAATATATCGCATACCGACACATTGACGCCTGGTGCCGCTGTCAACCTTGGCGCCGCTGTTATCGCTGGCGACCATGACAGCATCTCCAAAGCTGCCACCGGGGCCATTGCCGGGGCCATTCGCGGAGCTTCTGCCGAAAAAGAAGTAATGGGTATTATCAACGGCTATAACAAGTACGGGCTTTATAATTCCGAGAATAAACGTCATGAAATCAATTTTTGTTGCGCCAGAGAGGTCGCTGAAGTCTGCAAGAATGACCCCAAAGAGATGGTCAAATACATTGCAGAGAATCAAGTTGAATCACTTGCCGCGTATATTGCGTTTCTCCCAGAGCAGGTCCAGCCGAACGGTTTTAAGGGTTTAAATCTTAACCAGGCCGAGGCGCGTCTAGAGAGCCTTACCCCAGAAGAATATGATTCTGTTCTCAAACAATTTAAGGCCACCATGGATAAGGCAGGAATTAGCTATCAACGTATTAAGGGCGTCTGTGATAACGTATACATGCACAAAATCAACAAAGACGCCGCGACCACTTACGGGAATATGGAGCTAAGGCGTCTGACGACTGTCGAAAATGGCGATTTCACCGTTTTCACATGGACCGATGAGGCTGGTGGAAGTATCGGTTCAATGATAGTAAAGGCAACACCGACCATAGTTCAGACGACCAGCGGCAGCGGCGGCGGAGGAGGAGACGGCGGCGGAGGAGGAGCCGCT
Source organism: Candidatus Saccharibacteria bacterium UBA3829 (assembly GCA_002393165.1). Lineage (GTDB taxonomy): Bacteria > Patescibacteriota > Saccharimonadia > Saccharimonadales > Saccharimonadaceae > Nanosyncoccus. Next base: position 9,624 of record DGIF01000011.1, read on the forward strand.
GAATATGTGTATATAGACGATGACTGTGTCCAGCCAATGGAGCTTCGAGAGGGAGAAAAGCCTTCCCCCAAGTATGATGGCACAAAGGAGGTCCCGGACTCCGAGAAACCAACCCTGGACCGGAAGAGCACCCGAGCCGAGATTGACAACGCAGGTGAGATTTCGCGGCTTGAACTAAACGAAGATGAAACCCCGCAGACTAGTTTAGACGAGGTTGAGGCTGCACGAGAGCAGGCCGAGAGGGAACGTCAGTGGATAGAGGCCGCCGAAAAAAGCGCCGCAGAAATAAGAGCTAGAGAGCAAGCCGAAGCTGAGCAGAAGGCCAGAG
>DGIF01000053.1 GCA_002393165.1 Candidatus Saccharibacteria bacterium UBA3829
GAAGCTGCCGCACGGCAAGCCGCCGCTGCTGAAGCAGAACGTCAGGCCGCTGCTGAAGCAGAAGCGAGACGGCAAGCTCAGGAGGAGGCGGATCGGATCGCCAGGGAACAACAGGCCACCGCTGAAGCCGCAGCGCAAAATAATGAGGGCCGAGATGCCGAGGACTGGGCAAACGGAGCCTTTAGCTTGGGGCAACCATAGATTAGGATAACTGTACAAAGAAAGGAAAAAGATATGCGAAAGATCTCAAAACTGATTATGGCGCTGGCTGCAGCGGCCGTCTCAACCATCTTTTTGGCCACTCCGACTTTGGCTTGGGGCCCAGAACGAACCACGTATACAAACAACAATCCCGCTCCTGAAGTAACATTCAATTCGATTACCGACAACGCCGCCGTTGGTGACGAGCGAAATTTTGTCCGCGTTACTGAGCTTGGGGGTTCTTCAAAAAAATACGTCGACACTCTAACAATCGAACCAGGTAAGGAATACGAAGTTTATATCTACTACCACAACAATGCCGCCTCAAACTTAAATGCTAGCGGAAAAGGTATTGCTAACGGCGTCAAGGTCTCTACGTCATACCCAACAATAGTCAGGAAGGGCGAAAAAGGCATGGTTAGCGGCATTATTTCTGCAACTGACAGTAATCCGCCAAAAGTTTGGGACGAAGCTTATTTTACTACAAGCTACGACGAAGTCGTTCTTCGATATAAAACTGGCACTGCCGTCATCCACAACGCCGGAAAGGTTAACGGGTCAGTTTTGTCATCGAACCTGTTCACCAAAGATGGCACCTATATTGGGATTAACACTCTTGACGGTCGAATTCCCGGTTGTGCTGAGTATTCCGGATACATTACTTACACGCTTGTCGCCGAACGCACGGCGGCCTCGTTGGAAAAACAAGTTTCCCTCGATGGCAAAAACTGGTCCAACCACGTTGATGCTAAGGCCGGTGAGTATGTGACTTACAGGGTAGAGTTTATAAATGAAGGAAACACAAAGCTCTCAAATGTGATTTTCAAGGACGCCCACAACGCTGGGCTCTCACTTCGGCCTGGCAGCACCATAGTTTATGACGTGAACAATATCAACGGAAAGGTTATCGATGACATTATAGATATTAGCGGCTATAACGTTGGCGAGGTTGCTCCTGGTGCCCTGATCCAAATTATCTACCAAGCTAAGGTTTCAAATGATCCAGCAAAATGTAACCAGAATCTTGAGAACGTCATTAACGCAGAATATAATTCAGATACAAACATTAATGACGACGCCTCAGTTTCTGTAGTATGTGACGAGCCCGAACCAGAACCCCCTCATGGCTCGATCAAGAAAACCGCTTCCAAAGCCAACCTTACCCCAGGCGAGGAAGTCGAGTTTAGGCTTGCAATCAAAAATACTGGTAGCGTTGCCCTTACGAATGTGGTCGTAAAAGACGCTTTGCCGGCAGGCCTGACTTTCGTTCGGGGTAGCGCACGGCTTATCGGTATGGGTAATAACCCTAACGCTAGTCTGCACGTCACGGACGATTTAGTCACTACAGGCTATAATATTAGCCGCATCGAAGCCGGCAAGACAGTATATGTCACTTATCGCGCTAAAGCAACCGGCGATTTTAACTGTGAAGGAACCGCAGTCACCAACACGGCAACCATTACCTACGACAACATTCAGCCATCCGATAACGGCAACACAACAGCCTCTACCACCGTTGTCATTAAAAAGACTGACGGTTGTGATGAGCCGGAACCAAATCCAGAAGATCCTCACGGCTCGATCGAAAAGACCACCGCGAAGGCTACCGCCACTCCGGGCGAAGAAATTGAGTTCAAGATTATTATCAAGAATACTAGCGCCGTCGAGCTCACCAACGTCGTCGTAAAGGACGTTTTACCGACTGGCCTGGCGCTTATCAGCGGCAGCGCGCAACTCTCCAGCGGCGACCCGGCCACAACAACCAACATCCCAGACGAAATTGTCACCACTGGCTACAATATTGGTCGTATCGGCGCCGGTGAAACAGTCACCATCACCTATCGCGTCAAAGTCGACGAAGGCTTTGATTGTGTCGGTTCTTCCGTCACCAATACCGCCAGCTTCACTTACGATGGCGACCAAACTTCTTCTGACCACACTGCATCGTCTACGGTCACAGTCAAAAAGGTCGACGGCTGCAACACAGAGCCTGATCGTCCGACTGAGATTGTAAACACCGGACCGCTCGAGATCACGATGGCCGTTGTCATCATCGCGGCAATCGCTGGCGCCGGCGGCTACTACTGGTACACTCATCGCACCTTGAAGACCGTTGAGAATAAAATTTCTGGCAAGTCTTCTAATTCAGGTTCCGATGATATCGATCCGAAATCACCAGCTAGCCCTTCCCAAAATGCCTAAAGTGTGATATAATGACACAAGTTAACAAAGGAACAATATGAAGAAAGCAGTTATCCTCGTTGGCGGGAAGCAATACCTCGTCGAGGAAAAAGAGACCCTACGGGTGGACCTCCTCCCGGCAGGCACTAAAGAGCTCGAAACTGATGCTTTACTCGTAATTGATGGCGACAAGACTACTGTCGGCACCCCTACGGTCAAAGGCGTTAAGGTTTCAGCCAAGGTTAAGACCGAGAAGGTCGCTGGCGACAAGGTCCGCGTGATCCGCTACCACTCCAAGAAGCGTGTCCACAAAGAGACCGGCCACCGCCAGAAATACTCTGAGATTGAAATCGTATCAATCAAATAAAAAATAAACCAACTTGAGTGAACATTGAGCGAACCCGATAATTCGAGCAATTTCACAGGACGAGCACGGTACTGAAATACCGGCGCAGTCCTGCCTGAAATTGTGAGAATTATCGGACGTGAAGCGAAGGTGAGCGAAAGTGGTTTATTTTTTATCGCATTAATGTTATAATCACAATCAGTATGAGTGCGAAGGTAATTTGTGTTACAAACCAGAAAGGTGGCGTAGGGAAGACCACGACGGCCGTCAATACATGCTATTATCTCGCTAAGAATAGGAAGAAAACTCTCCTCATCGATTTCGACCCCCAGGGCAACGCCAGCTCCGGCCTTGGCATTGATAAGACCGATACTAAGCGGCTAGGCTTTACTATGACCGAGGTTATTACCGGCACGCACAAGTTAAAAGACGCTATCCGCCACACCAAATACAAGAACTTTGATATTGCTCCGGCCACGCCCGAACTTGCCAATGCTGAGGTCGAGATCACCAATCAGCAGAAGAAATTTACTCGTCTCCGCAACGCCGTCAATGAGGTACGAGACGATTACGACTACATCTTAATCGACCTACCACCGTCGCTCTCCCTGCTCACCGTAAATGGCATGATCGCCAGCGATTATCTCCTCTTGCCGGTTCAGACCGAATTCTACGCTCTTGAAGGCGTTGCCCAGCTTCTCGAATCCATGAAGCTCGTCATGAAACAGGCCAACCCCAACCTCAGGCTCCTGGGTGTCGTGGCTACCATGTACGACAAGCGCACGAGCCTCTCGCCCCAGGTCTTCAACGAAATTAAGAAGTACTTCAAAGACCTCACCTTCAAAACCACTATTCCGCGCAACGTTCGTCTTGCGGAGGCTCCATCTCACGGCGTACCAGTTGGCGCGTATGACAAATTTAGCAAGGGCGCCAAAGCCTACAAAGATTTTACTCATGAATTGGAGGAAAGAACCAAATGACAGCAGCAAAAGGTCTCGGTCGTGGTTTTGAATCGCTCATCCCGACCGATCTCGTCGATGAAGAATTTGATCTCACGGCGAGCGAAGAAAGAGGCGAGCTTCGCCAACTAAAAATTAAAGATATCCACCCGGACACCGAGCAGCCGCGTCGCGATTTCAGCGAAGAAGCTTTGAATGCTCTTGCTGCTTCGATCAAAGAGCACGGTGTCTTGCAACCAATCGTCGTCACAAAAGAAGACGGCAAATATAAAATAGTTGCCGGCGAGCGTCGTTGGCGTGCTTCTGAAATCGCTGGGCTCGACAAAATCCCCGCCATCATCCGGACTTTAGACTCACAGAATCGCCTAGAGCTCTCCATCATCGAAAACGCTCAACGTGAAGACTTGAACCCGCTAGAGCTTGCTACCGCTTATGCTAAGCTCCAATCCCAGTTCAACCTCACCACTAAAGATATTGCAACGAAGGTTGGCAAATCCGAACCGTCCATCATGGGCACTCTCCGCCTCCTCAATCTTCCCGAGTCCGCCAAGAAAACCATGGTTGAGCACAAACTTAGCGAATCCGTGATGCGCCCGCTAGTTGCCCAGGACGAGGCTTTCATCAACAAGGTCCTCCCCAAGATCGTCAAAGAAGGTTGGACTTCGCAACGCGTCGAGCGTTATGTCCAAGACACCAAAAAGAAGTCCAGCGCCTCCCTCATCAAACTTACCAAATACCACAAAGACGAAGATGCTATCGCCGCGAAATACGGCGCCAAAGTTAAGATCTCCGGTCATTCCATCACCTTCAAGGTTCGCTCGGACGCTGCTATCCAAGACCTGATCAAACAACTCTTAGACAGATAAAGGCGACACGGCGCATCGCATGTTATAATATATAGCATGAAACCGGATTCCGAACGCGTCAAGCACGCGATTGAAGTAGCGACTAAGGCCCACGAAGGCCAGTTTCGCAAGACCGGCGAGCCCTACATCATCCACCCATTAGCGGTTAAGAAAATTTTAACCGAGTGGGGCATGGATGAAGACACTATTATTGCCGGAATTTTGCATGATACTGTCGAAGACACCGATCTCACACTCAAAGATATTAAGCATGAGTTTGGCGAGTCGGTCGCCTTTCTTGTCGATGGCACCACCAAGCTCTCGGCTGCTCGCAACGGCATGCGCGACATCGACACTTATCTTCCGGAGACCAAGGATAATTTCTTGAGACTAATGATCGCGCTCGGTAGCGACATCAGAGTTCTCATCATCAAGCTTGCCGACCGCCTTCACAATCTTCGCACCCTCTCTGCTCTTCCGCCAGACAAGCAGAAGAAAATTGCCAAAGAAAGCCTCGAGGTTTTTGCACCGCTTGCCGACCGTCTCAACATGGGACTTCTTCGCGTTGAGATGGCTGACCTTGCTTTCAAATACGTCGACCCCCGCCGCTACGAAGAGCTCAAGAACCTGATTGAAAAATACAATAAGTCTGCCGCTGGCTCACTCAAAAAAATTGAGCAGGAGGTTGGGGCCGCTTTAAGGAAAGAAAAAATTCATTTTGAAATTTCTGGTCGCGTCAAATCAGTTTACTCTCTTCACAAAAAGCTCGCCAAACACAATCAAAACATGGGCGAGATCTACGACCTTACGGCCCTTCGTGTTATTGTTGACGATATTACCGATTGCTACCTTGCTCTTGGCGTTGTTCACTCACTCTATACGCCGATGGGTGGTCGCATCAAAGATTACATTGCCGTTCCTAAGCAGAACGGTTATCAATCACTCCATACTACCGTTATCACTAAAGATAAGCACATCGTCGAGTTTCAGATTCGCACTAAAGAAATGCACGAATACGCTGAGCGCGGTCTTGCCGCCAGCTTCTATTACAATGAGCAAAAACTCACCGAAAACTATAAAAAAGGGAAGATCGAGCACCTTCCAACTAATCTCCTCTGGATTACTGAACTGCAAATGACCGCCGCCAAGCTCCGCGAGGGCAAGAAGGTCGACTTAAAGAAGCTCAGGTTAAACCTTTTTGCCGATAAAATCTTCGTTTATACTCCGAAGGGAGACATTATCGACCTGCCTAAAGGCTCACTCCCACTCGACTTTGCTTACAGTCTTCACTCTGAAATCGGCGATCACGTGGTCGGCGTGAAAATCAACGGTAAGATGAGCAACCTGAACAAAAAATTAGAACAAGGCGACGTCGTAGAAATTCTCACCTCTAAGAACCAGACTCCAAAACAAAACTGGCTGGATAAGATAATTACTCCGCATGCTCGCCAAAAGCTCATTCGCGCCCTTCGTCTTAAGAGCGAAAAAGACAAAGAAAAACCCGATCAACATATCCCGCCCGCTAAAAAGAAGTAGGGCGGACGGTGGTCGAGTAGAGGGCCTAATTGACAAATTCAAAATTGTCGTGTATTATCTAACCATAAAGGTTAAAAACCAGGACGAAAGGATTAAAATGCTTGCTCTTCACGCTCACAAAAAGAAAGCTCTGCCAGCTTTAGCATCGGCTGTGGCCATCTTGCCAGTTGCAATATTCGCAACCGGCAACATATTGGAAAACAACAACGCATCGGCGCTTACTTACACCATACCGGATGGATATACTACTATTACTGACCCGGTGTTTTATGATTGCGTAGTGAATAATCTAGGCAGCGCCGCTGCCAGTGGCCCCACTGATGAGCAATTGGCAAGTATGACTAGTCTTTCCTGTAGCGGAGTTAATAAAACTGACAAAATTGAGAACACAACTGGTCTAGAAAAAATGGCCGCCTTGACATCCTTGAGTTTAGGCTACAACAACCTCTCCACGATTGATGTCTCTAGCAACACCGCTTTGATATCCTTGAGTTTGTACCACAACAACCTCTCCACGATTGATGTCTCTAGTAACACCGCTTTGACATCCTTGAGTTTAGGCCACAACAACCTCTCCACGATTGATGTCTCTAGTAACACCGCCTTGACATACTTGGGTTTAAGCCAAAACAACCTCTCCACGATTGATGTCTCTAATAACACCGCTTTGACAAGCTTGGACTTATACTCCAACAACCTCTCCGCAATTGATGTCTCTAATAACACCGCTCTGGAATACTTGTATTTATCCTCCAACAACCTCTCCGCAATTGATGTCTCTAATAACACCGCTTTGACAAGCTTGGACTTATACTCCAACAACCTCTCCGCAATTGATGTCTCTAATAACACCGCTCTGGAATACTTGTATTTATACTCCAACAACCTCTCCGCAATTGATGTCTCTAATAACACCGCTCTGGAAATCCTGGATTTAGATTCCAACAACCTCTCCGCAATTGATGTCTCAAATAACATTGCTTTAGTGGATTTATACTTGTCCAACAACGCCATCTTTGATTTTTCTTCAGCCAGGGACCTTAATCTTGATATGGATTATTCGTATTTCGATAATCAGAGCGGTACAGAAACTACGAACACCAGCACCTATGTCTTACCACCGCTATTTACGCAAGTAAGAGATTCGGAATGGGACATAATGTATACGGACCAGCCATTCATACTGACTAATGCGACAATAAGTGATGACGGCAAAAGCATTACGATAACTGACTTAACTCAACCCGCCACAATTAAGGTGCAGGGCGGAGCAGCAGACGGCTCTATACTTACGATTAATTATGTTGCTCCACAATATACCTATAGCCTATCCTTTGACGCCAACGGCGGCACTGGCGCACCAGAAGCTTTAACTTACGGTCCAACAAGCGACGATTCGCACACATTCGTCATCCCCGGCACGGCGCCAACTCGCCAAGGTTACACCTTCCTTGGTTGGGCCGAGGAAAGTAACGCAACTTCTGCTACTATTCATGCTGGAGATAATATCACCCTTTCTGCAGACAAAACTCTGTATGCGGTGTGGGAGCTTGAGCCCGAGCCAGACCCAGAACCGACCCCAACCCCAGACCCAGAACCCGAACCGGAAGTCCTAGCCCCAGACACTGGCTTCAACACTGGCGACTTAGGCAACAACATTGGGCAAAGCCTAATAGCAATTCTTGGTGCATTAGCGGCTGGCATATCAGTATCGGCCTATGGTGTCAGTAGAATCATCAAGAGGAAAAAAATCTAAATTATAAGCATTTATGATAGCTTGGAATTGGCCGCAGGATGTGCTATAATTAGCACAGTGCCGATGTAGCTCAGTTGGTAGAGCAGCTCATTCGTAACGAGCAGGTCACAGGTTCGAACCCTGCCATCGGCTCCAAGCTTTTAAAGGAGGTTAAATGCTAAAAGCTGAAATTATCAAACGTCCGGTTGAACAAATCGGCAAAGATGTCAAAAAGTCCGCCTGGTCTGCCGTTATTGAGTCGCTCGCGATTCTGATCCTCGGCATTCTTTTTATTGCATGGCCAGATACTATGGTGAAAGTTGTCGCCTATATCGTTGGGACCTTCTTCATTGTTAAAGGCATTTTTGAGGTCATCAACTATTTCGTTGAAAAGGGCCAAAACGATTTCTTCAACAACGGGCTCTTGATTGGTGTCATCTCAGTCTTGATCGGTATTACCGCTTTTGTCATGGGCGAAGACATCGCGAACATTTTTCGCATCGTCGTCGGCATTTTCCTCATTTACGAATCACTTGTCCGCGTTAACACCGCTATCAAGCTCAGCACCGTGGGCGTTCCTATTTGGAAGTATGTCCTTCTACTCGCAATTGTTATCCTCGTCCTCGGCATCTTCGTGACCTTCAACGATGTGGCCACCGTCATTGGTTGGATGATGGTAGCGGCTGGCATCGTCGGTATTCTTGGCGACGTCTTATTCATCGGCCAAGTCAATAATCTAGTAGATAAGCTCACAAAATAATATGAAAACTTTGGGCGCTGATTTAAAAGTTATTTATCAGAACGAGCGCTTTATGCTTGCGCTCATGATATTGAACCTGTTCGCGTCGATTGCCTTATTCATCCTCGGCGTCGTCAACCTTAGCCCCTCCAGCGCCGTCGTTCGTGTTGGCTACGGCGACATTGGCGGTTATCGCAGCGGCTCGTGGACTGATATGCTCGCCTTTCCGCTCCTCGCCGTCGTGCTCGGTGTCCTTCATAATTTCATCGCCATCCGCATTTTCAAAAAACGCGGCGCTGGCATGGCTAAGTTTTTCTTACTCACCACCTCGATGCTGATCACGGGCGCCTTTATTGTGCTACTTAGACTCCTGGAGAAAATTTAATGCGTCGCAACCTTGAGATTCCGCAGGGTAAGCGCACTAAAAAGTACCGATTTTTTGAAATCTTACCCGGCGCCCTTTCATACGGCGCCATTATTTTGCTATTTTTGCTTTCTTGGCTAGACCCAGTTCTTGGCAGCATCTATCTTTTCATCATCATCGCTAGCACTCTCGTCAAAGCCGTTGGCATTGCTTATCGCACCATCCAGGGTTATGAAGTGATTAAGCGCGCCGAGCGCGTGGATTGGCGGGGTCGCATCGAGGATTTAGCTCATCCGCATGAATCATTCGAGCGTCTTCGTGACGACGACAATAAAAGTTATCATTTTAACGAACACGTCGAAAACCTCAAACTCATGGCCGCCATGCACGGCGACTACCCAGACCCAACCAAAATCTATCACGTTGTCATCATCACCGCCTACAATGAGGGAATTGAAATTTTAGAGCCGTCCGTCAAAGCCGTCGCGGACACGACCTTTCCAAACGATCATATAATTGTTGCTCTTGCCTACGAAGCTCGCGGCGGGGAGGCCATGGAGCAAACCGCCAAAACTTTGCAAAAAACTTTCAAAACTACCTTCAAAGACTTTCTGATTATCAAACACCCAGACAATCTCCCCGGCGAAGTGATCGGCAAAGGCCCGAACCTTACCTATGCTGGTGCACGGGTGGCCGAGTATGTCAAAGCCAAGCGGATCTTAACAGAAAACGTCATCGTCACCTCGCTCGATAGCGATAATCACATGCACGAAAAGTATCTCGACTCGGTGGCCTATGAGTTCATCACGCATCCCAACCGCCAACGCTTGAGCTATCAGCCAGTGTCACTTTTTATGAACAACATTTGGGACGCTCCCGCCCCCACTCGCATTATCGCCCTCTCGAACTCTTTCTTCAATGTCATCACCACCATGCGTCCGCACGCTTTACGCAACTTCGCCTCTCACTCCCAGCCGCTTCAGGCTCTTGAGGCGATGGATTTCTGGAGTAAACGTACGATTGTCGAAGACGGTCATCAATATTGGCGCAGCCTCTTCTTCTTTGGCGGCAATTATTCTGTGCTACCGATCCGCATCCCGATTTATCAAGATGCCGTGATTGGTGAGACCTTCTGGCAGACCGTCAAGGCTCAATTTGTTCAAGTCCGCCGCTGGGACTATGGCGCTTCCGACGTCGCGTATGTCGGCACCAAACTTTTCGTGAAAAAAGATCAGCGCCTGATGCCGTTCACCAAACTATTTCCGAAGTTTTGGCGTTTGTTAGACGGGCACGTTACGCTCGCCATTATGGCGCCGATTGTCGCGGTTGGCGGTTGGGTGCCCATGATTATGAATTTATCCGCGCACACTATGGTTGGTTACAACCTGCCAAACATCGTCAGCGTGGTCGAGACTTTCGCCGCCATCGGCCTGATCGTCACAATCTTAATTTCTTTCCGTCTACTTCCGCCTCGCCCTGCTAAATATAAAAAAGGGAAGGAAATCGTCATGCTTCTTCAGTGGGTTTTAATGCCGGTCACGTCGATTTTATATCAATCGCTGGCCGCTTTTTACGCCCAAACTCGCCTCATGCTCGGGGCCTATATGGAAAAGTTCGACGTCACCAAAAAAATCATCAAAAAATAGTCTATGGCAAATAGACTGACCGAGGGGCGGCTGAAGAATAAACGCTTCAGGACCACCGAAGAGTCAATTCTGCTGGCTTGCCTCGCTATCAAATGCAGATTCACTCCTTACCGGCTCGCCCGTGCCGCCCAGATTTCGCGCGCTACTTTCTATCGCCATCACTGCAGTGCCGCCGACATCGCTTCGGACTACGAAGATTATATTTTGCAGAAAACTCGAGCTAATTTCGCGCGCCTTTTAAAACTAAAGCGCGTTAGTCTGCGTATTATTTACGAACAATTTTTTAGTACTATGTTTTCAAATCATAGATCTATGATTTTTATTCTTAGATTTGGCACTCCGGACTTTCTTGAAAAAATGTTATTACTGGTAAAACCGAAGCTCATCGCAGCCACCAAGCTAAAAAACCAGGAAGCGCTGCGCGTTTATCTTGGCGAAGTTTCGGCGTTGATTAAATCCTGGTGCGATGCCGGCTTTGACCGCGAAGCTATTCCGGATTTTGTCGACAAGATTATTTATTTGACTGATACGGCACATGTTCGCCTCTCGGCACTAGGCTCGTTTGACCATCAACGAGAGTCCCGAATGCCGGCTCGGGATCAAGCAGAAAAATAAGCTTAAATCTAACACCAATTAGTTCTAATTAAGAAAGACTTCTGATAAAATCAATAAGTTTTTTATTGCAGTTCGCTTTGATAATGATGACGCCCTGATTTTCGGCAGCCATAAGATAAAAATTAGTCTTAGTCTCTATAATCTTATGCAAATCTTTGTACGGAATAGTAAGGTTAAAGTTCTGACTTTTAACTTCTAAAGCATCCTCGTTGAATAAAATTTTATACGTTTCATTGCGCACCGCCCTATTGGAGTCATAAACTCTTTTAACGCGAACTTTATTCATAATAAAACACATGGGCACAGCAATAGCGCAACCGATTAGCTCGCCAATTAAGACACTGACATTGTGGTTAATGATAAGGAGCGCCAAACCAACAACCAAAATTAGCGCGAGCAGTGGCACAAAAACATTAAAAAACCTTGCAGCTAAAAGTGCGTTACTGAACTTTTTAAACTCTTGGTAAGTATTCTTAGTATGGGTTTCGTACATTGATCTATCTCTAGCGCGTGGTGGGTGATGAGGGGCTCGAACC
>DGIF01000041.1 GCA_002393165.1 Candidatus Saccharibacteria bacterium UBA3829
ATCGATGAATCTTCTATTTATCTTTGCCATAAAAATCCTTATATTACTTATGCTTATTATAGCACGGCCCCAAAAAAATATCAAAAATTCCCCAACATCGCGCCGTTATACGTGTCGCTTCTTCTTTCGGGCAGTCTCCACGAGTTTCGTTACCTGATAACGCAATGGCTTCAAAATCATATCGTGTGCCGGCGTGTATTTTAACTCTTCACAACCAAAAGACCGCTTGAACTCGCTTACCCCGTAGAAACGGTGCGAGGTTTCTTCTCGTCCCACAATGCCCCAGAGATTATAACGAGTGCAACTACGCCGTCTAGCTTCTTCCATCGCTGCAAGATGGAGCAAAGGTGCCGCTGAGTATTTAGTCCCAAGTTCCGACGACACGCCATAGTGGTAACTCGCTTCCGGCCCATAGAAAATCATGAAATTCTGCGCCAACGTTTCACCGTCTTTGCGCGCAGTGTATATCAATACTTCCCCACCAGACCGGAATGCCTCAAATTGTTTGGTCAAGAACGAGCTTGAGAATGCCACGTAGTGCTGTCTCTCAGCGTGCAGCTTTTCCAGACGGCAAAATTCAGCGATTGCAGCATCATCGTCGCTGGCCGAGACCTCAATGTCTAGTTTTTCGGCCTTACGCAATTTTCTTCTGAAGCCCTGCGATGCTCCGGCCAAAATCTCGGCCTCGGATTTTCGAAGATCAAGAACCCCAGCGTATTCCACCGACAAATACATCGGCGCTCGTTCCAGCCCCAGTTTGGCCATCAACTTCAGCGCGCGATCGGACAATTCAAGCTGTGGCCTTACTCTCACAAAAACGCATCCGCTGGCTGAGCCTTGTTCTCTAATATCCTGGAACACTTCCTTGACTAACTTCCGGTCATCCCAGTCCAAGATCGGCCCGCCGGCAATTGCAAGATGCCGTCCGCGCTTTGCCTCCTCTACTACGCCGGCATAAGCCGCCACGATCTTATCATCGCGTAGCGCGACTCTCCGCACTACTTTGTTTCCTCTAGCCGAATGAAATTCGTAAAAATCCCAGGATTGCAAAAAGTTCGCTTCCGGGTGACTGGCCACAAAACCGTCCCAATCCGCGCGAGACAAGCAGTCTTTCATAGATGCCTCTTCCTCTTCCTTGCGGCTTCCACCACATAATCCTTAACGTAGCCCAGTCGCGACAATACTAAGTCGTGCGCCGGGACAAACTCGGTTATGCTCTCGGAGAACCCAGTCTTGAAGGTAGTTACTCCGGCGTAGCGATGATTCGGTTGTCCGGGCGGCGCAATTCCCCAAAGGTTGAACCTTTCACATCCGGCCGTCTTTAAACTCTTCGTTGCCTGCCATAGCAAAGCGTATGCCCCCGGCAATTTGCGATTCAGTTCAGTGGATGCCGCTTCGTAATAATCGCCTTCGAGCCCGCCCCGTACCACCAAGCCGTAAGCTACCGCGGCCCCATCCGCCGTAACCGCCTTATAAATCGTCAGGTCATCGCCAAATGCTGCCCGCATCGCAAGCAACACCTCAAGTGATGGCGGCACGAACCCTTGTCTTTTGGCTGTCTCCACTTGCACTGCGTGAAACTCTCTAAGATCATCTTCCGAATTGCCAAGAACTACTTTAATGCCGAGTTTTTCGGACCGCCGTACTTCGTATCTGGTTTGGCGGCGCATCTTAGCCAACAATTCTTCTTCCGGTAACTTCAGATCCATAATTACAGTGTGCTCCGCCGCAAGATGCATAGGTGACTTTTTGAGCCCAAGTTTGCTGAGCATCTGCAGATTGTCGTCGCTCGCTTCGAGTTGCGGCCTAATCCTTACGAAGACGCACCTTTCTTTTCGCCCAATCTCGGCGATTTTATCAAATGCCTTTTTGACCGTCGCCGTATCGTTCCAATCCACTAGCGGGCCGCAAGGGATTTCGAGATACCTTCCACGTTTAGCGTCCCTTACAATCATCAAAGCCCAGCTATCAGAATCAAAATCGTCGATTATCACACGGCAACCTAGCAGCTCGTTCATCGCCCCGTATTTCGGCGATTGCAAAAAATTCGCTTCTGGGAAAAGTTTCAAGGTTCTTTGCCAAGCCGTCGTAAATTTGGCGAGATTTTCGCCCACGTTGCCGACTGAGGTTTTCGTTTCACTCATTTTTTGCCTCCCTTCGCTGATAAATGTCTCTCAATGATTGCCCGAGCTGCGGCTAGGTCCTTTTTGCTGTAATATGTTGGCAAATTCACGATTTGTTTTGAAACTTCCGTTGCAACCGGGCAAGCAGCCTCGTCGAAACGCACTTTTTTGTAGTAACGCTTTGGGGAAATCGGGCATTCATACCAAAATCCATCGAAGAAATAGCCCGCCGTCCGTAACTCTTGCAACACATTTGCCCGGTTGTCTACCAGGCAGAACTCTCTTAGCGGGCCGGCGCTCGATTTCCCGCGGGCCTTTAGCTGCGCCAAAGCCAGTTTGGCTTCAAAATACGGCAATCTTCGTTCGAGATCCAATCTGTTATCAGCAGATCGCTCCACTAGGCGAAGCGCCATCAGCGTTCGCATCAAAGCGCCGCCGAGCTTTACGCGAGCCAACCTGCGGCACCACAATCCAAACACCGGATAGCATCTTTCTCTGAGGCAATCAGTAAATTTCGGCAATTTGCTAGGCACTTGAATCGTATGCCACTTGGGGTGACGGAAAACTACGGCCCCTCCCGAAACGGCGTCGATCGACTTCTCCTTGCCGAAAGATAACGCCGCTGCGGCCCCCACTGTGCCAACTTCTCGTCCATCCGGGTAGCTCATTCCGGCGCAATGCGCCAAGTCCTCGATGATTATCAAACCATGTTTACCAGCAAATTTTTCAATCTTTTGCATATCTACAGGGTTTCCGAGCGAGTTTTGCACGATGATGCCGGTCACTTTGTCGCTGACCGCTTTTTCTAGCGTGTCCACAGTGTAGTTTAGGTTTTCCTTCGAGATATCGGCAAAAACTGGCTTGAGCCCAGCAGCCTTCACTGCCTCATAGACGGCATAACAGGTAAAACCATTCACGATTACGGCGTCCCCGGGCGTAAAATAAGTTTTCAAAGCTAAAGCTAAGGCCGAGCGTCCATTTTTACACAACATCGCCTCGCCGCCGTATCTTTTTCCGAGGTAGCCAGCCAGTTCTACGGCGTTTTTTCTAGTTCCGTGAGTGAAAAAGTGTCGCCACGGGTGCTTGATATCGGCTGCTAGGCCTAGGAAAAACAGCTTTTTCACTTCGCGCCCCCCCGTGCTAGCGAGCCAAGTTTAAGTTTCTCTGCTTCTACCCAGCAGATCATTTGCGGAGTCTCCCGACCAGCGTTGTTAGTGCCTTGGCCAACCCCTCGGGGTCGGAGATGTATGGCGCGTGCGTCCATTGCGCATAGAACTTCAGTTCGGCGTTTGGTAGTTTCTCGTACATTACCGTTGCCTGTCTGGGCGGAGTAGTAGTGTCTTTCTTGCCCCACAAAATGCAAGTTGGCGTAGTGACCTTGCTAAAATCCAAATCCTTATCCGATTCGAGCATATTAGTCAGCGTTTTTTTCATATTCTCTGGCGCGCGCGAATAATCTGTCGTCCCAGTAACCTTATGAAAAATCTTGTTTATCACCGGAATTTTCTTGAGTGGCCGCCCAATCTTAGCAAAGCTTGCGACTAACTTTTTCTTCAGGGTCGGCTCGTAGACGCCGGCCGCGTCCAACAGTATCAGGCGGCTGAGCTTCGTTGGCTTCTTGGCGCACAAATTCAATAAAATCCTCCCACCGTTCGAATGACCTAACGCCACGGCGCCATCCGGAATCTCTCGGTCCGCCCACTTTACGTAGTCGTCAATGGTAAACACCTTATCGGACTCTTCGGTCAGTCCCGGCACATGCAACATTTTAACTCGTATACCGTTTTGAGCCAACAAAGCGAGGGTCTTTTTCCAGGGCTCCACCGTGTAAGTCCATCCGTGAATAATGTAAAGATCCACGCTAGGGCGTTTCGCTGCCGTCTCGCTCATGAATCTAGCCCCCACTTGCGCCGTCGGCCCACTGCTGCTTTCTCGCGTCGACAGAGTCTCTTGGCGTCTTTTGGATCGGCGAGCAACTTCTCAATTATCCACTCGAGGTATTGGCTACCTTTAAAAATTAGAGTCTCTTTCCCGGTAATGCGCTTTTCGAGGTACGCGAGCGCCTTTTTCGGATCGGTCGTCGCCACTGCCGACACACCGAGCTCCTTTAGCCGCGGTGCGGTATATTCCTTGGTGCGCCGCCCCACCAGCACCACCTTATCCGGCTTCACTTTCGCGATCAACTCCGCCAGCCGCGTATGCTCGGCTGCCTCCATCGAACCCTGGTCAACAATATCGCCAATCACCAGCCATTTACGCTCCGCGTGCATGCGCTCTGCCATATCTAGCGTCGAAGCCATCGAAATCATGTGCGCGTTATAGCTGCAATCCACAATCTGCGCGCCCTTAATGCCCCTGAAATAGGAACTGCGGCCCGGTGCGACCTTGAGCCCAGAGAAATCCGGATTAAACGGCATCTTCAGGTATTTCATTAAGTCTTGCAGCACAAACAAGTTAAAGGCGAGATCTTTGGGCTGCGGCGTGTTAAAGTGAAAAGTCGTGTCTCCGTAGGTAAAATCGGTCGAGTCCGGGTACACTACGTACTTTTTCATCTGAGCTTTTTTGATCGCGACCACCTTCGCTTTAATACCGCGAGTCGCCTCTACCATCAGTTTTGAGTCCGCATCAATATAAACTCGTTTCGATGTGTGCGCCGGCAAGTTGGCAAATTCCGCCACAATCGCCTCCGATACGCTATTAAACTTCCCTTCGGCCACTACTTTCTCGAATTGCACAGCGTGTGATAATCCAATCGACACCCAAATCGTCACCTCCGGTTTCAGCCACTGGGCGAGGAATTCCGCTTCGTGCGGGCGCTCACCGTCAATCTCCACTACGTAGAACTTTTGCTTTCGCCTCCGAAAAACACCCAGAATCGGCGCCGCCATCAAAAGCCAAACCCACTTTAGTTTCGACCCCCTTATCCCAGATAGGCCCAAGATGTCGAACGGTATCCCGAACGCCGAATTTGCATCGTGTGAATAGTGGGCCGCTTTTCCCATTTCGTGCTCCAACATCGTCATCATGGTGGTCTTCCCGGCCGAACCGGTCACCGCAATGATTCGCGGCTGCCAACGCTTCAGCACCATCTTCGCGAAATACCTGAAATACCTCGCGATCCGAAAATACAACTTTTTCTTGAGTTCAGAAACACTCATACGCCCTATTATACCGCACCTTGCTAAATAGTGCAAAATGTGCTAGCGCTACAAAAAATAGCCCCTGAAGGGGCTATTTCTACATTCGAATTTCGGCATCTACGCCTGCTGGGAGTGAGAGATTCTGCAAGCTCTCAATCGTCTTCGGAGTAGCGTTTGAGATGTCGATCAGGCGTTTGTGTACCTTCATCTCGAAAGCTTCACCGCCGGTCTTATAGACGTGTGGCGACTTCACTACGGTGAAAGTAGACCGCTTAGTTGGTAGTGGGATTGGCCCGGACACCTTAGCACCGGTCCTAATCGCGGTGTCTACAATTTGCTTCGCGCTTTGGTCGATCACCCGGTGATCATACGCCTTCAGGCGAATGCGGATGGTGAGGCCTTCAGCTTTTTTGGCTTCTTTTTTTGCTTCTGCCATTTTGTCCTTTCGCCCCTATAACCTTAGATTTGCACTTAGATGGCAAGTCGATAAATTTTTAGGGGTTGATAATTAATTGGTATATACCCCCATTATACCACACTGGCGGCAAAAAGTCAATCTGCAACTCATCCGTATCGGCTAGCCACACATTTTTGCTTTGTTTTTCATTGACCACTGATTTGACAATAAAAAGCGGGGGCCGAGCGGCCCCCTTGTAGTGGGCTTTCATTTTTTCTTTCACTTGTGGCAACGCCAACACGGTTCCCAGTCATCCGGGTGGCGTTTTTTGGCGGCCTTACGGCGAATATCCTCTGTTGGATATTTTTTTGGGTCCCACACGATAGCGCAGAACCCATAGAACGCCAGCGCCGCAAAGAAAACAATCCACTCTGCGACGGTGAAGTCCACGTCCTCGGAGACCGCCGACGGACACGTCAGCTTGGCAATGATAGTGGCTAGCCGCGGGAATGCGAATCCGGCCAGGACCATCGGAGATACAAAATACCCCACAATGTCGTGCCAGACCTTCGTCGGGCTCCACTTAGCACGCGACCTCCTTGGCCTCACCGGTTCCTCGTAATATGGGGCCTCTCGGTGTTGCAGGACCACAGCGAAGGTAGCGGCCAACACGGCGATCAGCATCCACCAAAACGGCGAGTTGATCCATCGCCACACTATGCCGCCACTCACCACCGGTTTCGAGTACATTCCTACAATGCTCGTTGCCATCACCCCGAGCATCAAGTCTCCTGGGAAGAGCGCCCGAGACTGCCACTTCCAAAGCGGCACGGTCCTCGACTCGAGGATCCACCCCACTATCCATAGGGTTCCGGGCCAGATCGCCCACGAGGCTAGGGTGATCAGCAGCCAGTTTCCTGGCGCTGCGTTATAAAATTTAACTGCGCTAACAAGCGTAACGCACACCTCCTTTACGGAGCCCACTACGTTTCTGATTGTAACATATTCAAGTCAAAAAGTCAAACAGTATCGATGGCGGCTAGGATAGGCCAGGCAAGCAATATACGTCTTGACTTTCAGGACGAAATGTGGTATACTGAAAGGTAGGGCGCACCTCATGCTAAAAAGGTAGCGCTACAATTTTTTGCACCGAAAGTGATGCAAAGAAAGCGAGGTAACAAAAAATGTTTGATGTCTTACAGGTGGGATGTCCCAGAAAATACCTCTATGGCCTCGGCCAGCAGGAGCCTGAAGTGTCGCCCAGTGCCGACGGCAGTTGTTTCGCCACCACTGAGGTCGCGCTCGCTGACCACCAGCCCGTTGTGGAGGTCCCCCCCGAACAAGGTCCCGAGGTCGGCAGCTGCTTTGGGTCATGGTTTGGCCGGGGTCCCACCGGCGTTTTCACCTGATGGCCCAGGCGCCTCGGCGCCGCCAACGCCCCCGCATTCTCCGCGGGGGCTCAAATTTTCCCAACAAAAATCCCCCTTGAACA
The DNA here is from genome assembly GCA_002393165.1 of Candidatus Saccharibacteria bacterium UBA3829. Lineage (GTDB taxonomy): Bacteria > Patescibacteriota > Saccharimonadia > Saccharimonadales > Saccharimonadaceae > Nanosyncoccus. The sequence goes on from DGIF01000041.1 coordinate 7,153, forward strand.
GGGGGATTTTCGCATAGGTAGTCAAACTACTTGATAACCTTGGTGATCACACCAGAACCAACGGTCTTGCCACCTTCGCGGATAGC
>DGIF01000033.1 GCA_002393165.1 Candidatus Saccharibacteria bacterium UBA3829
ACAGAGCTCCTGTGTGGTCACCTCGAAGCCCGCCGCAAAATCCCAAGTCTCCGGATTTTGGCAGCCTTTGCAGTGGTTCGGGCATCCCTGCGTCCAAACCACTGCACGAAGACCATCGCCGTTCACGATATTGTCGTGCTCAAGCGGCCCAGACAGACGAATGTAGCCATCCTTCGGTTGTGGTGCCGACTGAATATTTTTAACGGCAATTTTGTCCCAATCGCTCATTATTTGCCCTTAGCACAATTACAAAGCTTTTCAAATGGCACATCGCCTTCAAGTCTACCGCAGTGTGGGCATCGTGTGCCGTTAATAATCCCAGAGTAACCACACACTGGATCACGGTCTACCGGATGATTTACTGAACCATAGCCAATTCCGGCATCATGCATCTTGCGGATCACCGCCTCGAACGCCGCAATGTTTTGCGATGGATCACCATCAAGCTCAATGTAGGTGATATGACCAGCATTGCAGAGATTATGATAGGGGGCCTCAATGTCGATTTTTTCAAAGGCCGAAATCGGATAATACACCGGCACGTGGAACGAATTGGTGTAAAATTCGCGGTCGGTCACGCCAGGGATGACGCCGTATTCCTTACGATCAATCTTAGTGAAGCGCCCAGCAATTCCCTCTGCCGGTGTTGCGAGTAGCGAGAAATTGAGCTTATATTTTTTCGAATATTCATCGCACTTTTCGCGCATATGAGTAACAATATCAAGACCAAGCTCACGCGAGTCCTCGTCCTCACCATGATGCTTACCGGTCATCGCGACCAACGTTTCAGCCAATCCAATGAAACCAATTGACAATGTTCCGTGCTTGATCACGTCGCGTACCGTATCGTTCCAGCCCAACTTCTCCGAACCGAACCAGTTACCTTGTCCCATCAAGAATGGGAAGTTGCGTACGTGCTGATTGGCTTGGAACTCGAAGCGCTCGAGCAGCTCGTCCTTTATTAGATCTAGCTTTTCGTCGAGCTCTTTGTAGAAACCTTCCCAGTCCGCTTCTTTACGTTCACCAAGCGCGACGCCATGCTTGATGCCAATTCGAACCAAGTTAACCGTCGTAAATGACAAGTTTCCTCGCCCAGTCACAATGCCATCAGATTCCGGGAAAACAGACGCAAAGACTCGCGTGCGGCAACCCATGGTCGCAATCTCAGTGCGGTAATCGCCCTTCTTGTAATACTTCAAGTTATATGGTGCATCAATGAAGCAGAAGTTCGGGAACAGACGCTTAGCGCTGACTTCCATAGATTTCTTAAACAAGTCATAATTCGGATCGTCCGGTTCATAGTTGATGCCAGACTTCACTTTGAAAATCGAAATCGGGAAAATCGGCGTCTCGCCCTTGCCAAGACCGTTCTCGGTTGCCTGCAGAAGATCCATCGAGACCAAACGCCCCGCCGGCGAAGTATCGGTGCCAAAGTTAATCGAGGTAAACGGCACCTGCGCGCCGGCACGAGAATGCATCGTGTTCAAATTATGCACAAAGCCTTCCATCGCCTGCATAGTTTCGCGCTCGACGTCCTCATTCGAGGCTTCGACCACTACTTTTGGCCACTTATCTTTCTCAAGTTTCGCATCATCGCCGTATTCGTAGGTGTCTTTGACCTCAAGATCCAATTTCTTTCCGGCAAACTTGTTGTACTTAACCAAATTGCGCTTTAAAGCCTTGCGGAATGACTTATTCACGCCCGGAGCCATCGCGTAGTCAAAATTCGGGATCGACTGGCCGCCATGTTGCTCGTTCTGGTTCGCCTGTAACAAAATCGCCGCGAGCGCCCCATAGGAAGTAATCGACGCCGGCGTACGCAAATGTCCATGACCAGTATTGAAGCCGCCATTTTCAAACAAAACAAATGGATCAGACTGGCAGCAAGTCAAGGTCCCAGTTGCATAAAAATCAAGGTCGTGGATATGAATATCGCCGTTGTCATGTGCCGCCGCAATATCCGGACGAATCAATAGGGTTTTCGCGAACACCTTCGAGCCCTCCGCGCCGAACTGGAGCATCTTGCCCATGGCTGAGTTGCCATCCACGTTCGCATTCGAGCGCTTGATGTCGGAATCTTCACTCGCATCCGCATGAGAGATAGTTCGATAGATATTCATGAGGTCAGACTTCGCCTCACGTCGGCGCGACCGCTCCTGGCGATATTGGATATACTCCTTTGCCGTTTTCTTGAAGCTAGATTCCATCAACACATCTTCCACAATATCCTGGATTTGCTCCACGTGCGGCGTGCGCTCCTTGATTGTCTCTTCCGCACGCTTCAGAACCTTATCGGCTAGCGCCTTCGCCCGATCATACTTGAATTCTTCTGTCACGAGACCGGCCTTAGCGATTGCATTGGCAATTTTCTCTGGGTCAAACTTTACAATCTTCCCATCTCGCTTAATAATACGTTTGAACATTGATAGATACCTCCTTCTTCGTTCAAATATTAGGTTGTATATTGTATGACCTTCTTGCGGGCGACTAGTTTTGCTCTGAGCGACTGGACTTGACCAACTTTTCCGAGCAAATGGTGGTAATGCTATTTCTAGCACCCTACATTTAGTGTCTTGCATATATTCTACACCACCACATTTAGCATTGCAAGACTTTTATGCTAAAAATGTAAAAATTACAACACCCCATTTCTCGCCCCTGTTTGCGCCCGGCAAATCACCGCATAAGCATTGACTTTTTGGACAGAATGTGATATAATGGAAAGACGGATACTCGCGCTTGGGTACCTACACTCAAGCTCAACGAATCTCGCTCTTTCAAAAGGAGGAATTTATATGAAACGAAAGAGCCCGTTTGCCATCCGCCAACGCTGGCGACGCAACTGTCCGCTGGATCTCGGAGGCCACATCTCAACTGGCGTCATGGCATACCGAATCGCCTACTGCTGCAGAGTTAGGGGCGAAATCCCCGCGGGCGACCAGCAGGGTTTCCGGCGAGTTGCGGAGCGAGCCAACGATTGGCTTAGTTACGCCAACAAACAGTATGGCTTCCAGCTCACCGACAGCCTGAAAGCCGAATTAGCCAAATCATACCAATGCGACTGCCATGAACGCCGCCTGATCCAGCTAGCAATCTCGACCGCCCGTCAAAACGACAATAGGCCGGGCTGGTGGAATGGCGAGCTTGAGTCTCCGCCGAATCTGAACCCAATTCTGCCCAAAAGCATACTGGCAGCGGAAGCGATGCTCTGCGTATTCCTGATCGCCATGGCAGTGACGTTTGGTCACCTGGCACTCAGCAGTAAGCCCATGCCCCCGACCATCGGCATTGCACTTGGCGTAATCGAATCGGCAGCATTATTGGCGATAACCACGATTTTGATGCGCTGCAAGGCCTCGATCTTGCGCACCGTGGCAGCCCAAACACTCTTTTCGGCCACGGTCTCAGCAGACATTATGGTAGCGACCACGCTTATGTTCCTCGCACTCGTCGCCGTCTTTAATAGACGTATTGACGGTCCAGACATTGCCGTGGCCGTAATCGCTGGGTTATCCTCTGCGACGATATGGTTTTTCCCGTTTCTCTGCGATTTGTTCATCGAAAAAATCACAGCGAAGAGCAAGACGAAACCCAGTAAGCGCCACAGCACCACGAACTACGGCCGCAAAACATGGCCTTGGATAACGATGGCTTATGCATTGCTGGTCGCGGGCCTAATCTGCGCCGGCATCAAAGCCCCCACTATCGAGGCCATGAAGACACAGCCCACCGACTGGATTAGTGCCGCTATCATGTGCAGCGGAGCAATTCCGCTTTCGGTAGCGATCGCCATCCATAGGCGACGGCGCTAATCCTTTTCCTCCCCCGCCCGCACGGACGACACCCGTTGTCGTTCGTGCGGTTTTTTTCATGCCAGAGGCTCCCTACATTCCTCGCGGCAAGCCGCCCACCCCGCCACGCCAGATTGACTTTTCGGGCAAGATATGGTACAATAAAAAAAGAAGGGTGGCGCTCATTATAAATCAGGAAGGAGGAAACGAAATGCGCAACCTATACGAGGCCATGTCCATCCCGGACTTGGCCAAGCTTATCGCCTATATGGCCCGCCGGCACAGGAAAGCCTGGCAAGTGACCGCGAAAGGAATTCCCTCAAGCATCGAGGAAGATCTCGTCCACGAACTGGAGCAGGCATCCCAAAATAACTGGCGGATGCCCAAGCAGAACAGCTGCGAGGTAAAAGACTACGCCTACAATCTTCTCTGCGCCGCCATCATGGACCATGATCAGTGGTACAAGGAGGAGATCGCAGACGACCACGCCATCATCCATCCGGTGCTTCTATCCAAGCTAAAGAAAGTCATTCCATTTGGCGCGATCTTGATCGCAATCCTGGGCGGGCTGCTATATAATCATCAGCCCTGGATTGGTGGCATCATCATGGTCTTGGCAGCCATCGCCCTAGTACTCGATTTCGTCGCAATGCTGTGGGACCTTCCCCACCCCTATCGCAAGACCAGAATTGCCACTCGCCACAAATCGTCCAAAGTGTCCAACGATACGAAATACCGCATCGTAATCGGCGTCCTGGCGACAATTGTGCTTGTCCTGCTGGTCGTGATGATCACCACCAACGGCTAGTCCGACCACGAAGATACGCGATAATGTCTTATCATGGAGGTAGAAATGGGCAATTTAATACCATACGTAGCTTTGCTTGCGGCAATCATCGCCGCAGTCTTTATCGTCTGTCGTTCAGACGATAAGCGATCATCCCAAGAATCAGTTCAAGAAAACGGGAGCGATCGCATCAAGCTCACGCCCCTAGCACACGAAAACAACTGCGCTGTCATATTGGCGCCGAATGGCGAGACTGACGCTCAGAGTCCATTAATCGGCCCCAGTTGCTGGGCATCCAACTGGCTAAAGCCCGTTCACGTCAACTACTATGACGCAGGGGCCGGAAATGGCGAGTTTTACGTTAGTCTCGGCAGCGGAAGGCATAGGAGCGCGAAATATTGTACCGATAAGGCGAAAATCTGCCTTTTACCGCCAATACCCGGGCTCGAACCCATGCAGATCGTGCAAACCGTCACGAGGACGCCCGTATCCGGTGAGCCGCAAAGCCATCAGCGCATCATATTATGCGGCGTCGGCAGTATAGGCTGCAAAGAAGAAGACATTCCGCAGATATTGAGGATCATCGAAGAATCCAGGAAAATATTTCCCGAAGATCCCCGACTGGTCAATCCGATCAAGATTTGGAGCCAAGTCCACGAAATGCGCTTCCGTGTTATCGCAATCGACGAGTCAAATCGCTCGACGCGCTTACAAGCCTGCAATAACAGCAAAGAAATCGAGATTTTCGACTTCTTGCCGAACTGTCCAGTCGGCAGCACACTGCGCCTCGAACACGGCATCTGGTCAATAGTAGGGCCGGAGCCGCAGCAAGAATAGCATCCCCCTTTTAATCTTCAAAGACCGCCCCGAGGGGCGGTCTTTAAGCTACGCCAATTGGGTCGCCATTCAGAAACTCACTCAAAACTCGACCTCCAAAATCATCATAAGGCCATTATACCATATACCAAACAATAATCGTAGTCCACTCGCACCAGAATGTGGTATAATATAAGCTCCGTCGAGTATTTACTGAGGGGAGGAAAGAAAATGCCTCACGGAAAACGAAGGATCGTCCTGGTAGTGGGCGCAACGCTGTTCCTAGTTGGCTTCTTCGCCACTAGCGTTTACGTCGTAAGGTTCCACTTCGTCACTGCACCCAATAATAAAGCTTCGGCAATAGCCGGCAGTGTCATCATGGTCGTTGGCGCGATCGGCATCATTGCAGCGTGTCAACTAAACCACAACGCCGCCACGAAGCTAGACAATGCCATGGCCTACTGTACAATCGCCATGGCCGCTAGCATGGTAGTGGTGTTCCTGTATCATTTGACTAGGAGCATAGGGCCGGCTAAGCCAAGCCCAGCCGTGCTCTATTCCGGCGCACTAACGGCGAACATGAACCTCTTCTATTTGGTTTATGCCATCATCGCTGATGCACGAAGCCGGAAAAAAGCCCCATAAAGGGGCCAGAAAAAATTTTGCCCCGCAGATCGATCTGCGGGGCATTTTAGTTTTGTGCAGTGGGGGGAGCCGGCTAGCCGGCTTTTCTGAACACCGCATATTCGCGGTGGTCATACCCCCACTCAGCAACGACATACTCCATGATATCATTGCTGCGGTCTGCCATGGGCGCACGCCTGCCATAAGAGGCGGACGCCATCACAGACCCAAAGCCCGGCACGTTGCCCACGTATACGACCACGTGCCCTTTCCCCCTCGTAATAATGACGTCGCCGGGGAGAGCGTCGTCATTGCTTCGGATCGACGTTGTGATGTCGATCCACCCGTTCTCCGGGTTGGACAGATACTCGTACTGTCCAGCCGTTCGGGCATCTGGATAATTCTTGTCCCAACCGCTGTTCCTCATCAGGATCAGGACAAAAACGCCACAGTCGTTGCCGGCCTTGTCGTGATTGCTCACGAATGAGGCAGCGGCTTCGGCGTATGCCGCGGCGTAAGCCTCCTTCTGGGCGAGATACCCGCCCTGATAGTCGGACCAGGCATAGGCCTGGACCAACTCCTGCAGGTCGTCGACTTTCTCGGCCAGGGGCTTTTCGGTCGACACCGGCGATTCGGTAGCAACCGCCTCGGTGGTGACGACCGCGCTGGCCATCTCGACCGAAAGCTCTTCAGTCGCTTCAGACAGCTCGGTAGCGGCAACCACGCCGCCGGTGAGGACAACGTCAGACCACCCGCAGGCGGTCAGTAGTAGCGCCATCGTAAGCACTACGACAATGACAGACTTTTTCATACAGCACCCTCCGTACACGAAACTTGCGAATTCAGCCCCGGATAGCATAAACACTCAGATAGGGACCTCCTCCTACTCTTATTATAGCACATATGCTTATTTTTGTCAAGATTAGGCCCCGCGTCACCCCTGTTCGACATGGACCCACCAGAATGGGTAAAGCTAAATTTCTCTCACTAATATTTCGGCATTAGGGATATGCTCGCGTAGCGATACGCGCGGATCACGCCCATCAATGATATTGCGAAAATGTCTAAAATTATGCTTGCTTGTTACGATTAGCACGTTTTTATAGCCTGACTTTTTCAAATCATCAATGAACGATTTAGTTCGCTTCAAAACGTCCTCGGGCGACTCGGCATTCTCGTGACAGCGATAGGTATAAGCATCTGGCGATGCATCCCGTTCTGCGTGGTATTCTTTGACCGCCTGACCCTCAAAACCATTGTCAATGTCGTTCAATCTTGCATCAACTTGTACTGGCAGTTTATGGTATTCATTAATATGCTCCGCCGTCTGTTTGGTTCGCGGTAACTCGGAAACGAACATTGCGTCAAAAGGCTCGTCTTTCAGTTGCTCTGCAATCCTCTTTGCTTCAAAGACGCCCATATCTGTCAAGTGAACATCTATGGACGGGTCAGAATTGTGCAGCCCAGCGACATTATAATTTGTTTGCCCATGGCGAACGACGGTGATTTTCATTTTAGCTATCCTTAACGGTATTATATCACGAAGAACATATCACGAGAATATAGTCGCGGGCCCTGCCAGCCCCCACTCTGCACTAGCGAAACTGAGATATGGTATAATCACCATATGAGATTATTTTTAGCTAGCCATGATTTTGGAAATCACAAGGATGAATTGCTGAAGTTAATGGGGCCAGGTAGAAAAGCCTTGATGATTACGAACGCGCGTGATTATTGCCCGAAGGAGAAGAAGCTATCTAAAATATCTGAAAAAATTGATATCATGAAGCAGGCGGGCATTGAGGCAAAAGAACTAGACCTCAGGGAATACTTTGGGAAGAAAGACGAGCTCTCTTCATTTATCAGTTCCTATCAGCCCGACCTAATCTTCGCCATAGGAGGAAATGTGTTCTTGTTGTCAACGGCGTGCCATCTTAGCGGCTTCGATGAAATTGTCCTTGAGGATTTGAAACAGGATAAATATGTCTATGGCGGCGGTAGCGCTGGCGCTATGGTGACTGCGGATACTCTAAAATACTACGGCCATGATCAGCTCTCGCCAGAAATGGTACCTAGCATTTACAGGGTTAATGCCGTGCTTAATGGCCTTGGGCTAATAGATGGATACATTGTTCCCCATGCAGACGTCCCCGAATGTCTTGACACGACCAATACTTATCGTGAACACATCGAAAGTGATGGCAAGAAGGCGATTCTATTAAATCAGCTTTCCGCGATGATAGTTGACGGCGCAAAAACAACTATTTTGTCGTAAACAAGGCCCCGCGGGCCCTTCTTCTGGTTCTGATGGGTTTTAGCATCCTATAGGCCTGACGTCTCTTGCCTTCTTCATGATTTGCTTTCTGAGCAAAAACTTATCTATAATCAGCAGGCCATCATTTTTACACTTTTTATCAAATAATTGTTCTAATCTTTGTTTAACACCATCGCCGCCGAAATAAATATAACTCTTGCCGTCTTCCAGCAATATGACATTCATCATCCACTCTGGATAATCAGCAAAGATTTCCTTCATCTTCTCATGGTTAAAATTATCTAGATTTAGCACTATCATCTGCCCAATGACCTCAGGCAACATTCCAACTTTCTCTATTTTCAGGTCGTCCTTGACGGCTTTTTCGAAATCTTTCATAATTCCGGCCTCGCACGCAGAAAAATACTCTTTATAAAAATTTTCGGAGACATTACCCAGTTTCAATAATCCATGATACGCGTTACGGTCACGGTCCGTAGCAATGCTGGCCTTAAGATTAAGAGTGTTGTCTAAAATGCCCGCAATTAGTAGTTTGCACATATCAGTATCCAGAATTTCGGTATGTCCAGACTGAATAATTCTCTCGTAAATTAGGGTGCACACGGAACCAATAAACTCAATCTGAGTTTTAATGTTAGGATAATTAGTCCAGTACTGCTCAAAACCAGTATGGTGGTCTATGATTTCGATTATCTCACTTGGGGTTACTCGTTTATCGAAGAAATCAGGATTAGATACGTCTAATAGTATATACCTACTGTTTTCGCCCTCAATTGGTTCATCCAGGCTATACCCCAAATCTAGAACCAACGGCGGAACACTCTGGTTGAACGGAGCCGTAGTAGACGCCGTGACATTCACATTGCCCTGGGCCTTCAATAACTCACGATAAGCTATCATGCTGGCATAAGCATCAATATCAAGATATTTGCGCCCGGAAGTAATAATCAGCATATTTAAATTATAACATATAGATAAGGGACAGAGCGAATTAATCACTGCGCGCTATTTTTACGGAAAAGTGTGGTGATCGATTAACCAGGTATTAGCAGTGTATAGCGAAAATTCACGGGAAAAATTACAAAATTATACTAATTTTCTAATACCCTAATTTTGCCAAAATTCTTGCCAGGCAATCCAATATTTATAACCTGCCATTCAAACTTTGTTGTATTGATTTGGTTTGGAGATAAGATTATCATTTTATAGGAATTGCCATCTGGTTTTAGCGCGCCCACACCCACCCAGAATTTAGCAATAGACGATTTAGTTGTGCCTAGAGAAATGGTCGTGCCTGGTGGTAACGGCTGATTAAAAACGAGAATTTTATCTAGACGGTTCTTATGGTATCCAGTTTCGCCTTTTATGATGAGATATGCGTCATGAATTTGGTATACTTTTTCGCGCCAAAGTGGGTCATCAGTTTGTCCTTGAATGGGGCGCACGTTTAGTTCCACCATGCGTCTAGCCGCATCCGATAACTCTGGGAGTTGGAGCGTAGAAAGTTTTTCTTTAATCTTGTTATCGAATTCTGACCGCGATTTAAAACACGAGCTGACTGGCGTAATTGTCATCTTGAGGTTATCTGGATGATATGGTTTTAGAAAACCTATTAGTTTTTGATAGGACTCTAAATATGCTGAAATTTCCTCCGACTTAAGATTATCTAGTGTCTCGACAATCCAATCATCCACAAAGAAATCAAACCAAACTCCAGGCTCATAGATCTCGCAAATTGGTTTAACGTATTTTGTGTAATACATTAAGGCAAAGAGTTCTGCGAAGTCTACCTCAGGAGCTTCTTCTAACCGCCATAATTTATATGCGCCATGCAGAAAAGTAAGATTGATTGGCTGGTTTTTGCTAACACACTCACGCACTGAGTCTTTGACATGCTGGATTAAATCTTCATTTGCTGAATATTTGCGGAACTTCTTAGAAAGTAGTAGGCGAACGATTTGAGTCTCTAAATCCGCCTCTGGTTGTAAATTGAGAGGTTGTTTGAGTTTTTCTAGTTCGAGTTGTATGTATTGTTCGGCCTTCATAATAATCCTGGAGATGGGAGGCAGTCATTACTTTGCCGTTGTAGCCTTGCGGATTACCACCTATTCTCGGTCATCCCATCCCTTATATTATAACATGAAACGCAGACCAAATTGTTGGAGATTTAACGGACAAAATTATAGAGGTAAACCGCAATTTTTGTCATGTTTTTTGTCGCAAAAATGGTATAAAAAATAACCCTCTATACTAACGAGGGGATTTAACAGACATTTATAGGTTACGGAATAGTTAAAAATTATTTTATAAACCGTTTGGTGGGACTTTATTGACCAGGTTTTATCGCGTACAAAGAGGAAAGGTTTCAACTCGTATATACGAAGAGTAGCTGGCTACCCTATACTAACATCAATAATCTCTCCAGCCTTTATGTCCATAGCAAGCAAAGATCAATAAATAAAGGGTGGGGCTTTTAGCGGGCTGAAATGGGGGCCGCCCGCGCCCAGTCTCGCCGGAAACTCTCGCGATTATCAACTTAGAAAGATAGATAAGTGCTTAAGAACAAACAGTTTTATTATTGGGTTATTGCGTTTATTATTCCCACTTAAAACATTTCACCGACAAGAAACTACATACTACAAATATAGCGACCAACACGAGGACTGAAACGTAATATTCACTAAAGGGTGCGTTTAGCCAGCCACCTTTCAGAACATTTACTGCGTGGGTTAGTGGTAGAACATTAGACCACTTTTGTACCGTATCAGGCATCAATTCAATAGGCATAGTAGCACCACTTAAAAATATCATTGGGAAATAAACCATCATCGCAACAGTTGTCGCTGTTTTTGCACTCTTGAAAATGCTCGCTATTAGCAAGCCTATACTAAACGTAGAACATATTACTAAAATAGTTAACGATGCAACTACGAAGACCGAACCTACTAATTCAAAATGAAACACAATCAATACTATTAAAAGAAGTAACGCAATCCCTACGATTGTCATTAGAAAATTAACCGCAAATTGTGTGCCTATGATGCTCAAAGAGCTTAGAGCAGTGGCTTTTAATCTCTTTAGGACTTTATTTTCGCGATAAGTACAAAGCGTTATCGGTAAACTCATTAATCCGGTGACCGCTGCTATCAAGCAAATACAACTAGGTGTCATAACATCAATCGTGCCAAATCCGCCAAACATCTCGCTCGGTTCGTTTCCATAGATACCACCAAATAGTAATATCATACCGCTTGGAAATATCAAAACAAATATAATGTTCGTAACATTTTTAAAAAACATTTTTAACTCAAATGCAAACAAAGACAAAACCTTTTTCATTATTTCTCATCCCCATTACTTTTATTTATTAAATGAAGAAAGATATCTTCCAATGTTGGTCGGCTAACTACATAATCAGTATATTTGATTTTGTTTTTACCTAAAATCTCAGAGCATTTTTTAGCGGCGCTTTCTTTACTAACTACGATTGTATATTGGTCTCCAAGAACGTCAATGTTAGCAACCCCATCTAGTTTATCTAATAGCACCGACACATTGTCATTACAGGTAAAAGTTATTCTTCTTGACAGACCGGAAGCCTTAATCAGTTCTTCTTTTGTTCCTACGGTTATTAATTTCCCCTTTTTCATGATACCGATTTTGTCGCAAACCATTTCAATGTCATCCATATAATGAGACACCAGAATAATTGTCACTCCCTTTTTCTTCAAATCCCTCAAATCTTTCCATAATTCTCGCCTCGCATCAGGATCTAAGCCTGTTGTTAATTCATCAAGAAATATGATTTTAGGATGCGATATTAGAGCAAGCAAGATGGATAATTTTTGTTTCTGTCCACCAGATAAACTACCTACTGATTTATTTACCTTTTCAGTAAGGTCAAATTGCCCCAACAACTCTTTATAATCAACCGGATTATCACAAATAGAACTAAATAATTTACACAAATCCTCAACCTTTGCTTTGTCTGGGTAATTTGTGCTCTGTAATTGCACAGAAATCATATTGTATAATTTTTTTCTGTTTTTATTATCTGATGGGTCAATCCCGTTTATGGATACACTTCCGCTAGTTTTATCTCCTAAGCCTTCCATAGTTTCAACAAGCGTAGTTTTTCCGGCGCCATTTTTTCCTATTATTCCAAGCGCTTCACCATCAGAAATCTCCAAAGAAACATCGGAAACCGCACAATAATCCCCATATTTCACGACAAGATTTTCTACTTTAATACTCATACGTCAACCATTATACCATAGAAAAATAGTGTTTATGACCGCTTCATATAAAATGCGTAAAATGCATCGGCTACAATACGAACAATCTTGCGCGCCTATAAACCAGAACCTTTAGATTTAAATTCATTAAGCAAAGAAAGCTGTTATTGCTGAGTTTGATTGGGCAGAAGAGGCTGGCCATACTTTAGATGCTCCAGATTTTGTTCTTTATCGTCTAGCTAATGCAAAATCTACAATTTACGACGAAGACGGTAGCTTATTAGTAGAAGAAGAATTTTAGGGATTTAACAGAAAAATTATAGAGGTAAATTGCGGTTTTTGGCGGGTTCTCGTCGCAAAAATGACATAAAAATAGCCCTCTATTTTTCCGAGGGATTTAACAGACATTTACAGATTGCGGAATAGTTGAAAACTATTTTATAAACCGTTTGGTGTGGATTACAGGGCTCACATCGAGCAGAGCGAGATACGATGCCTGTCTTTTTGATATTTTTGTGGAATAAAAAATGGTGGGGATTATAGGGCTTGAACCTATGACCTTACGAATGTGAATCGTACGCTCTAGCCAGCTGAGCTAAATCCCCAAATCATAAATGTATGTTATAATTATAGCATGGATATTGAAAAAATAAAAGCCGAACTTGTCGAAATCGAAGGCTTTCTCGCATCACCGGACGCCTACAACAATCCAGATTTTGCAGCCAAAGCTAAGCGCGCCTCAACTTTGCGCGAGATTGTCGAGCTTGATGCTAAGATTTCCACTGAAGAGGCCAACCTGAAAGAGGTCGAATCTCTCGCGTCGGATCCCGACCTCGGCGAAATCGCCCGCGAAGACATCGAGCGCTTGAAAACCGAAATCCCCGAGCTAAAAGCCAAGCTCGAAGAGCTCCTAATTCCGCGCGACCCCGCCGACGACAAGCCAGCCATTTTTGAAATTCGCGCTGGCGCCGGAGGTGACGAAGCCAGTCTTTTTGCCGGCGAACTCTATCGTATGTACCAAAAGTACGCCGAGTCTCATAGCCTCAAATTAGAGCTCATGAGCAGCAACGAAAACGAAGCTGGCGGCATGAAAGAAATCATTTTCAAAATCAGCGGCGACAACGCCTACGGCCAGCTTAAATTCGAAGGTGGCGTCCATCGCGTTCAAAGAGTTCCCGTCACCGAATCGCAGGGCCGCATCCACACTTCCACCGCTACTATCGCTGTCCTACCAGAAGCTGACGAACACGACCTCGAAATCAACCCGGAAGATCTCCGCATTGACATTTATCGCTCCGGCGGCCACGGTGGTCAAGGCGTCAACACCACTGACTCGGCCGTCCGCATTACCCACCTTCCAACCGGCCTCGTCGTCGCTATGCAAGACGAACGCTCCCAGCAGCAAAACCGCATCAAGGCCATGAATATTCTCCGCAGCCGACTGCTCGAACGCAAAAAACAAGAGGACATGAAAAACGCTTCCGAAGCTCGCAAATCTCTCATCGGCACCGGCGACCGTAGCGAAAAAATTCGCACCTATAATTTTCCGCAAGACCGCATCACCGACCATCGTATCCATTACTCCAGAAGCAATATCCAAGCCGCCATGGACGGCGACATCGACGATATTATTCACGAGTTAATGAGGCATGAACGCGAACTCGGAACAGTATGATGATTCTTATATGACCTGGAACGACTGGATCGCCAAGGCCGGCGCGATTATTCCTAGAGATGAGGCCATCGAAATCCTTCTTTCCAGTTGTTACTTCGATGCTGATGAGAATTGGCTAAAGGCACATGGCGAAGAAATTATTGGAGAAATAAATCTGGACGACATCATCAATAGCGCCAATAATAACGTAAAGCTTCGTAACGAAGGTATGCCACTACCTTATATTACAGGCTCATCTGATTTCTACGGTCGTGAGTTCTGGTTAGGTCATGCCGGCGAGCAGACACTCATTCCCCGCCCCGAAACTGAACAAATTATCGATGCCGTCCTTAGCCTCGCCGGAGTAGCCTATCTCCCGGGCGTAAAAGCCACCCCGAACCAACTGCCAAACCATCCAAAAATCCTCGATGTCGGCACCGGCTCCGGCTGCATCGCCATCACTCTAGCATTAGAACTTCCGCAGGCAAAAATCACCGCGTGCGATATCTCCGAAGATGCTCTCTACACCGCCCGTGAAAACGCTTGGTCTCTAGGAGTAGGAGTCAAAGACCAAAAAGATTACAACCTCGCTCGCACCGCTTCCCAAGAATCCAATGGCGGATATATTAACACTGTAGATTTCAAAAAATCCAACCTACTCGACAATATCAATGAGGTTCCAGATCTAATTGTCGCTAATCTCCCATATGTTGACAAAACCTGGGATTGGCTCGATAAGAAAGCTTTATCCTATGAGCCAGCCATTGCTCTCTACGCCGAAGATCATGGCTTAAAACTCATCAAAGAGCTCATTGATACCGCCAACGCCCAATACCTCATCCTCGAAGCCGACCCTAGCCAGCATGAAGCCATCATAAAGTATGCTGAGCCAAAATATAGCCTCCTCGAGACCAGAGGCTACATCCTTACGTTGGAGAAACACTAATCTTCGTAGGCGCCCAGAGCCGCGTTGACAGCGATCTCTCTCCCGTCTCGGATAATCGTCAATTGTACGGTATCGCCAGGCTTGTACTCACCGATTAACGTCGAAAGTGAACCCTGAGATCCAACCTTAACGCCATTTACCGCCGTAATAATGTCCTTGTTCTGGATACCAGCTTTTTCAGCCGGTGAATCTTTGATTACACCAGAATACTTAGACTCGCTATACACATAGGCTCCCGCCCGAACTGGTAGGTCATACTCCTCCGCTACGTCTGGCGTGATCTCTGCCGTGTATAAGCCAAGATATGAGCGCGCCGCTTCACCGGTTTCAATTAGCTGCCTCAGCATACCTTTCACCGAAGCGATTGGAATTGCAAAGCCCATATTCTCAGCCGTTGAAGAGGTCGCAGTATTAATCCCAATCACTTCGCCGGCGGCATTGACTAGCGGCCCGCCAGAATTACCGGAATTAATCGCGGCATCCGTCTGAATCATGTCCGTCAGCCTCTCGGCCATCCCTCCGCTCGCGTCAGTAGCCGTTAGTGATCTACCAGTTCCAGAAATAATACCGGCCGTGACCGAGTTTTGATATTCGCCTAGCGCATTTCCTATCGCAATCACCTGCTGCCCAACCGTAATCGTCTTGGAATCTCCCAGCTGTGCCGCCTTCAAATCCGAGACACCTTCAATCTTCAAGAATGCTACGTCATTCAAAGCGTCAACGGCTGCTATTTTAACATCCTCATAGGTCGTACCATCATCCAAAATCACCGTCACTTCCTTGGCGCCATCAATGACGTGTTTATTGGTCAAGATATAACCATCACTTGTCACAATGATTCCGGTGCCGGCCGCTGCCGACGCATAACTCTGCCCAAACCAGTTCGTCGCCGTGGTCGAAGTCACAATCGACACTACACTCTCAGATACCAGTTCAGCAATATCCGCGATTGATCCTTCCACAAAATTTGCCGAATTGCCGTCCGCGCCAGAACCCAAAATCGTAATCGGAGTCGACGCTTTTTCGTAGCTACGATAAGAAAATACCGCGCTCACTCCAGAAAGTATCATCGCTGCGCTCGCAATCAAGAGCGCTGCCACACTAAGGCCTTTCGCACTAGCACCGCCGCGCTTTGGCGCAACTGGTTTTATCTTGACCGTAGTCATTTGCTTTTCTTCCATACTCTCCCTTCCTAGATATTGAATATTGGATTACTAAATAATATTACAATCACGCCAATCAGCGCCATGCCGAACAACACCGGGCCAATAATGTCTCGAAATCGAAAATCTTCCTGATACCGCACCATTGCTTGTCGTGCATAATTATACACAAACGCAAAAATCGTCAAAATAATTGCAGCCTGTGGAACACGAATTCCAGTCTCGCCAAACGTATAAACAATTGCCCACAGATGGCACATCCAGGCCACTTCCGCAAACACTAAACCGCACACCAAAGTCGTCAAAGTAAAATCCTTGGTGCTCGTTTGCGCTAGCACGTGCCGGCTCGCCGCATAACCAACAATGAAAGCCAACACCGCCGCCGGCAATGCGTCCACGCTCGCCGTCGCAATCGTGCTAGCAGAGATCCCAAGAAACACTGCGATCAGTGACTGCGCTAAGTTCGCTATTTCCGTGGACATTGGCTTGATTACCAGCAACCACAACACATAGAGCGCAATCAATATAAAATGCACTGGCATCAAAGTGCTTCCAGCATAGTACGAAATCAATACTACCGAAATGCCAACGATTAAGTCTACCAAATTGGATTTAATATTTAGCAACAAATACCGGCTCCGCACTGCAAAAATTCGCCATTTCGACACTAGCACTAAAACGATCCCCAATACCGGACTACCGCTGAACACCGTCACCAGCACCGCAAACATCCCAAGCAGGATGTTCAAAAATACGTGTACTGCGCTTGAGGCAATATTCCTAGATTTTCTCGCAAGTACAAAATCAGCCATAATACATATTATATTATACCAAATTTATTAAATTATGCTTAAAATTTGTTTCTTAGCACTTCGAGTTTATGTTATAATCATAAGATGAAATCAAAATTTTTCGATCGACACCCACTGCTTAAAGATTTTCTAAGCCTCGGCTGTTTTGTTGCCGCCATCATACTCGGCACCCTCTTTCTGAACACCTACATTTACCGCAGCTATAATGTCGTCGGCGTTAGCATGGAAAACACCTTGCATAACGACGATCGCGTTATCGTCAACCGGGCAGCCGTTACCTGGGCTCACTTTCTTGGACAGCCTTACGTCCCGGAGCGCGGACAAATTATCGTTTTCATGAATGAAGACGAGGACGCCGTCGCCGAATATAAAGCCGCTGGCGTCAAAAACCCGATGACCTGCACCGTGCCAAACAATGTTACCGACCAATATATTATCAAGCGCGTCATCGCCTTCCCCGGCGAAAGGGTTGTCGTAAAAGACGGCGTCATGACAATCTACAACGAAGAACACCCCGATGGGTTTATCTATGACGCCGAGTGGCGCACTTCAGAAACCGAAGGGCCAAAAACATACACTTCCGGTGAAGTAGACGTAATCGTACCAAGCGGCGAATTATTTGTCTCCGGCGACAACCGCGAAGGTAACAACTCTTGGGACTCCCGTAACGGACTCGGCACCATTCCCTACTGCCGCATTATCGGCCCCGTCGCCGTCCGTATTTTCCCATTTGATAAAATCAAATTATTCTAGCCAAATAAACTTAGTCTAAACTTCGCCAATCAACTTCACCGAATCATTCTCCGGTAATTCTTCGACATCTTTCAGCTTCCGCTCAATCTGCCGAGAAGTCGTCCTCGCCGACTCAATCTTATTAGCAGATTCCTGCAATTTTTTCTGCACTCCCTCTAGCAAATCACCAAATTTGCCAAACTGAGTCTTAACGGCACCGAGCGTTTGCCACACATCCGCCGAACGTTTTTCGATCGCTAGTGTCCTGAATCCCATTACCAGGCCATTTAGCATTACCGGCAAAGTCGACGGCGACGCAATCGTGATTTTAAACTTCTTCCGCACCTCATCGGACAGCCCCGGAATCCGAATAATCTCCGCATACAGCGATTCGGTCGGCACAAACATCACGCCAAATTCCGTCGTCATCGGCGGCTCAAGATATTTGGTGGAAATCTTCTTGGCCTGTTCCTTCACGTCATTGGCCAATGCCTTTTGATAGGTT
This sequence comes from Candidatus Saccharibacteria bacterium UBA3829, assembly GCA_002393165.1. Taxonomy (GTDB): domain Bacteria; phylum Patescibacteriota; class Saccharimonadia; order Saccharimonadales; family Saccharimonadaceae; genus Nanosyncoccus. The sequence continues at coordinate 18,341 of DGIF01000033.1, forward strand.
GCAATGTCGTCCTTGCTTCCACTATCATACGCCGCAATCAGCCTGGAATAATTCTCCACCGGGAATTTCGAGTCAATCGGCAAATATACGTTATCCTCTTTGCCCGGCATCTTGATCGCAAACTCCACGCGGTCATTCGAACCCGGCTTTGTCGCGATGTTTTCCTCATACTGCGACTTGCTCAGCATATCCGCGATGATTGCGCCAAGCTGCACTTCGCCGTAAATACCCCGCGTTTTCACACCCTCCATCACTTTCTTAAGATCGCCCACGCCAGTTGCCAGATTCTTCATCTCTCCTAAACCTTGGTATACCTGCGTCAGCTGCGCCGAGATAGACTTAAAACTCTCATTAAATCTCTTTTCTACCGAAGCCTTCAACTTTTCGTCTACCGTTTCGCGCATTTCCTCCAGCTTCTTCTCGTTGCCAGTCTGTAGTCTCTCCAAATTCTCCGCTATCTCTTTCCGGTTTTCGCGAAAATTGCGATCGATCTCTGGGTTAATCTTCGCCATCTCGCCCTCCATGCGAATCAGACGTTCTTCCATTGCCTTAAAATCCGCTTTGTTCTCCAACTTCGGCTTTCTCACAATCAAGACAATCAACAAAACTACTATTATTACCCCCATAACCATTAACGCAATATCCATGAAAAAATTATAGCACAGATTAGGCAAATGTGCTATAATATCAAAAGCGCCGACTTAGCTCAGTTGGTAGAGCAACGGTTTTGTAAACCGTAGGTCGTCGGTTCAAGCCCGACAGTCGGCTCCACGAGAGAAAACAAGAGCGAGCATTTATGCTCGCATTCTGTTTTCCGAGTGGAGCAGAGTGCGCAGCACAGTCGGCTCCAGATTATTCACTGTACGCTTCCTGCTCAGCATGTTAAAATTGAATTATAAGAAAATCCCCTCTAGGAAAAGCTTTTCTAAAGTTGGTTCTGATTAGCCTCGGCTAGTCAAATTTTTTCTTCAAATTTTCAACCCCCCATCTACATAATTAATAATTCTCAGGCTTAATCTCGAAATACGCTTGCGGATGCGCACACACCGGACAAACTTCCGGCGCATTCTTGCCAATCACCACATGTCCGCAATTTCGGCAAACCCAAATCATATCGCCATCCCGCGAAAACACTTTTTTGTCACGCACGTTAGAAAGCAACTTGCGGTACCGCTCCTCGTGATGTTTCTCAATTGCCGCCACACCCTCGAACTTCGCCGCCAGCTCCGGGAAGCCTTCCTCCCGCGCCGTCTCGGCAAACCCAGCATACATATCGGTCCATTCGTAGTTCTCGCCATC
>DGIF01000051.1 GCA_002393165.1 Candidatus Saccharibacteria bacterium UBA3829
ATGCCGAAATTGACAGAGTTTTTCTATGGTGAGAAGAAGCCGAGGTTTGTGGGTGGCATGGTGTTGACGACGGTAAGTGCGACGGTGATGACGTTGCCAATAATACTGTATTTTTATGGGCAGGTGTCGCTGATTTCGGTGGTGGCAAATCTATTGATTTTACCAACATTGTCGCTGGCGATGGGGGTGACGTTTTTGGCTGGGGTGGTGGCGGGGGTGCCGTTAGTTGAAGTGGCGGTCGCATGGGTGGCGCGGACGATTTTGGCATTTCATATCTTGGTGGTGGAGACGTTTGGAGAGTGGGTGCAATTTTTGGTGAAAATTGAGGCCTACCAGTCGGGGGTGTTCGCATTGTACTTGGTGATTTTGGCGGTGGGCGGGATTGTTTGGGTGAGGGAAAGAAAGCGGAAAGCCAAGACGGGCGATTTTACTTTTGATGCGAAAAGTGGTAAAATTAAGGTAAGTAAATAATTTTTTGGAGTAATTTTATGTCAGGACACAGTAAATGGGCGACGACTAAGCGGCAGAAGGCCGTAGTGGACGCCAAAAGAGGCGCGCTTTTTACGAAGATTGGGAATCAGATTGCGATTGCGGCGCGAGCGGGGACGGATCCGGCGATGAACCCGTCGCTGGCGATGGTGCTTGAGAAGGCGCGGCTGGCGAATATGCCGAAGGCGAACATTGAGCGGGCGATTGCGCGAGTGGCCGACAAGTCGGCGGCAGCTTTGACAGAAGAAGTTTATGAAGCGTATGGCCCTGGTGGTGTAGGGATTATAATCGAAGTTGCGACGGATAATAAAAACCGGACGATGCCGGAGGTGAGACATGCGCTAGATAAAAACGGCGGCCGGATGGCAGAGCCGGGTAGCGTGATGTTCCAGTTTGGCCGGAAGGGTGTGATTGAGATTTCGGAAAAAGGCGATGACGCAATGATGGCTGCGCTTGATGCTGGGGCCGAGGATGTGTCTGACGAGGACGATGGGACATTGATTTATACGGTAGCTTCGGATCTTATGAAAGTGAGGCAGGCGTTGGTCGATGCGGGGATGACGGTGACGAGTGCGGAGCTCCAGTATGTTCCGACTTCGTATGTGCCAGTAGAAGGCGAGAACGCTGAGAAGTTGGAGAAGCTGCTTACGGCAGTCGATGATCTTGACGACGTGACGAACGTCTACACGAACGCGGAATAATATGGTATAATAATCGGTGGAAGGGTGGCCGAGTGGTTGATGGCACTGGTCTTGAAAACCAGCGTACGAAAGTACCGCAAGTTCGAATCTTGTCCCTTCCGCCATGCATTTTGCAATGCACTTCAAAAATGAGCTTCGGATCTCGCTTGGGCTTGATGCGAATCTTGTCCTTTTCGTTATGTATTGCGTTCAGTAAAGGAGATCAAAATGAAAGGTATCATTTGGGGGATTGTATTAGTCATTGTGGGCGTGCTGCTTGGCGGCAACGCAACTGGGTTATTTAATATTGATATTTTCTTTGACGGGTGGTGGACATTATTTATTATCGTGCCGTGCGCGATCGGGTTGTTTACCGAAAAAGGAGAGCGGTGGGGAAATCTGATAGGTGTGATTGTAGGTGGGTTTTTGTTACTAGCTTGCCAAAATGTGATTGACTTTGAACTATTATGGAAGTTATTGGCGCCAGGCATCGTAGTGTTGATCGGTCTCGGGATGATTTTTAAGAATATTTTTAACAAGAAAATTAGCGATGAAATCAAGGGGTTGACTGGTAAAATCGGCGACGAAGAAGTGGCCGCGATTTTCTCTGGGCAAAACATCGACATGAAAGGTGAAAAATTTACTGGTAAAAAAGCGACGGCGGTGTTTGGCGGTTTGAAACTGGATCTTAGTAAGGCCGTGATTAAAGAAGACGTAGTGATTGAGGCAAGTGCGATATTTGGCGGCATTGATATTATAGTGCCGAGTAGTGTGAACGTGAAAGTTAAATCTACTGCGTTGTTTGGCGGAGTGAAGAGCAAACACGATGACGCGAAGGACGGCAGTCCAACAGTATATGTTAATGGTACTGCGATGTTCGGAGGCATTGAAGTAAAATGACGAGCGTGCAAAAAGTTATTAAATATTGCGCTTTTGGGCTAGCGTGCCTGCTGGCGTTCTCGATTATTTCTGGAATTGTGGCAGCGGGATTTGGCATTTTAACGGCGGTTGGCGTGGTGAGTGGTGGAAGCGTAGAGACAATTAACTGTGAGAGTTACGCGAGATGTCTAAATTTAGAGCTTGGATATACTAATGTAGAGGTGAAGGTGGGCGAAGAGTTTTTGGTGGAGACAGAAGACAAAGATTTTGAGGTAACTAAAACAGACAACAAGATAGTGATTAAAGACAAGAGGAGGGGTGGTTGGTTCATCTGGCATAATGATAGGAAAATTGTTGTAACTTTGCCGAGAGGGGCGGAGTTTGATGCGGTAGGAATTGGCAGCGGAGGTGGCAAGATTGAGATTGAGGAAATAAATACGCACGAACTAGAACTAACGCTCGGTGCGGGTGAAACTATAATTAAGAATATTGGCGTAGATCGCAAAGCGAAGGTTAGCACTGGGGCCGGCAGGCTTGTGATTGAGGGTGGCAAGATAAATAACGCTGAGATAGATCTCGGCGTGGGGGAGACTAGTATTCGTGCGGCGATTATCGGTGACAACAAAATTGATGCCGGGGTTGGGGCGGTAAAGTTGGATTTACTTTTGCCAGAATCGGAATATGCGATTAAGGTAGAAAAGGGCATCGGCGAAGTGAAGTTCAATGGTTCTAGCGTGGCGAGTGGCTCGACTATAGGTAATGGTGAAAATAGGTTAGAGGTGAACGGCGGGGTTGGCGAGATAGGCATTAAGACCGCTCTACCGGATGAAACTGATTAACTAAAAAATAAGCCCGAGAGGGCTTGATTTTTAGCGACCGTTTTTGAGTCGTGGATGCTTGCGCTTGTCGCTGTGCTTGTGATTGTTGTTGCGGTTTTGCTTCGCAACCGGTTTCATAGTAAATTTTCTTGCCATGAGAGTATTATAGCATAACGAGATCTAAAATAAAAATGGTAATGTTTTGAGTGGGGCGGGGCTTCTTTGTCTGGACATAAAAAATTTATGGTTATATAATATCCGTATGGACGAAAGAGAAATACAGAACAAGCGAAGAGAAAACGAGGAAAGAGCGACTGAAGGGCGAGCGCGAATTTTAGGACTTCCATATCTAGACGCGAGGGCGTTTGAGGATTCGGTGCCACTGACTGAGGGGCTACTTAGCATTGAGGAAATGCACAAGAATTATATTTTGCCGTTGCATAAGGGCGGTGGCGAAGACCATTTTCAGTTTATGGTGACGAGCCAGACACCGGGGAGTTTGATTGAGAGGATGCGGCAGCAATATTCTGACGATGGTGAAAAGGTGGATTTTTTCTTGATATCGTTGTCGGCATATAAGATTTTGATGTTAAGATATGATCCGCCGAAGGAAGTGCATTATGACGATATTAAGATTGGCGGAGCCGGCGATTCGGAGACGATTGCCAGTGTGTCGCAGACGTTGGCGCGAGTATCGACGGATAAAGTGTTCGATTTCTTGATTGATCAGGCGGATAAGCTGGGGGCGAGCGATATCCACATTGAAAATATGAAGGGGGAAATACGGATTAGGATGCGCGTTGATGGATTGTTGCATCCGGTGGCGGATATTGATAGAGACAAGTATCGGATTTTAATGGGCGAGCTGTCGTCTAGGTCGAATGTTTCAACGGCGTCGAGTAAACCACAGTCCGGGCACATGCAGAAGGAAGTGACGCAAGATGGCGCGACGCACACATTGAATATTCGCGTGGAGACGATCCCAACGATGTATGGGCAAGATGCGGTGCTAAGGCTCTTTAACTTTGATGAGGCACTTTTGAACTTAGATTTATTGGGGCTGTCCGACGATGAACGAGCGGAAATTAACGATGTGATTTCGCATCCGCGAGGTTTGGTGCTGATGGTGGGCCCGACGGGATCTGGTAAATCGACGACGCTATATTCAATGTTGAATGCGCTTAATACGACGGATCGTAAGATTATTACGCTGGAGGATCCGATTGAATACAGTATTACGGGTATATCGCAGATACCGATTAACACCAACAACGGAGGATCGTTTGCGGAGGGTTTGCGCTCGGTGCTAAGGCTGGACCCGGATGTGGTGATGGTGGGGGAGATTCGTGATGCCGACACGGCGAAGACGGCGATTCAAGCTTCGATTACGGGTCACTTGGTATTGTCGAGCTTTCATGCAAACTCCACAGCGGCGGCATTTTCGAGGATGATTGACCTAATCGGGACTAACCCGATTTTTGCGAGTTCGATTCGGCTGATTGTGGCGCAGCGGTTGGTACGTAAATTGTCTGATGCGAAAAAGTCACGACCGGCGACAGAAGCGGAAGCAAAATACGTTCGTGGGGTGTTGGCTGGCGTGGAAGGCGTGAATTTAGATAATATTATGTTGTACGATCCAGTGCCAACGGCGGGTGAACCGTTTGGATATAGCGGGCGAATGGTTTTGATGGAACAGATGGTAGTAGATGAAGAAATTGCTAAGTATTTGCGAGGTGATGTTGAGGATATCAATGTGAAGGCGATTGAGGATACAGCGAAAAAGCACGGGATGTTGACGTTGGAACAAAAGGGTGTGATGGCGGCGCTTAAAGGGTTGACAACGCTCGAAGAAGTGGCGCGCGTGATTTAAGTTATAATGAAAACTCTGCGCCGGTAAGCGCAGAGTTTGGTTTGCAAATACGGTATGGTAGGCCCGGCTGGAATCGAACCAGCATTGTATCCTTAGAGGGGATATGTCCTATCCGTTGAACGACGAGCCCGCTCCGTATATTATACACTATTTCTCAGGTTTTCTCAATTTGTAATAGATGGACGGGGCGAATCTGACCGGTGCCAGGATTTGCTGCGCGGCGTTTTCCATTTTGACGAGGTTATTGGTTCTAAATACTTTCTTTAGAGTTTTGCTGCGGAAGTTTGAAACGGACAAAACTCGCTCTTGGTTGAAGCCAACTTTTTTGAAGATATCTTCAACGTACTTTGGATGATAGTTGTAAAAACCATCCTTACTGATTTCTTTATAGTTGGCCACTTTCTTATCAAAAGGATTGACTTTGCTTTTGCCGGTAATGTACCTAGCCATCTTTGGCAGAGTACGCTTGTTGGCGACTTCGATGACGGCGACACCGCCAGGCTTCAGGACTCGGTAGAGTTCGGCGATGGCTTTCGGCATATCGCTTAAATGGTGCGTTACTCTTACCATCATCAAGCCATCGAGTTCGTTGTCTTTAAAAGGTAGCTTATAAATATCGCCAGCTTTGGTCTCGATTTTATCGCCATAGATTTCTTTGGCTTGGGCGAGTTCGGTTTTGGAATAATCAAAAATATAGATTTTGTGGGCGCGTTTCAAATATTCGCCGGCCAGTCTGCCGTAGCCACCGCCGATGTCTGCAAATTTATCCATGCGCTTAGGGAGTAATTTGCGGATCGCCATTCGGTCGGACTGGTCCTCATATTCGCGATTGGTTTTTTCCCAAAATTCGGTTTTATAGTCGTAGCCATTGTAGTCAGAAATAACTTTTTCACTCATAATATTATTATAGCATACTCGACGCCCAAAAGTGTTTTTCTGAGACAATATTCATGCTTGCAAAGTGCAAATTTGTTTGATAGAATAGACACTATCGTTCGTTAAATTCCCAAATATCCTGCGAGGTGGGTGGCGTCATGGCCTGGTCGATTGAAGGTCATGAAGCACGGTCGTGAACGATAAAACATTAAGGAGAATATTCGATACAATGCGTATCAAAAAGCTAAAGCGTTTGCAAGAGCGCAAGGCCAAGATCGCACCAGCCGAATGGCAGCGATTTATCGAAATATAAAATAGTCCCCGTGAGGGGGATTATTTTATTAAGGAATTGACTACTCCTTGAGTTTGGCTTTGACGATACGAATAAGGAGGTCTTTGAATTGTTCGCCAGTAGTGGCGGCGTCCCAACTTATGGTCTCACCATTGATATTGATGGAGCTACCTTTTTTGTTGCCCCAGTCGATGAGTTGGCCATCGATATAGAAGGCCGGAGTGCCGCCAACATCAATTCGGTTGCCAATAGCCATATCGAAGTTGATTTTTTGAGAGACTTCTTTGGAGGCAAGATCAGAGTTGAACTTGTCTAGGTCGCCTTTACCGTCTGTAACTTCCATGAAGTACCTATCGAAGAGCTCAGTGCGTTCGGAGGCAGAAGCGTATTCCCATTCGGCTTGATTCTTGAATAGCAGGTCAGCATATGGCTTCCAATAACCTTGGAGGTTGGCGGCTTCGGCAGCGGAAGCGGCGGCGGTGCCATTTTGGTGATAACTTAGAATGTAGTTGCGGTATACGACAGCTAGTTTACCGTCAGATTCCTCGATGGCAGTGTTGACGCGGGAATTTAGGGAGGCGCAACCTGGGCACTGAAAATCAGCATATTCTACTATAACGACTGGTGCGTCTGGGTTGCCCTTGACGTGGTCTCCAATGTTTCCATTGTGCACATCTGGTGCGATGACGGCATTGAAATTATAGCTGCTGTAGTCGGTGGCTTTGTTGTTGCCGTCAATGACGATAAAACTGACGATGCAGAGGAAAATGACGACTGCGACAGTCGCGATGACGCCGATAGTGCTAAAACCTTTATTTTTCTTCATGAACACTCCTTAGTTGGTATTATTATAGCACAAGAGCGAGGAATGTGGTATAATATTTTTATGAGAGTTTTAACTGATAAACTAAGTGAGTTTTTGGGCCAAAAAGTTGAAGTGGCGGGTTGGGTTAACTCGCGACGAGACCATGGTGGATTGATTTTTATAGATTTGAGGGATAGCGGCGGTTTGGTGCAGTTAGTCGTGACGCCGGAAACTGAGGACGCGTTTAAGCTCGCCGAGAGCGTAAGGGATGAGTTTGTGTTGAGAGCGGTAGGAAAGATGCGGAAACGTGCCCCAGAGCTAGTGAATCCAAATATTCCAACTGGCGAAATTGAATTAGTGGTAGAAGAGCTGACGCTGTTGAACCGGTGTGAGCCGTTGCCAGTGAATACGCACGATGACGGCGTAGCCTCGTCTGAAGAAATGCGTTTAAAATATCGATATCTTGATTTGAGACGGCCATCGATGCAGAAAAGACTGAAGCGAAGGAGCGAGTATTATCGATTCATTCGGAATTATATGTATGAACGGGGATTTACCGAGATTACGACGCCGATTTTGGCTAATTCGTCACCGGAGGGAGCGAGGGACTTCTTGGTGCCGTCTCGGTTGCATCCGGGCAAGTTTTATGCGTTGCCGCAAGCGCCGCAACAGTTCAAACAGCTTTTAATGGTGGGTGGAGTGGAGAAGTACTTCCAGATTGCGCCATGCTTTAGGGATGAAGATCCGCGAGCCGATCGGCTATACGGAGATTTTTATCAGCTAGACTTTGAGATGGCGTTCGTGAACGATGGCGAGGTGGTAAGAAAAGAAATTCAGCCACTATATGAAAAGTTGGTGACGGAGTTTGCGGGGAAGAAGTTGGTGTGTCGCAGCGAGGCAGCAAAGAAATATATTCCGGAGGGCGAAACCGTGCCGAGATTGCCATTCGCGTTTGCGATGGAGACTTATGGTGTAGACAAGCCGGATTTGCGTTACGAAATGGAGTTAGTCGAATTAACGGACGCGTTCTCAAAGACGGATTTCAAAGTGTTTAAGCAGCCATGCGTAAAGGCTATTTGCGTGAAGGGCGGAGCCGCATTGACGCGACGCGAAATTGACGAGTTTACGGAGCAAGCGCGAAAACTTGGGGCGGGAGGTTTGGCTTACATATTATATACGGCAGAAGGCGAAAAATCGCCGATCTTGAAGTTTATGAGCGAATCGGAGATTAAGGCAGTACGGGAAAAGACTGGTGCAAAAGAAGGCGATGCGGTGTTCTTTGGCGCAGATGAGCGGGCAAGAGTAAACAAGGTGCTCGGACAGCTGAGGATTGCTTTTGCAGATCATATGGGGCTAAAGGACAGCTCCGAGGTGGCGCTAACGTGGGTGGTGGATTTTCCGTTTTACGAATGGGACGAAAAGAACAAGAAGTTGGATTTTGGTCACAATCCGTTTTCGATGCCGAAGGGGGGGATGGAAGCGCTTGCGTCGGCGGAAAGTATTGAAGATAAGCTCGCAATTGTAGCTGACCAGTACGACATGGTGATGAATGGCTACGAAGTGGCGTCGGGCGCGGTGCGAAATTATAACCCCGAGATTATGTATAAAGTATTTAATATCCTCGGATACAATAATGAATATGTTGAAACGAGGTTCGGTGGGATGCTATCGGCGTTTAAGTTTGGTGCGCCTCCGCATGCTGGTGCAGCGCCGGGTTTGGACCGGATATTCATGGTGCTGGAGGATGAAGAAAACATTCGCGATATTGTGGCGTTTCCGAAGAATGGTAATGGAGTTGATTTAATGATGAACTCTCCTTCGACGGTGGACCAAGTGCAGCTTAATGAAGCGCACCTTGCGGTTATTCAGGAAGAATAGTTAGTAGTCTAGGGGAAAAGAAAGCGGATCCATTTGTCGAAGTTGGAATATTCCGATTGTTTTGGGGTGTCCTGGGTGGTCAGATGCTTGCTGATAGCGGCGGCGGAATTTTTCGGAAGGTAGACGAGGTGTTCGCCAGGCAGTTGCTTGTTGGCGTGTTTTCTGGCGAGGAGTTCTTGATACTCGTCAGAAGCGTAATAGGCGTTTTCGAGTTCCAGAGTCTCGACTTCAAGCTCCAGAAGGCTCAAGTCGCGGTTTGCTGTGGCGAGACGACTGGTTAACATCCAGTTGCG
>DGIF01000031.1 GCA_002393165.1 Candidatus Saccharibacteria bacterium UBA3829
AAGTGGAGGAAATATGGCTCGTACAAATAGTGACGATTTGCTGATGGAAGACGACCTTGCTGCGGCTTTCTTGAACGGAGACGACGATCTGACGGCTCCGGCGGAAACGCCAGAGGAGCAGCCAGCGACGCCTGCGGCTAGCGAATCGGCCGAAGATGAGTGGGATAACGCCGACGATTTTCCTGGACAGCTCGCCGTAGATGTCTATGAGACCGCCGACAAATTAGTAGTTAAAGCAAGGACTGCTGGTATCTCGAAATCTGATCTTGATGTCAGTATTTCCGATAATATTCTGACGATTTCCGGCGTGCTGTCTGGTGGCGAGGAAGAGCAGACGACGAAGTGGCACATTCAGGAATGTTACTGGGGTGAATTTTCGCGGACGATTGCTCTGCCGGTACCAGTACGTGAGGACGAGAATAGTGTAAAGGCCGAGCTTAAAGACGGAGTTTTGACGATTACGTTTGAAAAAGAGAAGACTGAAGAGCGCAAGAAGATCACGGTTCAGTAAATCGCGAGTCGTGTGCGATTTGGAGTAACGCAGCCGTCCGTTAGGGCGGCTGCGTCGGTTGTCCGTTTTGTTTGGGAGAAAAATAGACACCGCGCTAGGTGTCTATTTTGGTGTTAAATGCCGATGGTTATTGGCCAAGAACGTTCTTGATTACGAAGTTGACGATGGCAAAGGCCAGAGCCACGATGACGAGGCCAATGACGCCATAGAGAATAGTGTCTTTAGCCTTTTTGACTTTCTGGGCGTCGCCAGATGAGGTCATATAGGATACGCCGCCGATGATAATGATAACAACGGCCAGGATACCAATAGCACCGATGACTGCATTTAAAATGTTTGTAATGTTGCCAGTAAGGTCGACATCCGTGCTTTGGTCTCCAACTGGTTTTATCTCTGTACCGGTGGCTAAAATGGTAAGAATGTTTCTCATTTGATTTATCCTTTAGATTAATTTAATTCTATTTTATAACTTTTCTGAAAAAAATGCAATAGGAATTTAGGGCTGGGTGGAAGCGGTGTTAATAGCGTTTATGGCGAAGTTGGCGATAGCAAAGGCCAGAGCGGCGATAATAAGCCCGATGACGGCGTAGAGGATGGTGTTTTTGGCTTTTTGGAGTTTGGTGGTATCACCGGAGGAAGTCATATACTGGACGCCACCGATAACAATAAAAGCGACGGCGACGAGCCCAAGAACGCCGATGACTGCTTTGATAATGCTGCCGACGACGGATTCGATCTTGGTGTTGGTGCCGCAGCCGGCGGCGTCTTTGACTGACTGGGGGACTCCGCTATCGGTGCAGATGTCAACGGCGTAGGTGGGAGTTGGCGCCAAGAGAGCGACCACGCTCGATACGATGACGGTGAGGGTGGCAATTAGGTTGATGAGTTTAGTTTTCATGTGATAGCTCCTTTGCTATTATTGTTGAGTTGTAGCTAGTGGTGACAGAACTACGAATAGCGTTGCCGACGAAGGCGGTAATGATTTCGGCGAGACCGACAATGGCGAGGCCAATGAGGGCGTAGAGGATGGTGTTTTTGGCTTTTTGGAGTTTGGTGGTATCACCGGAGGAGGTGATGTAGGTGATACCGCCGAGGACGAGAAAGATGACGGCAACGATGCCAGCGATTCCGATCACCCATTGGATGAGGCTGTTGACGAGTTCGGCAGGGTTGTCAACACAGCTGGCATCGACACAGTTTTCGGAAAAAGTGCCAGAGCCGGCTTTACCGATGAGGACGATATGGAGCGTGCTGACGATGATTTTGGCGGACATTACGACGGCAAGTCCGATAAAGGCGTGGAGCAAGGTTTTTTTACCGGTGGCGGTTTTGCCAACGTCGCCGGCGGCGAACATATATTGATAGCCGCCGTAGATGACGTAACCGAGGACGAGATAAGCAGCGATTACGACAAGGTCATTTGAGATGTTGGAAACGATGATCCAGATGCTTATGGTCATTTTATCTTCGCTATCCCAGGCGTCGTCATCGAGGTGGCAATCCCAAGAGGTAAGGCCAAGGAAGGAACGGCAACTATAATTGTAGCTATTGGAGCTGGAGCCGCTGCTGCTTCCACCGCTTCCGCCACCGCTGCCTCCACCTCCGTCATCTATTACGATCGTATCGTTAATGACGGGCCTAGCATGGGTGGTGGTTTGAGCGTTAATTATAAGGTCGCTGAAGATGCTGAACGAAAAGATTATTGCAATGAAGATAAAGAGTTTTTTAAGAGTTTTCATAAGATAATGGTAGCATAAATGACGGAAAAGTCCAGGATTTTATTGAGCGAGTCTTGACAAAACTGCTTATGTGTGCTATAATCAAGTTACGCCTTGGAAAAGGGAGGCGGTTTTTATTATAGGGATGACTTATGATAATGAAAAGATTCACAAAAAATAGATTGAAGGAAGCCATTTTTGGGTGTCTTTTTGCTATCATCGGTATGTTTAGCGGCACTGTTGGAATAATGACGGCAGAGCTGGTTTATGCAACGCCGGTCGAGGAGACTGTGATCGATGAAACGTCTACGAATCATGGTGAAGAGTCGGTGAAGACAAGCGTTTCGTGTGCTGATAGCGCGGGCGATGTGGCTTGGTTTGTCTGTCCTGCGACGAAAGCGGTTTCGGAAGCGGTAGACTTTTTGTATGAGAAAATTGAGCCGGTTTTAGTGATTAATCCGGTAGAAATGAAAGATGGCCAGCCGATTTATGAAATTTGGAAGTATATGAGGGGACTTACCAACATCGTGTTTATTATCTTCCTTTTGGTGGTGGTTTATTCGCAACTTACCGGTTATGGGATAACGAATTACGGTGTTAAGAAGATGCTGCCGAAACTGATCGTGGCGGCGATTTTGGTGAACTTGTCATTTGTGATTTGTTCGCTTGCGGTAGATGTATCGAATGTGATCGGGAATAGCCTGAGAGGAGTGTTCGATTCTATTGGTGCGGCAACGATGGGTTCGGTTGATTTTGACGATGGAACTGGTGGTGGGAGCTATGCGCTGGTGGCGGCTGGACTGCCGCTTGCATTTGCAGCGGGCGTTATGGCGTTTGAGAGTGGAATAATTTGGATGTTGATCCCGACGGCGCTTGGCGCGCTAGTGGCGGTGGTGGTTGGACTAGTGACGATTGCGCTGCGTCAGGCGGTAGTGGCACTCCTGATTATGATTTCGCCGCTTGCGGTGGTGGCTTACATATTGCCAAACACAGAGCAGTGGTTTAAGAAGTGGAAAGATTTGCTGACGAAGATGTTGGTGTTTTATCCGATGTTCTCGTTGCTATTTGGTGCATCGGCGTTAGCCGGTGGGGCGATTATGGCCTCAGCAAAAGATAGCTTTATGTTGTTGCTTGGCGTAGCGGTGCAAATTTTCCCGCTGTTTTTCTCATGGACGCTAATGAAGATGAGCGGTACGGTGCTCGGAACGATCAACTCGAAGCTTACCAGCCTCACGGCAGGGCCGTTGGCGGTGAACCGCAGCTGGGCGGAGTCGCATCGAGACGCTACGAAGGCGAAGAATATGGCATCTGGTAGGGCGTATACGCCGTCGCTGGCTTTAATGCAGTATTTGAGTAATCGAAAGATTGCGCGTGAGGAAGAGAGAAGTGAGCATGAGGCTACGGTCAAGAATAGGGGCCTAGCGTATGCGGCGATGCGAAATTATAAGAAGAATGGTATGCCTTCGCGTGAGGGCGAGCGGGCTTATGAGGAGCAGGCGCGCAATATGCGATATACGGCGACAATCAACCGGCATAAGCACAACATGAATAGTGGATTCTGGAGGCTTAAGGGTTATGGAGAAAAGGTATCTATGGCTCAACAGCGCAGACTTGAAAAGCTAGATTGGGAGAACATTGACGCGGCAGACGACTTAAGGTATGAGATGGCGCGTGGCGCGATGATCGACTATCAGAATGCGCTTGGTGGTTACAGGCGTGCTAACGATGCAATGGATGCGCATTTTGATAGTGAGGCAATAGCGAGGGGAGATAAGAAGTATAAGTTGCATGGTGCGCTTGATGATCCGATGAACATGGAAAGATACAACCGTATGAAAGACATTATGGACGGCAATGCGATAGAGGCCCACTATGCTGCGGCAGAGTCGTTCCATAACTTTAGCGCTCAGTCGCAAGTGATGAAGGGCAAGCTTAAAGATTACTATAATTATACGGTTCCGACGCAAGATGTGGAGAATAGGCTTAAAGAGTTGACTACCAGTAAAGAGTCGAGTAAATATATAGACGCGATTGTTTCTGGATTGCAGACGCTGAATTTGCGTGGGGATACTGATATTATGCGAAGGCAAATTAATAACGTCTTGGCAGACGAGAAAGTTCAGTTGGGTACGTATGCATCGCAGGCGCTAGCTAGCTTCTTGGTGTTTGACGTGAAAGATAGTGACCCGTTCTTGCGCCGATTCGGTAAGTATATCAATATGGAAACGGCGGCAATGTTTAACGAGAACGATCCGAACAAACGCCGCAATAAGCGAGACATAACCATTGCGGAGTACGTTAATGGCGAGTACGTTGACCATTATAGTGATGGCACAGAGTATGTCAGAAAGGCGAAACGTGGTGCGGATGTATTGCTTAAAGGTACTTCGTTTAAGGGCATAGAGCGTACGGCAATCAAGTCGATGGTCGAGGGGATTAGGGAGAGCTCAGTGGTTGACGGAAAGTTTAATTACGAGAAGTTCAAGGAGAACGAGAGAAGGATTTGGGACGCGATTATGCCGAACATTATTAGCGACCAGTTTACTTTCCTTAGTGGTGGCGAGCCGATCCTTGCGCTCAGTAAAGGTATTACTGGCGTGGATGTGAAGGAGCGTACTTTCGACTGGAATGGCATTTTCGGCGAGTATGCCAAAGATCTGACGGATAAAGATAAGGCTGACTATCTAGAGTTCATTGGTAAACGAATGAGCGACTTCCAAGGTGGGCAGGTGCCGGGGCAGATTGCAAAATCTAAGACTGATATGCTTGATGCAATAAAGACTCAGTTGGCTTTGAAAAATGCGGCTAAGAATGATCCTGAATTGGCTAGGAACTTGATGAACCCAGACTTTAAGTGGTCTGATCCTAAGAGTGATCCGAAGCGCGAGAAGGTGGGCAAAGAGTACAATAAGGTGCTAGATAAGTACTGGTCGAAGGTCCAAGCGGACTTTAAGGGTATGTATAAGGAAGATGCGCTTAAAGGCTTCAAGAAGATGTATGACCGAGGTTATCAGGGTGAGGCAAAAGATGCTCTTATTAAGTTGCTTGGTTATGATCAGAAAGAAGGAACTAATGTTGATGACGATGAAGGTATGCCAGTTAATAGTGGCGCCGAGGAAAGTGGCGCACAGTCTGACTCAATTTATACGGATGCCAGAAATGAGATAGAGACACTATATAACTCGTATGGCGCAAGCAACAATGATGTAGCCGGGTTCTGGGAGCAGGTGAAGAATACGATAGGTGCGCATCCGGAGATGCGGGGTAGAGAAGCAACGATAGACTTTTATAATACTGCTCTGTCACAGTATACGAACGTGGCGGAATTGTATGCTGATATTATGAACAGACTGTTTAACGGGTTTTAGTAAGTCGTCTTAGTGCGGAAATGTGACGGTTATGGTATAATGGGGGCATGGCACAATATAAAGTACCGTTAGATGTTGAGGCGGACGACAAATTAATTGGACCGTTTAGTTTTCGACAGTTCGTTTATCTTTTGATTGCGGCAGGGCTTATTGCGGTGGCGGTAGGATTGTTCCAACTTTTCCCGCTGCTTGCGATAATTCCAGTTTTTCCAGCATTGTTTTTTGTAGTGTTGGCGTTGCCGCTCAAGAAGGACCAACCGATGGAGACGTATCTTGCGGCGCTGGTTTCTTATTATTTGAAGCCGCATAATCGGATATGGGCGCCAGGACAAAGAGAGTCGACGATCTTAATTACGGCGCCGAAAATTGTTGACGATACGCGTACGCGCGATATTTCTAGCGAGGAAGCGACGCATCGGCTGTCGTTTTTGGCTGAGATTGTTGACTCTGAAGGATACGCGATCAAAGGCGCGACAAATAGTTCAATGCGAGAGGATTTAGTGGCAGAAGCAAATGCAACGAGTGACATGTTCGACGATTATAGGTCGGGGGCGATTGATCGGGCGGTGACTCAGGACAAGGCCGATAGGCGTCAGGAAGTATTGCGCGAGATGCGGGAAGCAATAGCGAGAAATGATACTGGCATAGATGGAGAGCCGATGGCGCAAGGACATGGGGCTAGACTACAGCCGCAAAGTAGTGATATAATGAATTTAGCAAACAATTCTGATTATACGGTCGCGACGATTGCGAAAGAAGCTAATAGAATGAACAGAAAGGATGGGGCCGAGGCGTTCGCTTCGGGCATAATAAGGTAAAAATATGAATCCGCAGCAGCCGCAGCAAATATTGCCAAATCAGCCGGTGCAGGCAGCACCGCAGATGGTGTTTCCTGGGCAGCAGGGGGTGGTGTCTCAGCAGGGTGTGCCGACGCAGCAGATGATGCAAACGCCGCAGATGCAGGCGCAAAATCTTGGTATGACGGCGATGAACGCACAGGCGGCAGCGCCGGCGTCGCCAAATAAAGAAGTGCCGACTTCTACGCAGGCGTCTTTGTTGATTTCGGAGTTGCGCGACAACGTTGTAATTATGAAGGACGGGTCTTTTAGGGCGGTCGTAGCTTGTAAATCGATCAACTTTGACCTTATGAGTGACGTGGAGCGGGAAGCGGTAGAATATTCGTATCAGAACTTTTTGAACTCGCTTAGATTTACAACGCAAATTTTGATTCGATCGCAAAGAGTGGACATCGGTCCGTATATTGAGAAACTGGTGGACATCAGGCGGAATAATGATAATATGCTACTTGGCGTGTTGATGGACGATTATATTAATTTCATCGACGTTTTGTCGCAAGAGGCAAATATTATGGATAAGTCGTTCTTTATCGTGGTGCCATATTATAGCTCTGCAGATGCGGAAAAAGTATTACAGCAAACGAAAAATTTCTTTAAATCTTTTGGAAAAGCGGCAAAAGCGCCGGAAGTGACTAGGATTGACCGAGCAACTTATGATAAGGCGCTGACCGAGTTGAACAACCGAGTGGACACTGTGACGAGCGGGTTGTTCCAGATTGGAATAAACGCGGTGCGGTTGAAAACGAAAGAGCTGGCGGAGCTATATTATAACTTCAACAATCCAGACACGGCGGTGCGAGAGCCGCTAGTGGATTTCAACCAACTTGCAACGATGTATGTAGATAAGGGAGTAAGGGAAAATGGCTAGGAAGAAATTGACGCCAGCAGAAATTGCAGCCCAAGCTGAAGCTATGGAAATGGCGGAGATTCAGCGGGCTTTTGAGCAGGGTACGAATACGCTAAGGGATTTGATTTCACCGTCTGCAATCGAGATCCATTCGGATTATTTTCGGTTAGGTACGAAATATGGGCGTACGTTGTATGTGTATGGTTATCCGCGGTCATTGTACACGGGTTGGATTTCGCCGATTATTAATATGGATGAGGTGATTGACGTTTCGATGTATATTTATCCAGTGGAGTCTGCGGTCATTATGAAAAACTTGAAGACAAAAGTGACGCAGCTGGAAGCTTCTTTGAATTTGAATGCCGAGAAAGGCAAAGTGCGCGATCCGCAACTTGAGGCGGCAATCAACGACGCGGAAGAGTTGCGAGACAAATTGCAGGTTGGCGCGGAGAGATTTTTCCGGTTTGGACTATATATTACTTTGTGGGCAGATTCTTTGGATGAGTTAAAGTTTGTGCAACAGAAAATTGAAACGGTGTTTGGTCAACAAATGGTGTTTTCGAAAGTGGCGAGTGCGCAGCAGGAGCAGGGTTTGAATTCGACAATGCCGCAGTGTTCTGATCAGTTGCAGATCCGGCGGAACATGAATACTGGAGCGATTTCGACATCGTTTCCGTTTACGTCGGCGGATTTGACGCAGGATAAGGGCATTTTGTACGGAATTAACATGCATAATAATGGATTGGTGATTTTCGACCGCTTTAGTTTGGAAAATGCCAACATGGTGGTGTTCGCGAAGTCTGGTGCTGGTAAGTCATTTGCGGTAAAACTGGAAGCGCTCAGGTCAATGATGGTGGGGAGTGAGATTATTATTATCGACCCGGAAAATGAGTATTCGAAATTGTGCGATGCGGTGGGCGGCTCGTATATTAGGCTGTCGCTTAATTCGGACGTGAGAATAAATCCGTTTGATTTGCCAAAAGTGGTGGACTCGGAAGATGCAAACGACGCTTTGAGGGCAAACTTAGTGACGCTGCATGGTTTGTTTAGGTTGATGTTAGGCGGGAATCAGATTGCGTCGAATGGCCAAGTAGTACCGGCGCTGAGTGCGAATGAGGAAGCAGATCTAGATCAGGCATTGATTGATACATACGCGCGAGCTGGCATTACGGCTGACCCGTTGACGCATCAGTCTACGCCGCCGACGATTATTAATTTATATGATACGTTGCTTCATATGGAAGGGACGGGGCCGCAATTGGCGCAGCGATTAAGGAAATATACGACTGGCACGTTTGCGGGAATTTTCTCGCAACAATCGAATGTGGATATTAACAACCAAATGGTGGTATTTAATATTCGAGATCTTGAGGATGAGCTTAGGCCGGTGGCGATGTATATTGTGCTGTCACATATTTGGAATGTGGTGCGAGCACAACAAAAGAAGCGACTTCTCATCGTGGATGAGGCATGGCAGTTGATGAAATATGATGACTCGGCGAATTTCTTGTTCTCGCTGGCGAAGCGAGCAAGAAAATATTATTTAGGCCTTACGACGATTACGCAGGACGTGGAAGATTTTATGAGCTCGAAGATGGGACGGGCGATTGTGGCAAACTCTTCGATGCAGCTGCTACTCAAGCAATCTGCTAGCGCGGTGGATGTGTTGTCTGATGTGTTTAAGCTGACGGAAGAGGAGAAACGGCGATTGGCGAACTTTCCGGTGGGGCAAGGTCTGTTCTTTGCGGGGCAGAACCATGTGCATATTCAGGTGATCGCAAGCGAAACGGAGGAGAATTTGATAACAACGAATCCGAATGCGAGTACCAGGAGATGATGTGGTATAATAAAGTTATGAATGTTTTGAGGAGATTCGTGATTTTTGTGGTGGCGGTGGTGATTGGTTTTATCACGCCAGTGTCGACGTATGCATTAGGTGGTCGTCCGACATTGGATGAGTTGCAGTATTATGCGGAGGTCGGGAATCGTTTATGGAATGGTGCTGGCGGCGGAAATTGCTACGGGACGTTAATGGGTTCAACTATCTTTGAAAAAATATTGTCAGCACTTCTTGGTATGGGGTTAAATGAGGTAGCCGCCGCTGGGGTGTATAGCAATATGATGGCGGAAGGACTTGGTGATGGCCAATTGCTTATACACGAGTATGGAGTAGATTCCAGAGACGATATAGGTACCTGGTATCGCGCCGCGACTGCATATGGACCGAATGGCTTGTATGTTCAAGAAAAGGACGTAAGGGATCTATACAATGTAGATATCATGCATGGTATGGGGCCAAACGGGTGGTCATATGGTCTTAGAGTACTTTTTCTTGAAGTTCTGGCAGAGCATGGTGTAGAGAGATATGCGACGGAGTGGGACGATGAAAGAGGCGTGTACGTATACCAAGGCAGAAAATATAATTATGATGGCTTAGTGGAACTTCTTGGCGAGCAGGAAGCAGACAGGATCTTGTTAGCGGTACTAGATTTCTTCAAGAGGCTTTACTTAGATAACGAATTTTACGATAGGCCGTTTAATAGTAAAGGGCCGCTTGGCCGTTTTGTGGTTGGGCAGAATGATATAGACGCGCAGGGGTTAGCTAAATATGGAATAACTAAGGGGATGTCGCTTTCAGAAGCGCTGAACTTAGTTGCTACACCGCATGAGGCGGCAGAGCTGTTCTTCACGACTGCCGAAATGCCGGGCTGGTCAACTTTTAATGGGCATGATAACCATGGATATAGGGCCGATGAAGGGCTAGAACTGATTCAGTCTGCAGGGCTTACCGCAAGCGGGGCGACCAGCTGTAATGACAACAGCGGGGTTGTGGGAACGGCGTTGGCGTTAGCTTGGAACAGGGAAACAGAAGGTAGGCATGCAAAGGATGACCCAAAGCCGGAATACGTGACAGCGATGCACACCGTGGGGACATGGTACACGCCTGGCCCTTGTGGTAGCGGGGGTGTTTGTGCTCCGAATGGTGCGAGCTGCGACATCTTTGTCAGCACAGTAATGCGGTATTCTGGCTTGGACGAAGATTTTCCGCCGTATGGCCCTAAGACGCAGCAAAACTATATGGCTGGGCACCCGGAGTTGTACCAAGAAATTGAGAATATGGGGAATGCCTCGAATTTGGAGGCTGGTGACATTTTTGTAATTGCGGAAGGCGGAAATAGCCATATTCTTATATATATGGGGATAGAGGATGGTAAGTGGATGCAGGCGTCAGCCTCGTTTAACGGTCGGACTGGCGAGTATTTTTCGTATGAGGAGTACGGTCGCAACAACGGGAGATATAAGTACCGAATTTTTAGGTGGGTGGGAAATTAATTATGGAAAGTTTTATTTATAGACATAGGAAAAAGATAGCCGTTGGTGTGGGGTTGGCGATTTTGGTAATACTCGTGGTCGGTATATATAACGCCGTTGAGAGAAGCCTAAGTACGGCCACAATAAATATTACAGTATCACCATTGATTGCTAAAGTGAAAATTGATGGGAGAGAGTATGATGCCACCAACATGATAAAGATTCGTCCGGGTACTTACGAGGCAGAAGTTTATGCGGATGGGTTTATAACAAAAAAGATAGAATTGGTAGCGGTGGGAGACGAAGTGACCGATCTATCGTTGTACCTTGATCCAACGGAAGAAAATAGCGATTGGTACGATGAACACGTTTGGGATAGCACGGCCAAGGGAGATATTATAAGCGACAATGCCATACGAGAGTTTTATGCGTTGCAAGAAGAATATCCGATATTAAATTATGTACCATATAATACGTTTACATACATAATTGGTTATGAGAATGAGTGTGAAGAAAATGGCGGTGGGTTGTGCTTAATTATTGATGCAGATTTCGGTTATAGACGCTATGCGATTCAATATTTACAGGAAACTGGACAAGATTTGTCGGATTATTATGCGAAGGGGAAGAATTATAAATCCCCCTTTCAGCAAATTGAATTTAGTGTTCCTGACGAGTTGAGCTTTTCTGGTGTGGTGAGCGGGACTATAATGGAACCGGGACGTGCAAACGAAATCGTTAGTGTGGTGGACAAGTACATTAAACAATCCTTTAGTTCGGAGAAATATGTAGAGATTGGACAGATTAAGAATTATGACAATAAGTTTTTCGGTGTGACACTAATGGTCTACGATGGGGCTGATGGTGTGGTGTATGATATATACAGAATGGTGGTGGGCATGTTTGATAATAGATGCTTAATCCTTACGAATGCGGATATGATTTTGTCGTGGCGCATGAATCCTCGGGTGCCGAGAGAAGTGCTGCGTTTGGTGAACAGTCTTTAGCACTCTTGCATTCCAAGTGCTAGTGGAGTATAATGTAGAGAATGGCAGAGAAAAGAGATTATTATGAAGTGCTTGGAGTTTCCAAGAACGCGTCGGACGACGAGATTAAGAAGGCGTACCGAAAGTTGGCGGTAAAATATCATCCGGACAAAAATCCGGGTGATAAAGAAGCCGAGGCGAAGTTCAAGGAGATTTCGGAAGCGCACGAGGTGCTTTCTGACAAACAAAAGCGAGCGCGATACGACCAGTTTGGCCATGCCGGAGTGGGTGGTGCGTCTGGTGGGGCATATGGCGGATTTGGCGGCGGTAATCCGTTTTCGGGCGGGGCCTTTAACTTCAATGGACAGACTTTCAACTTTGACTTTGGCGGTGGCGGAGCATTTGACGACATTCTCGGTAGCTTATTTGGCTTCGGCAATGCCGGAGCGAGGCGTCCGCGTAAGGGAGCGGACTACCAAACGAATGTCACGTTGACTTTCGAAGAGGCGATCTTTGGCGTGACGAAGACCGTCTCGGTTGATGGGGCGAGCTTGAAGGTGAAAATTCCGGCAGGAATTGACGACGGGATGTCGATTAGGCTGCGCGGGAAAGGCGGCGCGGCGCCAGAAGGTGGCGAGCCAGGTGACCTTTATGTGCGAGTGAGAGTGAAGCCGCATAAGTCGCTCACGCGGGAGGGCGCGATTATCCTGTCTGAACAGACAATCGACATGGTGGATGCAGCGCTAGGTTGCGAGATTGAAGTAGAAACGGTTGATGGCGTGGTGACGATGAAAGTGCCGGCCGGAACGCAGTCTGGGACGCCGTTTAAGCTGTCCGGGCACGGAGTGCCGTTTAGAGCTGACGGCGATCGTGGGCCGCACATTGTGACCGTGATAGTAGAAACGCCAAAAAATTTGTCTAAAAAGCAAAAAGAGTTGCTAGAAGAATTTAAGAATAGTAAAAAACGGGGATTTTGGAACTAAAATCCACCATTGAATACGCCTAAGCTTGCTATTCTTGGCAGGTTGGTGTATAGTGAGGGTGAAATGGGTTATTTGGAAGAGATGTTAGTCAGAAATGGCGTAATTTATCGCACGCCTGATAGTGGCTCCTTTTATATTGAAGGGAGTTTGTTGTCTAATTCGCTAGTAGTGCGAAATTCATCTGGTTTGGTAACACATCGGATTGAACGTGCGTGCAATGGAGTGGACCTTGTGGTGCGCAACATTTCTACGGGTTGCGTGGAGATGAGAATTAACGCCAGCATTTTGTAGCACTAATTTTGATATGGGGGGACTAAAATCATAAGAAATCACGAGGACGTGATATAATAATAATTGTAATATTTAAAATTTAAATTTGATGTTATTTGTTAACCCGCTGGTATAAAGAAAAATATCAGCAAAAACAATTAGAAAGGGAATATGGAAATTGCAATTCCGATTATTGCCGCAGTGGTAGGCCTTGCCGTGGGTGCAGGTGGAATTTTTGCGTACAATAAACACAATGAAAATGGGGGAAAGGACAAGGCGGAAGATTTAGTGCGAAAGGCTAAAAGAGAGGCTTCCGACATTGTACTAGCAGCGAAGAAAGAAGCCGCGGAGGTGACTTCGAAAAATCAAGCTGAGGAAAACGAACGTCGAAAGGAATGGAAGAAGACGGAGAATCGCTTGAGCGAGCGTGAGATGACGCTTGATGCGAAGCTTGACACACTCGAGAAAAAGACCGAGAAATTGGGCCGAGAGGAAAAAGAGATTGAGGCGCTTAAGGGCGAGATTCGAGAAATTCGTGAAAAGCAGCATGAAAAGTTGGAAAAGATTGCTGGTTTGTCAAAAGCGGAAGCGCGTGAGAAGCTGATGAAAATGACCGAAAACGATATTAAGCAGGATTTAGTGGATCTCGTGGTAAAAGAGCAGAAGGAAATTAAGCACGATATTGATGAGGTGGCACAGGCTTTGCTGTTGACGGCGATGGAGAGGATGTCGTCGGAGGTGACTGCAGATAGAACGGTGACGGCACTCAAGCTTCCAGATGACGATATGAAGGGGCGAATTATTGGTAAAGAAGGTCGTAACATTCAGGCTTTGCAACGCGCTACTGGCGTTGACATTATGGTGGACGATACGCCGGGCATGGTGGTATTGTCATCATTTGATCCGATTCGGCGACAGGTGGCGCGGTATGCTTTGGAACGGTTGATGAAAGACGGACGAATTAACCCGTCGTCAATTGAAGAGGCAGTGTCTAAGGGCGAAAAGGAAATCGAAAAAGAAGTAGTGCGCGCAGGTGAAGACGCGGTGCGTGAAGTTGGCCTGGTGGGGATTCCGCGGGAGTTGGTGCACTTGCTCGGTGAATTGAAATTTAGGACGTCATATGGGCAGAACGTGTTGCTCCATTCAATTGAAATGGCGCATGTGGCGGGGATGATTGCGGAAGAAATTGGAGCAGACAAACGAGTAGCGAAGACGGCGGCGTTACTTCATGATGTGGGCAAGGCGGTAACTCATAAGATTGAAGGTAAACATGCGGAGATTGGCGCAGAATTAGCGAAGAAGTATGGTATGCCGGAGCCGGTGGTGCACGCGATGGCGGCGCACCATGATGACATTGAGCCAACGACACCAGAGGCAATCATCGTGAAGATTTGTGACTCGATGAGTGCGGCGCGACCTGGTGCTAGGAACATTTCGGCTGAGAACTTTGCGGAGAGAATGCGCGACCTTGAGAATATTGCAACTTCGTTCCCGGGGATCGATAAGGCCTATGCGATTTCAGCGGGACGTGAAGTTCGGGTGATTGTGGAACCAAAACAGATCGATGATTTGTCGGCACTGAAGCTCGCGCGTGATATCGCGAACAAGATTGAAGCGACAATGAGCTACCCGGGCGTAATTAAAGTGAATGTGATTCGCGAAACACGGGCGGTTGAGTACGCAAAATAATTTAAAAATAACTTGTTTAGTGTATAATTGAGGCAGAATAAAGGAGGATTTTGATGGAAAACGAAAAGTTGAATGTTAGTGAAGGCTCTGGCCAGCCGGTGAGTGGGGGCGTCGTTCAGCCGGTTGCGAGTGCGCCTATAACGAACGCGGCGCCTGCGCCGAAGAAAAAGAAAACTGGTTTGATTTGGGGACTGATTGGTGGCGGAGTGGCACTCGCCATTGCAGTTGTTTTAATAGTGGTCTTTCTGGTTTTGCCAAACAAGGGATCGTCGGACGATCCGGTTGTGAATGCAATGCTGCAGGGAAGTTTGATTCCGGTCGAAGTCGATGGAAAGTGTGGATATATTAATACTGATGGTCAGATGGTGATTCAGCCGATCTTTGAGAAGGCGGATCCATTCCACGGGAATTACGCTGCGGTTGAGACTGAGGATGAGACTTTGTTTATAGACAGAGGCGGTAATGCTAAAATGCGGTTTGACTACGCTCCCTATGAGTATTATGACGAGACTGGGAATTGGCTGATTGACTATAAGCTTTACGACAGTAATTTGAACTTAATTTCCGCTGCAGATATGGAAGTGACTGAAATGTATGACGTTGATAACTATTATGAGTTTGTGCGGGCTGGTTCTAATAGAGGGGGGATGCTTGATGCCACCGGTAAGGTACTGTTTGAAGTCGATATTGATGATGAAGATGATTTTAGGATAAGTTATAGCGAACCCGAATATGAGGAAATTGTACCTTATTGTGGAGTTTACACTGGAAAGAAAATTATATTCCTAGAATGCGCAAGTGGTAAGGTGGCGGCTGAGATTGATGCGACGAGGATTGACTATCTAGGTGCAGACGAAAACAATATATTCTGGGCAACATACAATCGCGACGATAAAGAGTATCCAGATTATTATAATTACTACTATATCCAGGACGGTGAGATTATGCTCGAGGAGGGGCCCAATAGGTATAGCGGTTTAATTGATGACTATTTATATAGCGGAACTCTAGGGATTTATAGTTCTGATGGCAAAGACAAAAGGTTTGACATTTGCAAGAAGGAGTACATTGAGGGGTATTCATCGTCGAGCTGTAAGCTGACTGAAGTTAAAGACGACGAGGATGACTTCGAGACCTATTCTGGATATAAAATTAATGGTGGCATAGTGTCAAAAGGCGACGAGGTGATTATTCCAGATGGACGATATAGTATGTTTGAACCACTAGATAGAATAACTTATCTTTATTTGAAGGCGTTGGGGAAGGATTATATTATGGCCGAGAAGGGGTCGAATACTTTTATAGTTAATTTAGCGAATGGGGAAGCAGTGCGAGACCTTGGTGAGGTGGGCGTAACATTGACATCGGAGTCTACCTTTATTCGGCTGAGAGAGGATGGGGAAACTGCTTACTACAACTTGGTAAGCGACAAAATAGTTTCACCAGAGAATATGGACTATGCGTATCCGATGATTGACTATTTGGTGGTTAGTACGGAGGACGATAAATATGAATTCTACAATGTAGACTTCAAAAAGTTCTACGTTTCGGACGAAAGATAGGCTAGCGCTCTTCCTGAAAACCGCCGCAAGTTCGGCGGTTTTTGGTGGGGGATGGTATGGGGCGCTAGCTGTGCGACAGTGGGTGGCAATAATGAATAGTTATTATGGCCATTTTTGGTTATGCTTATGCTTTTATAAAATGAACCTTTGTGGTATAATGAGGTAGTCGGTCCGGTAGCTCAGCTGGTTAGAGCACGAGCCTCTTAAGCTTGGTGTCGTGGGTTCGAGTCCCACCCGGATCACCAACAGGGGAACCTGTGGAAAACTCAGGTTCGAAGATGAAATTAAATGGTGATTTATATCTGTAAATCACCCTTTTTTGTGCATCAATTTCGAGGTTCAAAACCATATTTCGTACCAAAATGTCCTTTTCGACGAGATCTCCTTTTTCTAATCTGTTAATTAGCGAATTTAGCGAGTTCGAAAACTTTTCGATGGTCATGTGCAATTTTTCAGGATTCTTGATCCTGGCTTCAATTTGCTTGATTCTTTCGTCGATATTTACAACATCATTTTGCAAATCCGCCATGTCCTTTTTGAGTTTGTCTTTGACGGCTTTTGGCGACTCTTTGTCGAGCTCTGTATACTTTTCGGCCAGATCGTCGATCTTCCTTTGTTTCTGCGTTTTCTGGCCGAGGAGCTCGTGTTTCTCGACACTTAGCTCCTGCATCTTCTTGTTGGCATATTCGGTCATGTCGTCGACAAAGCTCGTAAAATCGTATTTCTGGCTGATACGGCCGAATTCCTCGTAGAGTTGGTCCATGATGACATGCATGCGCACGTTGTTATTTGGACGCGTACAGGCTTTGTTATGGCAACGATAGTTGAGATAATACGTGCCGGAATGTCCGCGGTTCCTGGCCGGAATCATATAGTGGCCGCATACTGAGCATTTGATAAGATGACGGAACGGCAGGAAGTATTTGCCGTGCGTGGCTTTTTGATTCTCGTAGCAGGAAGATTGGATCGAGCCACGGTCTTTCCTAAACATCTTCTGGACCTGGTCGAATTCTTCTTCGGTTACCATTGGCTTGAAGTTTGGCGTTACTACGCGTAGATCTACATAGTTGCGGCCTTGTTCAAGAATTCCGTAGTAGAACGGATCGTGGAAGATGCGGTTCGCAGTGCTTTCGCAGACGCCGTAGCTTCTGACGTGTTTGTTTCGGCGCGATAGTTTCGTAGAGCGCTCCACGTTGTTCATCTTCCAGTAGCGGTAGACTTCCATTTGTGACGCGCCGTTTAGGATCATTTGCCATCCTTTCTGGATCATCTTGAAGTTTTTGTCTGGCTTGTAATAACCGGACACGTCGTCACGGATATAGCCCCACTTTGGCATACCGCCGGATTTGCCTTGTTCGAGGTTGGAATCGACGCCACGTTGCACGCTTTCGGATAGATGCTCTGAGTATTGCTTAGAAAGGGCAAAGAGCATGTTTAGTGTCAGCTTGCCGCTTGAATCATTATGAAATTCGAAAGTTGGGAAACGCAGGTCTTTAATGACGCCGTTATCGACCATATCGACAACCATTCCGGCTTCGAGCGAGTTACGCGATAAGCGGTCTGGGTGCCAGGCGAGAATGGCGTCGTATTTGCCTTTCTCGATATCTTTTAGCATTTGCGAGAAAAGCGGACGGTTGCCGGATTTCTTCGCGGACTTAGATTCTTGGATCGGTTCGCCAACTAGAAGCAAACCATGATTGTTCGCATATTCTTTACAATCTGCGATTTGGTCTGGTAATGATTTGGCTTGAGCTTCGGCATCTTCGGAAGATTTACGTACGTAGAGTACGTAGCGTAATGGCTTTTGAACTATGCCGCTACTCGCATTGATTAGCGCTCTATTCATAGTTTTAGAACACGACAACTACTCCGTCGTCGCACACTCCTTTCTCTTTGTTGGACTCGCGCTCTGGCGAATCGTCTATGTCGTCTAATGCGCAAAGTAATTGCACTAGATTTTTGACGGCTTCTTTTCGGTCTTCTACGACCGGCTGTTCCTTTTGCATTTAAGGTGCATACTTTTCTTTCTCCACCCGAAGTGTTGCCGGTTTTTGTGCCGGCAAGTATCACTTGTAGTGCAGAATCTGCGCATAAAATATGAGGGGCTACCCCCTCTCACTGGAGAAAGGCGCAGAACTCTGCACCGCAATTAACATAAGTATATTACATAAGTTCGAAAACACCAAGCATAAGCGTTTTGGAAGTGTGGGGAGATATGTATTTGGTGTTTCGCGTATCTGTTATTTGACGAGTTCGAACTTGCAATTGTCATGAAAATAAGCTCAAGTATTGATTTGGCGTTTTTTTGATTAACTCAAAATAGATTAAGCTTTTGATGCGTATTGAAGTAATGAATTATAAATCTTTGACAGTCTATTGAGTCGATAATCATTTGGGGAGTTTGTTAATTGTTTCTTGATTTCTTTTTGCATTTCCTTGATATGGGTTTTATCAGTTATAATTTTTGGGAATATATTGATAAGGATTTTTATCGCGTTTGTTTCTTGTATCTTCTCTGATTGTTTTGTGCTTAGCTTTCCATCTGGGTCAAGAATTACAGTATACATATTTGAATTAGCGAAATAACGAGTCTCAATCTTTAAGTAATCTTCAATAAGTTTTTGTTCTAGTGTTTGGCCATCTTTTAGGGGAATTATTCTATATGAGCTACCATATATTTCACAAATATCTGCCAAGAGCCGCTCGTCGATATCAGCATTTCCTAATCCACCTATTAACGCAATATTGATATGTTCCAAAAGACCTATATTTTTTTCATTTTGCTTATCCAGTAGGTATTGCATTATTTCTGGGTAATAAACTGCCATTGCTTTAGACATGATTTGTGGTGCTGATTGCAAGAGTGAGTTCAATTTCCAGGAAGGCGGAATGGCGTTGACAAACTCCCTTTCTTTTTTCTCGTCTTTAAAAAAATATCTTATCCCATCAAAGAGAAAATCTTTAACGATCAAGCTCCCACTTTCGTTGTTTTGGCTGTCTTGTACCTTTTTATCGATGTAGTCCATAAGTAGATTATAATCACCAGCCAACCCACAATTATCACGAATCATATTTAATAATGTAATACCGGAATAATCTAAATCTACACCGTTTACCAATATCTCCAAAACGCCTGGGTTATGAATCTTAATATTTTTCAGATTCTCACATAGAATTCTATACTTTATGAACTTTTCTGATGATTTTTTAGCTTCAATTTTATCAAAAAAGATTGATAAATAGGCTGGTTGAAGAACTGCTGACAGTTTTTTGTTCCCAAAAATACTACTCCATGTTTCATAAAAATCTTTGTCATCTATTTTTTCTAAATATTCTTTCCATTTTTTAAAACAGAAGCTGTCAATTGTGTCTGGTTTTGCGGAAGATTTTATCCATAAAATAGTATCTTTTATTATCCACATTATCGTTACTGTAGCGGCTATTATAATTACACACATAACAAGATTATGAATAATTTCCATCGTATTGCAGTGTACATTATCTATAAATAAGAGGCTCGCAAGGCCACCGAAGAAAGTTGCTACTACTAAAAACGGAACGTGCATTACTTTGTTTAATATCACTGCGCGCTCGACTCTCGCAAAATCCTTTTCTTCGTCTGTTCGATTGTTATTGTTTATGATAAAAATTGCAAATGGAATAAGTAACGCAATTACTAATCCAAAAAAACTGAGTAGGCCACCTGAGGTAACCGATCTATAAATAGTCACAATATAATCTGGGACATATAAACAGATTTGTTCCATATCTAATATCTATTATATGTAAGGTGACTAGTATCGCAAGCATAAAAGAAATCGTTATCTGGTTTTTATATTTCTAATATGCCTTTCGCGAATTTCTTCGTTGGGCCTAGATAATGGGACTAATTTATTCATTATGGCGGTGTAGTGACGTTGCATCAAATCTGAATTTGGCATGGCGTTATAGATATCTATTAGGTGACAATTATATCCAAGGAAATAGTCATTTGGCCCAAGATTTCTAACTTTCCATTTGCCGCGCGAAATTGTCGTTACGAAAGGATATGACGGTAAATCGCCAAATTGTTCTAGATACTTTTTGAGATGTTTGACGTGATTCTTGTTCTGCAAAAATGGATTATAAAAGAAATTTTTCTGTTTGCCTAAGTATTGTATCCATTTTTTGCGCTTTATATCTCCGTAAATATTGCCGGCGTAGTTTTTGCACTCAAAAACTAAAAGTCCCTTTCTAGATACCACTAATAAGTCGATTTCTGATGTTTTTCCGTCTGCAGTTGGTATGTAAACGTTTCTTAGTATCTGTTTTTCTGGAATGTGTATTTTGTCACGTAGCGTGGTATAAATAATTCGCTCGCCAGTGCTGCCAGCATCTTTGTATTCCTCTGGATTCTTAAATCGATCTGAGTTATAAAAGCCAACAATAAATGCAATGGCAATTACTATAAAGAATACTATTGTGACTAATGGCAGTAAAAGAAATAATTCCATATTAGTTGTCGAAATAATTACTTAAATATGCACGCAGCGCTTCATCACACGCATAAATGTAGATACCTTTGACTGCGCGATTCATAAGAATTCTGTAAGTTCTCAAAACTTGCTCTAGCATGTCTACTTCACTAATTTGCTCATTATTGGTTACTTGGCGTTGACTACGCTTCATGGCGCCAGAGTCTGCACAGGCTTTACGATTGAAAACGAGTTTTCCGTCGCGATAAATCAAATCGTTTCCGATAATTATTCCTACATAATTTAAATCGTCACCTTGCACGGTATAAATGCTGCCAACTTCTTTTGGCGCGTTCTTAGAGCCAATCCAGTTGTTTTGGGTACTGTTCCAGCGAAATTTCATGCCATCGATTTCGATATCATACGCGCTTTTATTGTTTTTGGAATTCCATTTCCAAGCAAAACCGGCCACCATACGCGACAAGCCATATTCGGCTTCGCGTTTTTCCATAGCTTCTGCAAAATCTTGGATGTTATCAAAAATCTTCGCTTCGAAGTTCCCGAAAGTTTCTTTTTCTGTCGGCCTAAAACCATTGGAAAGAATATCGTGGATGTAGTCTATATACTTTTTGCCACCAAGTGAGCGCATTTGTGTCTTAAGGTAGTATCCTCGCATATTATATTCATCAGCATATTTTAGAATATCGCCTTTGTTAATGTTTGCCGGGCGGATGCGTTGTTGGTCGCTAAATACTAGGACAACGTTCTTAGATTTTGCCATGATCCAGTCTAGTTCTGAGTGGATGCCGGTATCGCCAAAGATTTTTTGATCAATCTCGTGAACTTGCTTACCTAGCGTGCCGGTAACACCTACTTTTAAAAGGTGTGCTTCGTCAACCAAAGTTATATCAAAGTCGTCGTCGCATTTGCCAAATTGGACTGGCGAGAAGATTTTGACATTTGCATCACCGAGATCGATTTTGTCGAAGATTTTACGAATGCGACCGCATAGTGATGGCTGCGGAATTACCAGGGCAATGCTTTTATTCTTGAAGTTCTGGTTAATATGTTCCAGCTCAAAGAAAATATTAAAGTTTGACTCGTCGTCAATATCATCGTTTTGGTTATCGAATGATTGTAGATCGGCTAATAGTTTTGCAAGATACATAATGACGATAGTCTTACCGGTGCCGGCATCACCATCGATAACTGAAAGGCTTTTAATATCGTGCGTAATGGCCTCGTCGATATTTTGGACAATCTCAGTCACTACGTTTAACTGCTCAAAGTTTAGGTTCTTGTATGGAGAGAACTTAAACAGTTCGGAATTATTAATTTCTGAAATAGTTTTATCGGCAATTTTTAACTCGCGGAGGCGGTTCCAAATTTCTTCAAAAGTTTCGCGATATTCTTTTTTCTTGTAATAATCGCGGTCACACATGCCGTCGTTGCGATTTAGAACCTTAAACTTTCCGTCGCCACTAAAATATTGAATGAGATAAGACTCTAAATCTAGTGCGGCGCTTTTGTTGAATGTTTCATCGAAAACTACTTTTACTGATCCATGTCTGAGGCTCGACTTCTCGACATTCGCTAGGTGCTGGTTCATGCGGTTTTTAAGATTTGTAGTTTCGCCGATGTAGATTTGCTGGTTGTTGTAAATCTGATAAACTACTGGCCAGTTTTCTTCCAAATGATCTTCTACGGCCAAGTTGCTGATTGCTTTTTGGTCGAAAGAGTAGTTTCTGATTTGGAAGGATTTTTCTGACATATTATAATTCCGTATATTTTTTGCTATTACCTTTAGATTTATCTACCGGATATTTCTTAGAATTTTCCTCTAATTTCTCCATAACAATATCTTCAAGGCTAACGCCGAGCTTGTCAGCTAGGAGAATCGCGTAATTAACTACATCGGCCAGTTCTTTGCAAACTTCCTTTTTGTCGTAGTTGTCGTTCCATTGAAAACATTCAAGAAGTTCACCTGACTCAATTGCAATTGATTTTGCCAAGTTAGCAGGGGAATGAAACTGATCCCAGTCTCTGTCTTTTGTGAATTTTACCACCGCCGCCTTGACTTCTTCCATACCAATATTATACCATGAAATGCCGTATTTTCACTGACGGCTAGAACTCTCTCCACTCTGTAGCTTCATCGCTTGGCGCCGTAATGGCTATCTGTCTGAATTGGCATTCTCCTGGATCTAGGACGAATTCGCCTGACTTGTATTTCTGTTCGGCCGTTTCATAGGCTTCTTCGGCGCCGTCGGCTTCGACTTCGAAATCCTTAGCGACAGTTTCCTCTATCGTGATTGTATATTTCATGATCGAATCTTATGATCATTTTGGCTAAAAGTCCACAATATTTTACCACTTTGTGTCAAGAAAAAATCCCACCCCTATTTTCTGCATAATAACTTTCAAAACCCGATTGTGTCCAAGTGGGTGCTACCTATTGACTAAATGATAGAATGTTTTGTTAGAATCGTTGCCGTAATGGTTAATATCTTCCGGTTCAGCCCAAAGCGAAAGCTTGTGGACGCGCCACTTACCTATGAAAAACATCTGAACTATCGCGTTATTCACGTCGCGGTTATTTAGCGCGCGTGGAATGTATGCGAGGGAAAAGTAGTACCATTTGTCGTCTTCGGCGTCTAACCGGGCAAAAACGCGCTTACCGCGCCCCAAAAGGCGTACATCGAAGCGCTGTGCTAGTGTTTCTAGGGAATAGGTCTTTAGTTCGTGTATCGCGTCGCGAACGGGTGACTCCATTAGTTCCATGCGTTCAAACTTGTCGTAATCGCGCGAATTGAATCTGCCGTTATGTTCGATCATGAAACTTTCAAGTTGCCGAGCAGTGACCGGTATCGGTTCGCCGGGCTTCGTCTTCCTAAATGTGTGGCGTTTTGCCATAATACCTCTTTTCGGCTAGAGGTGCGCCTTAAGGGCGATATTATGCACAGTTCTTTTTATGCGCTTTGAGCTTTTTCATTGCCCAGTCGTAGTGGGAAGATAGACAACTCA
>DGIF01000055.1 GCA_002393165.1 Candidatus Saccharibacteria bacterium UBA3829
TGACGTTTTCGCGGGGGGCGATTTATGCGTTTGTGGTAGGGATGGTGTTCATGACGGGATTTGTGATGGCGCGAAAGCGGGTTAGTTTGAAGCGGGTGGGGGCGATGTGGGGAATGGCGCTAGTTTCGTTTGTGGCGACTTTGAATGTGCAGGGAATTTTGGCCGAGATTGGCCCGACGAGCGATACGTACGGCACGGCGGTGGTAAAGGTGATTAACCATTTGTCATTGGGGCTAATTGATCTGGGCGGGGAAACAGTACCTGTGGAAAAATCTGTGGAAAACTTTGAGGAGGAGGAAGAAGCGGTTAAAGAAGAGGCGGTTTTTGATGGGTACGTAGAGGAGTCGACGAATGTTCGAATGGAATTAACGCGGAACGCTATCTTGGCATGGAAGAAAGATTGGCGGACGGTGCTACTCGGTGTTGGTCTTGGTGGAGCGGGGCAGGCGATGTATGATGCTGGGCTGACGGGGTCGCCGAAAGAAATCGTGCAGAACGAGTATGCTTCGTTGCTGCTAGAAACGGGGCTTTTAGGCGTAGTGAGTTTTGCGTGGTTGGCGGCGCTGGTGACGAGAGAGTTTTTAAAAAGTTCGGCGAGTGGGGTGCTGCTGGCGCTCTTGGTGGCTTACTTTGTGACATTGCTGTTCTTTTCCGGACTTGCGAATGCGTTGCAGGTTTACTTAATGCCGGCGGTGCTGTGGGCGGTTTATTGTTCGAGGTCGAAGAAGAAGGTATAAAAAAGCCGGCTCCGGGATGTTGGAGTCGGCTTTTTAGTAGTTTTGGTAGCAACCTAGTTATTTGTCGACTACTTCCCCTTCGACGGCGTCGTCTTTGCTGGAAGACTTGTCGGATCCTTCAGACTTGGAATCGTCGGAAGAAGCTTGCTGATACATCTTGGCGCCGATTGGCATGATGCGGTCATTTAAATCTTTGGCGGCCTGTTCTAGCTGATCCTTGTCGGCAGATTCGTCGCCCAAAGTTTTCTTGGCATCTTCGACAGCTTTTTTGATGGTTTCTTTGTCTTCGTCGCTGATTTTGTCTTTGTATTCGGTCGGCATTTTTTCAGCTTGGTAGACAGCGTTTTCTAGGTGGTTCTTGGCGTCGATAGTTTCCTTTTTCTTCTTGTCTTCTTCGGCGTGAGCTTCGGCTTCGTGCTGAGCTTTCTCGATGTCTTCCTTGCTCATGTTGCCAGAGTTTTGGATGGTGATGGATTGCTCCTTGCCGGTGCCTTTGTCTTTGGCGGTGACGTTCAGGATGCCATTGGCGTCAAGGTTGAAAGTAACTTCAATCTGCGGGACGCCACGAGGAGCCGGGGCGATGCCGTCGAGGATGAAGCGACCGAGCGACTTGTTGTCTTTGGCAAATTCGCGTTCGCCTTGGAGGACATGAATTTCAACTTGGGGCTGATTGTCTGACGCAGTACTGAAGACTTCGGACTTGCTGGTAGGAATAGTGGTGTTGCGGTCGATTAGCGGGGTGCGAACGCCGCCCATAGTTTCGATACCGAGCGTAAGTGGTGTGACGTCAAGCAGCAAGACGTCTTTGACGTCGCCTTGGAGGACGCCGCCTTGAATGGCTGCGCCGACGGCCACGACCTCGTCTGGGTTAACTCCCTGCATCGGGTCTTTGCCGAAAATGTCTTTAACCTTGGCAACAACTGCCGGCATGCGAGTCATGCCACCGACCATGACGATTTCATCAATGTCTTTGGTGGAGAGCTTAGCGTCCTTGAGAGCTTTTTCAACTGGTTCGGCGAGGCGATCAAGTAGCGGCTTGACGAGCTCTTCGAGCTTAGCACGAGTCAAAGTGCATTCAAAATGCTTCGGGCCATCGGCATCGGCGGACAGGAAGGGAAGGTTGATGTCGGTAGAGGTGCTGGAGCTGAGCTCCTTTTTGGCCTTCTCGGCTTCGTCTTTGACGCGTTGCATAGCGGCAGCGTCTTTTTTGATGTCGATGCCAGATTCCTTCTTGAATTCGTCGACGAGATAATTCACGAGAATGTTGTCGAAGTCTTCACCACCGAGGTGGGTGTCGCCATTGGTGGATAAAACTTCAAATACGCCATCGCCGATGTCCATAATGGAAACATCGAAGGTGCCGCCACCGAGGTCGAAGACGGCGATCTTTTCGTCCTTTTTGCCTTCGAGGCCGTAGGCAAGGGCGGCCGCAGTTGGCTCGTTGATGATACGCTTGACCTCGAGACCGGCGATTTTGCCAGCATCTTTAGTAGCTTGGCGCTGAGAGTCATCGAAGTAGGCTGGAACTGTGATAATGGCCTCAGTGACCTTCTCTCCGAGGAAGGCTTCAGCGTCGGCTTTGATCTTGGAGAGAATCATGGCGCTGATTTCTTCTGGCGTGTATTCTTTGCCATCCATTTCGACCGCAACGGCGTTGCCTTTTTTCACAATTTTGTAAGGGCTGATTTCGACGTCGCGCTGGACTTCTTTGTCCTCGAATTTACGACCGATGAGGCGCTTGATGCCATAGATGGTGTTCTTTGGATTGGTGACGCGCTGTCTCTGGGCGACTTTGCCGACGAGGCGCTCGCCTTTTTTAGTGACGGCGACTACTGATGGAGTAGTACGGTCGCCTTCGCTATTGGTGATAACTTCTGGCTTGCCGGCAACCATGTACGCGAATGCGCTGTTGGTGGTGCCGAGGTCAATGCCGATAATTTTGCTCATAGTGTTTGCTCCTTTTAGTTAATTCGTTGGCACTCATCATGGTGGAGTGCTAATATGCTTTGATTGTAGCACGTTGGCACTGTGCTGTCAATAGTGCTAATTTAAGATGCGAATAGCGAAAAAGTAGAAAAAATGGGGGAATTTGGTATAATGATCTTATGAAAAGGAGAAGTGAGGTGAAAAAATGGTGGGTCGTGGCAGTGGTATTAACGCTGCTTAGCTCTTTTGCATTTGGGACGAAGGGGGCAAAGGCCGGCGTCAACGATTTTTATTTTGAAGATTTCATGGGAGATTACTATCTGATTCGGGAAAGTGACGGAACGAGCCGGTTGCACGTGAAGGAGGTTTTGACGGCGGTGTTCCCTGAGTCGGCGCAGAATCATGGGATTGAGCGAATGATACCGATTTTTAATCAGGGTGGGGCGAATCGGACGGTAGAGGATCGAGCGGCACTAAATTTGAAGGTGCTAAGGAACGGCGTGCCGGAGCCAATTGATAGTGTAACAATTGAAGGGGACCATTATAATATACGGATTGGCGATGCGAGCGAGTATGTGCGGGGAATGCAGATTTATACACTGGAGTATGACTTCACGAATGTGGTAACAGAGTTTGACGAGAGTGGCAAAAATGTGAGTGGCGCGGACACGGTGGAGGCTTACCAGGAACTATATTGGAACACTAACGGAACTGGATGGTCGCAGAAGTTTAATAATTTAACAGCACGAGTGCATTTTGAGGGTGAGGTCATGGCGGATTTTACTGGCAAGAGCTGGTGCTATGTGGGGTCGTATGGTGATAATGACCAGGGGCGATGTGTGGTTATTGAGTTAAGCGATGGAGTGGCGTTTATGGCTAGTGGTCTGGCAGCGCACGAGAACTTGACATTTGATGTGGAGCTGAAGGCGGGGAGTTTTGTGGTGCCGGAGCCAGTATTTAATTATGTATTGGTGTGGGCGATGGTGTTGATAGGCATCGCTCTGGCTTTGCTGTTGATTATTCCGATTCGATCGTATAAAAAAGCAAGCGGGAAGCGGAAGTTTTATAAGGAGATGTTTGTTAAGCCGGAGTACCAGCCAAATCCGAATTATTCGGTGGCCGAGATGGCCGAAGTATATATCGGTAAGAAAAAAGAGGCCAAGGTGGCGGTGTTACTTGATATGATCGTGAATAAAAAGCTGGCGTTGATGAAGGACGGCGAGAGGAAGAGAAAAGGTTGGAAGGTGAGCGTTTTGAGCCTAGATGGGGTGAGTGATGAGGGAATGACGCTGCTGAAGATCATGAATGGTGGAACGGCGCCGGCGGTTGGGGACGTCGTAGAGATTAAATCGCGAAGGGCCACCACGTCGTTGATAGTGCTCGGGAAACAATACTATAGTGATCTGACGACTAAAATGAAAGCGGATGGGTTGGTGGAAAAGAACTACACGGCCGGTAGCGGCACTAGTGGGGCTGCAACGGTGTTTGCAGTGGTGATACTGGTTTTGTCGTTTGGTGTGCCGTTGGCGGCCGGTGCGATTGAAATAGTGGAGACGTTAGGGATGTTGCACGGGTATCCCGTTGGGCGGGAGTTGTTTATGCCAGTATGCTTAGCGGAGGCCGCTGCGGCTGTAACGGTTTGGACGATACTCTATTCTAAGACGCATAAGTATAAGATTAGAACTGAGGCGGGCCTCACAGCAGCGCGTTATATGGATGGCGTAAAATTATATATTGAGATGGCGGAGACAGATAGGCTTAAGATGTTGCAGAGTGTGAAGGGGGCGGATACTTCTAATGAGGGGATTGTGAAGTTATATGAGAAGTTATTGCCATATGCGGCGGTGCTGGGTCTAGAAGATTCGTGGATGCATGAACTGGAGAAATATTACAAGCTGGACGATGTGACGGAACCGGATTGGTACCAAAGTGGAGTGAGAGTGCAGGATATGTTTTTCGCGGCGACATTGGCGTCAAGTTACGCGTCGAGTTCGGTGATGTCTAGCTCGTCTGGCTCCGGTGGCGGTGGCGGCGGATTTTCTGGCGGCGGCGGAGGGGGCGGCG
>DGIF01000027.1 GCA_002393165.1 Candidatus Saccharibacteria bacterium UBA3829
CATCCGAGCCGAAATCATGTCCGACCCAGACAACCTCTACACTTATGAAGACTTCGAAGATATCGGCATGCCGAGAAGGATGTTCGACGAACTCCGCGTCCAGGAAGGCAAATATCTCGAAGTGAAGTACGGCATCACGCTCGAAATGTTCAAAGAATATCTCGTCGCGAACCAGCTCAACACCGACATTTGGCTCCCGTACGACGATTAATATTAATTAAGGAACGAACATGCCACTATCTAAGACTAATCAGCAAGAAATTACCCGCCGCCTTGAGATTATCAACTGTTTTTATGATACTGACGCCATCTCAAAAGAAGAAATTAACCAAAAAACCATCGCAAAGTATTATCGTCGGTCAGATTTTTTCTACAATTTAATTCATTCGCGTGGCGGCGGCAACATCCACATGGGGTTGTCCGACGACGGCCAGTTTCATAAAAGCGACTTTCAGAAACAAGCCGAGTTTATCGATGGTTATATCGATGGCAAGACCAAGCAGATTCTTGAGGTTGGCGCCGGCAAAGTTGCGAATTCCAAATATCTCGCCGCCAAACACCCCGAGATTCAGTTTACGGCCCTCGACTTACCACACCGCGGTTTTCTGAAGAATAAAGTCCCGGCCAACATTACGCTCCGCGAGGGCGACTTTAGTGATCTTTCCAGTTTTGCCACAAACAGCTTCGACCTTGTGTTTGGCGTTGAAACAGTTTGTTATATCGGCGACAAAGAGCGCACAATCAGCGAGATTTCCAGAGTCCTTAAACCGGGCGGAAAGTTAATACTGTTTGATATCTATGAGCCTAAGCCTCACGCCAAAATGTCTGCATTTGAGCGCCGTGCCTCCGCAATCACCCTCACTGCCATGCGCGTGCCCACCGAAGGTCAATACATTGGCGACCTAGAAAGCTATTTATCAAAGCACGGATTCTCGCAGATTAAAACCACCGATCTCACGGCAATGATTCGTCCCAGCTTAACGCGCTTGGAGCGCATATCCGAATATTATTTCAGCCACCCAGCCCTCCTGAGAGTTCTAAAATTCACAATCCATAAAGACGTCACTATGAATGGCATTGCCGGCTGGCTTATGCCCCTTACTTTCGACGGCAAAGACATCCACCAATACAACCGCACCGTCGCTATCAAAGACTAACGAACCGGGCACAATAGTAATGGCAAAATAATGTTGTATATATAATAACGACGAATGAACCAGCTTAGTTATTGTATGGTGGAACAAGTTACCCAAACTTGACTAAACATGAGCGAATTGTTATTATGAAAATAGATCTAAAACGGGAGCGTGAATGAAACGAAAGTTTATTACATACGCCTGCATAGTGGGAGTATTCTTGCTAGCTTCTTTTGGCGTATACGAAGTTCTAAGTCTAACTAGAGCTGCAAGAACGGCAAATCCATTGATTAATATCTTTGATTTGTCAAAAGAGTTCATGGATGAGTTCCAGAGTGAATATCAGGAAATAGCCACCAGTAACAATAAGGATAACATTCTGATCGTCACCTCCGAAACCCCACTGGAAAACTATTTCGGCGCCCAGAGAGTGGTAAGCGCCGCGAATAATCGGTACTTCCTTGAATACGCTTCCGAAGAAGAGAAAAAACTCGCCTACGAACAGATTAGCCACACGCCAGATTTGGCAGTGTCCGAAAATTATGTACGCGAACTATTCGATGATAACGCGAGTGACGGCGAATATAATTCGTGGGGAATTGAAAAAATGGGACTTAGCCATGCGAGTAAGCTGGTTGAAGATCTAGACAACAAAAACGAGGTTATAGTTGCGATTGCCGACACGGGTCTAGATATGGATCTATTTCTGGAAAACTATCCAGAAGCAAAACTGGCAGGGTCCTATAGCGTAACGAGCCCAGACTACGAAATGGATGACGAGGTAGGCCACGGCACGCATATCGCCGGTACGATTGCGGAGGGCACGCCAAGTAATGTAAAAATATATCCAGTGCAACTTTCGAATTCACGAAGTGTTTATTCAACCGATATCATTGCGGCAATAGATTACATTGTCTATTATACCGATGCCGACGTACTTAATATGAGCTTTGGTGGGTATCAATATTCCGATGCGGAATATTTATCGATCGAGGCGGCCAAAGAGAAAGGAATAATTAATATAGCAGCTGCCGGCAATGAGGCTACTAACGAGCAGAGTTTTCCAGCAAGTTTCGATAATACAATTTCGGTCGCAGCTGTGGACCAGAATCTTAATTTTGCTTCAGAGTTTTCCAACTTCGGCTCCACGATCGACTTCTCGGCGCCCGGCGTGGCAATTAAGTCCATAAACGACACTTACGACGGCACCTCAATGGCTGCTCCGCACGTAGCGGCAGCTGCAGCGATCGCAAAGAGCTTGAAGGATGACTTTAATTTAGAATCTATGAAACAATTCCTGACGACCCGCGCGATTGACCTCGGGCCGAACGGGAGAGACAACAAATACGGCTACGGGTTCATTGACTATAATAATGCGAAGATTTGCACATCCGAGAGCGAAATATGCGACGAATTTAGTATCTTCGAAACCGAAATCGAAGAAGGAATCGAAATTGACGAAGTGGTGCTGACGCCATACAACTACGGAAGTCTAACGAATCTTTTAGCGACGACGATAAGAATAAACAACCAAAGTGGCAGCTATACTGTCAAGACGCTAGGTGATTTTGGAACTAAGGTCGATATTTTGGGGTATGATCCATATACAACGGGCGAACAGGAAGTGACCATACAATACGGTGACTTATCGACT
Source organism: Candidatus Saccharibacteria bacterium UBA3829 (assembly GCA_002393165.1). Taxonomy (GTDB): domain Bacteria; phylum Patescibacteriota; class Saccharimonadia; order Saccharimonadales; family Saccharimonadaceae; genus Nanosyncoccus. Next base: position 2,791 of record DGIF01000027.1, read on the forward strand.
AGCTTCACGGTAACGAACCCAGACGAATGGGAAAGTGGATGGGTTTATCAGACGCGTAGCTGGGACGATATGGGCGTGGAACCAGAAACGCGTAGACTGACCAAGTACAAAGATCACGGAATGAACATAAAAACACTTTATCTGCCAGAAACGATTGATGGGATGGAAATTAGCGGTCTCGGCATGTGCCCATTTAACAATTCACTGAATGATGGATGGTCCTCTTGCGACGGTACAGACTCGGAAGACTCTAAACATTATGAGACGATCATATTACCGTCAACCTATTCGTACGTGCAGGGAATAAATGGCAGTTGGGGAGGCGACCGATTTCAAAATCTTTATCTGATAGTGAGCCTAGCGGATGAAATAACGGTCGGTTCACATGCGTTCCAAGGGCTGCGTAGCTTAACGCGAATTGATGCAAATATTCTATTCGAGAAAACGTACATGGGTTGGAACTCTACAGACGGATATTATGGCGACGCCTTGTACGCAAATGGCGTTTTTCAGGGAGATATCTTGCTTGAAGAAATAACCTTGTCGGAAAATAACGAAATAATACCAGATACTACTTTTTCGGAGTGTACTAGTTTGGAAACCGTGGAGTTGCCAGATTCAATTACGGAAATTGGGCAACAAGCTTTTGTTCGAGCCGGCATAAAAGCTATTAATCTTGAAAACGTTCAGAAGCTGGGGCAGGAGGCCTTCTGGTACAGCGATATTGAAG
>DGIF01000009.1 GCA_002393165.1 Candidatus Saccharibacteria bacterium UBA3829
CAGTCTCGTTTACCACCACCGGGCCTACGACCGCGAGGATACCGCCAATTGCTAGAACCACAATAAGGTAGGCGAGCGCTGCCGACAAAGTTTGGTGCTTTTTCTCGGCACCAAAATGTTTAGTAAAAAACCCGTTCACCTTGCGCACCAATGGCTTTAGTGCCAGGGCAAGGAAAATAGAAATCCCAATAATGATTAGTCCAGTCCGCGCCGAATATAAGAAAAACAAAATTCCCGCAATTATTAGCGGCACCGACCAAAACTTCACAAAGGTCTTAAAGTCTGTCTCGATTTGTTTCGTCATACACCTCCTTTATATAACAATTGTACCATAAAAATTATGTTTGCGAGATGAAAACTGCAGAAATGCTTTGAAGGCCACGCCTTTGGCTTACGCCAAGTTGCTGGCAATTCCGTCCAGGTAGACGTAGTTGTTTATATCCTGAGCCAAGTTTTGCTTAATGTAATCATTAGCGAGACTCGAAAGTTTCGAGACGCGCTCGCCGCTCACTAGCGGGTCAATGTAACGAATCTTTGCACCGTGATGTACATAGTAGACGTCGCGCGGCTCCGCTAACGAAGTCTTGATTTCCTTAGCATTAGTCCAAGTTTCAAACGCCCTGCCATATTTTGATTTTTTGACAATTTCGATTACGTCCTCTTCGCTTAGTCTATATAAATCGTCGATCGTAATCATGTTGTCTCGATTTAAGCATTTGAGCACATCAGCAATGAACTGCATCGAGTATCTTGTGCGGTCAGCGCGATAGGACATCGACATATTGCTGGTCACCTTCACAAAGTCGCACGCATGATCCATGGTCCTAAATCCGAGTTCGGTCTCGCCGACAGGATTAGTTTGAATGGCGATATCATTATAGGCGTCGCGCACCTGGTTTAGTGTGTTTTGCGGGTACATGAAAAGCGAATTGGACAAAGAATATTCCAGCCGGTCGGCCGAAAGTTTCGGCGTATCGTTGTCGGCGATTGGATACTTGTGGTAATCGTTCACTTCGTCAAGGCTGATTCCGTCACGTTTTAGTAGCCGCATGATTTCTTTAGACTTTGCGATGGTCTTAGTGGTCAGGGCCTCGGTCGACTCCTGCTTATAATAGTCGCCGTTTAAAAAATCAACACAATGCTTGAACGCTGGCGTAGCAATGTCGTGAAAAAGCCCAGCCAAAGTTTGCTTTTTGTCATGCGTAAAATGCCAAATAATGAGAGCCACGGCGATGGAATGATCCAGGCTAGAATAAAACCTAACCGTTGGGAACAGATCCGAATAAACAATGCCGCAGGAAACGCTGATTTTTGCCTGCTTCTGCATCGCCGGTGTCGCAATGTAGTCATTTAGCCACTCCGGAAAATCCGGCTCCAGCACCTTGAAGTATTCTTTTGTCTCCACCTTGTCCTGTGCGCGACGGCTCATATCCACATTATAGCACGGCTTCGCTATGTTATAATGTAGTCATGAAAAGTGGAAAGACTAAAATTTGCATTTGTGGCAGCCTGGCCTTCACGGATGAGATCAAGGCTATCGATCAAGAGCTAAGGAATTTAGGATTTGAGGTCTTACTCCCGAACGGCGTCATTAAAGAAATCACTAAAAAGCCTGGCTACGACCCAGTGGCCGCCAAACGCAACAGCGGCTACGATGCCATCCGTGACCATTTCAAGAAAATCGAGCAGGCCGACGCTGTGTTGATTTGTAATTTCACTAAGCGAGGCATCGAAAACTACATCGGCGCCAACACTTTCCTCGAAGCTGGTTTTGCCTATTATCTCGGCCGTCCAACCTACGCACTAAATCCCTTGCCGGATCAGGCTTATATCCACGACGAAATCATGTCGCTCGACATTGTGGTGATAGACGGTGATTTATCTAAAATCAAACATTCCTAACTGAGTCTATCATCGTTTCCTAAGCATGCGAAAGGCCTGGCGGTTGACCGCCAGGCCTTGTGGAGTATATAGCGCATCATACATAATATTCTTCGGCTTCGAACCTCTTGCCGAGAGCCGTCACGACGGCGTTTCTAACGTTGTATGTAAGTGCTCGGTCAAGGTTTCCGTTGCCGGCGTGGTCTACGCCGACCAGAATTCTAAACCAGGGCGTTCGCCGCCGCAGGAATCGAGATTCCCTATAGACCATGATGATCGCGCCGCCCAACTCCGGGCAATACTTACTGCCTCTGAAGATTTGCGGAATTTCGCATTCGGCATCACCGTACAGCCGCACCTCTTCTTTCGTGCGAACGTTTTTGTCTGCAAGAAAAAGTGCCAGCACGTATTGGGCTTTTCCCCGTGCCCGTTCGTCGCAAGGAACGGTTGTCCCGCCCTTGGAGGCGAACATGCCCTTGTCTTTGACGAGCCGGCGGGTGTCGGACAGCATGGTTTGGTTCGTGCTCTCGCCGTCGCTGAGATACAGCGCAGCCGCCGGGCACTCCAGGTAAATCGAGACGGAAACCGCGCCGCCGTCAATCCAATCAGCGTATGTTGCAGCTCGAGAGCGGACGGCATTCAGCGCGTCGTTCAGTAGCTGCTTGGGAGCGCATTTTGGGTCGCCACATTTTGACATAATATCACCTCCTTGCGGCAACATGTTAAGATTCTTGTGCTATCGTGGACGTATCCACTAAAAAATTATAACACAAAAAATCAAAAAAAGCAAGGCAGCAAAGCCGGGGTTCGGGCTTTTTCTTAAAAATATGTTATAATAATATAATATGTTAGTTTCAGATTTTAGTTATAACTTACCAGAAGAGCGTATCGCTAAGTTCCCACCAGAGGAGCGTGGCTCTACACGGCTCCTAGTGCTAGATCGCAAGACCGGTAAAACCACTGACTCGTACTATCGCAATCTGGATGAGTTTCTAAACCCGGGCGACGTGCTAGTTCTAAATGACACCCGCGTCATGCAGTCGCGACTTTTTTGTAACCTACCAGACGGCCGCGAGCGTGAACTTGTCGTGCTCGAAAAGCACGGCGACGAACCGCAGCACGTTATGTATCGTGGTAAACTCCACGACGGCGACGAGCTCATTCTCGGCGACGGCGTGTCGAAAGTTAGAGTCGAGCACATTCTTGGCAACGGCATCGCCGAAGTTGAGTCCGACGTCCCGCTCGCTGACCTTGCCGAAAAATACGGC
>DGIF01000035.1 GCA_002393165.1 Candidatus Saccharibacteria bacterium UBA3829
TCGGCGTTAAGCGCTTTGGTGGCCAGAAAGTAAAGAACGGTGAAGTTCTCGTCCGCCAGACTGGCGCGACTAAACTTGCTGGTCCTGGCACTTACATGTCTCGCAATTTCACGATTCATGCGGCCAAGGATGGTGTAGTTACTTTTGTGAAGACTAAGAAAACTCACTTCTCTGGTAAAAGTTTGCCACGCGTTCGCGTAGAAGTTCGCTAAAGCTTTATCAAAATAGCCCTGTCTGGTAGGGGCTATTTTTGTTTGAGATGGTTATGTTATAATATGATATATGGATAATAAGGAATTTGCAAATCAACAACAAGATAAAATAGAAAAATATGTGGAAAAAACTACACAGAGCGCCTTGAGCATGGGATTTCTTTGTGCATTAGCTTCTGTGGGTTTGATAGCGTTTGAGCTTTTTTGTGAAACTGGTTATGGTGGTGGTGATGTTGTCCTTGTTTTTCTTTTCCCATTTTTGATAATTGCTCCAGTGGCAGTTATTATGTGTGTGAAATCTCTAAAAAAAGCAGAGATGGTTCGTCAACGCGCTAAATATGAAAAGTTATTTAATATGGCTGTAGTTGGGTTGTTATGCGCGCTATCGTTTCCTATTACGATTGTGGTCAGTTTTTTAATTAGTGCTATGCATAGTGGCTCATAGTTCAATGACCCAATACCATTTTGTGCTATAATTGGCGTATGCGCAAGAAAAAACGTTTTAATTTTCCGTGGCGGACGATAATTTCGCTCGCGACTGTAATATTGGTTGGGTACGTAGTGTATCAGAACTGGGACGGATTTGTTGAAACGTTTAACAATCTTAAAGATGCGAACCTTTTTGTGATTGTGCTGCTGCTTCCGGAGCAGATTTTTATGTATTATGCGTGCGGGCAGATTTTCTTTTCGTATCTCGAAAAAAAGTTTAACAAGAATTTCAAATGGAAAGAAAAATTGACGATTTCAACGGAGCTCAATTTTGTGAACCGGGCAGTGCCGGCGGGTGGAATTGGCGGGCTGGCTTATCTTACTTATCGGCTGCGTCAATTTGATATCACGGCGGGGCAGGCAAGTTTCTTATACATTTTTCGGTATGCCATTACGACGGTGGTGAACTATCTACAGGCGCTAGTGGCGATCTTAATTTTGTTTGCACTTGGTAGCATTCCGTCTGGGGCGGAATGGATCATCTGGGTGTCGCTTTTGATGAATGCCGGTGTGTTTGTCGGGCTAGGTTTAATAGTCTACGTTGCGAGTAGTAAAAAACGAATTGACTTTTTCGGTAGAGTGGTCATGAAGTTGACCGATTTAGTAGCGAAAGCGGTGACTCTTGGTCGGCAGCGGCATTTATTAGAACGCGATAAGGTTCAGCAATATTTTCTGAGCATCCATGATTGCGTGACAGTTGTGAAAAAAGACAAGAAGTCGTTGATAAGTCCGGCGGTCTGGGGCGTGGTTTATAGTTTGTGCGAGGTGGGAGCGTATTGGATCGTGGCGGCGGCGCTGGGTCGGCCGGATATTTTCCCGATGATATTGGTGGGCGAGGCGATTGGGTCGGTGTTTGACGGAATTGTGCCATATGGGCCGTATGAACTTGGCATGGCTGGTGTGATGGGGATTTTGCTTGGCGGAACCGAAACTGCGATGGCAACGGCGTTGATTGTGACTGTGATGACGCGGGCGCTGTCACTAATGCTCACGATTGCGACTGGGTATTATCCGTATCAGAAAGCGATTCGGAGCAAAGATGAGTAGTGCAGGGTCAATTCAGATGACCCCAACTGAACTCGTATTAGCAGTGAATCAGACGCTTGAATATGCGTACTCGTCGGTGACGGTGGTAGGGGAAATGGCAAGTTTTAAGGTAAACCAGGGGAAGTGGGTGTTTTTTGACCTGAAGGATGAGGAGTCGAGCGTGCCGTGCTTTATGACGTTGTGGTCTCTAAGACAGCCGCTTGAGGACGGGATGAAAGTGATGGTGCGGGGGACGCCGAAGCTGACAAAATGGGGAAAGTTTTCGCTGACGGTGGATACGGTGCAGCCGGTGGGTGAGGGGTCCTTGAGGAAAGCTTTCGAGATGCTAAAAAAGAAGCTGGAAAAGGAAGGGCTGTTCGATCCCGCGAAAAAACGCAAGATTCCGGAGGATTTGACGCGGCTCGGTGTGATTTCGTCGGTGCAGGCGGCGGGGTATGCAGATTTTATTAAGATTATTAACGCGCGTTGGGGCGGGATGAAGGTGCAGGTGGCGCATACGCAGGTGCAGGGGATGGATGCGCCGGATCAAATTATGCGGGCGCTTAAGTATTTTAATGAGCGAGGCGAGGTGCAGATGATTGCGATTTTGCGCGGTGGTGGATCGGCGGATGATCTCGCGTGCTTTAACGATGAGCAGTTGGTGCGAGCGGTGGCGGCGTCGAAAATTCCGGTGATTTGTGACATTGGACATGAGGTCGATGAGTCGCTCTCAGACTTGGCATGTGATGTGAGAGCCTCAACGCCGTCGAATGCAGCAGAAATGTTGACGCGTGATCGTGCGGAAGAGTTGACGAAAGTGCGGCGGGCAATGATGAAGACCAGTCAGGTGGTTGTGAACGGAGCGGAAACAGCGCGCGAGGCAAACCGTGACAAAGTGAAAAAAATTTCACACGGGATTTTGATAAAATATATCGAGCCAGAACTTAGTAAAATACGAGAAAACATGGTCGGGGTTTTGAAAAACATAGAACGAGTTTTGTCGGAGCGTGAGAATTATGTTAAACAAAAAATTGTGATGCTTGGAGCGTTAAATCCAGAGGTAGTTTTGAGGCAAGGCTATGCGATACTTTCCGGTAAGATTTCGCCGGGAAATGATGTAAAAATTACAACCTACGATGCAGAAATCATAGCGTCGGTTAAGAAAATCTTAGAAAGGAAAAAATATGAGTAAAGCGGAAAAAAGTTTAAACGAAAAAATTGCTGAATTAGATAAAAAAGTTGAGTGGTTTTACTCGGATGACTTCAAATTGGAGGATGCCGTGGAAAATTACAAAAATGCTGCCGAGTTAGCCAAAGAGATCGAAGGCGACTTGACGAAGTTGAAGAATGAAATTGAAGTTTTGGCGGAAGATTTTACAAAATAGTGATATAATAGGGTTATGGATAATTCTCAAATGCCACCAGTGCAACCGATGACTGTGGGACAGCCAGTCGTAGTGCCACAACCAAATGCGCGAGCCGCGGCGGTGATTCAGCCTAAGAAAGCCCCAGTGACGGCGATCGTGAGCGCGATAGCGGCGTTGTTTGCGATATTGGCGATAGTTTTTATTTGCTTGTTTGTGCTGAAGAGTTCGGACTATGATGAGCTGAGCGAAAACGTGGATTTGAAAATTGCGGAGGCCGTGAGCGAAGCGAAGGCTGAGCAGGCTTTGGCGGATGCCGAGGAAGCCAAGAAGGACACCAGACAATTTACGGGTCCGACTGATTATGGACAGTTGTCGTTTGACTTTCCGAAGCTGTGGAGCGTATACGTGGCGTCTGATGCGTCAAAAGGCGGAGATTATACGGCATATCTAAATCCGCTGGAGATTGAGCCAGTATCCGAATCGACGGTGTACGCATTAAGGGTGACGATTCGCGACAAGGATTTTGAAAGCGTAGCGGCAGAGTATCAGCGATATTTGGACAAGGGGGATCTTAGTATGACTACTGAGACGGTTGGTGGTACGACGGCGAACCGGTACACTGGTAAGATTCCGGGGACGGACCTGAACGGGATTATTGTGATTTTTAAGATTCGAGATAAGACCGCAGTGTTGAGAACTGATTCGGTGGGGTACGAGAAAGATTTTCAGACGATTTTGAATTCGGTGAAGTTTAACGCGTAAATGTGATAAAATGGGGGTATGGATGTGGAGGTCGATGGAATTTTGGTGGCGGCGCACGAGCTGAAGGAGCCGTTTGCGACCCTGCGGCAGTTGGCGTTGTCTTTTGATGAGATGAATGCTTCGAATGAGGCGATTCGAGAAAAAATGGTGAGCGTGTCTGACCGAGCGATTCGGCAGGTGAATGATTTGTTGAGGTTGAGACGACTGGAAGAGGGCGGCCTAGAAATGGAGCCGGTGGCCGTGCGGCCAGTGTGCGATGAAGTGATGCGGGAGCTGGAGTATTTGTTCCGCTACAATCAGCGGGAGTTGTTTGTCAAATATGTAGGCAAAGAGCGCTTGGTGAGCGCCAATCGGGAACTTTTGCGGAGCGTGGTGTATAACTTTTTGCTAAACGCGGTGCATTATACCGGAAATGAAATGCGGGCAGAACTGGTGGTGAGCCCGGTGCGGGATCGGGTGAGGATTGCAGTGAGGGATTATGGGCCGGCATTGCCGATGGATGTGTGGCGGGAGTTAAAACGGGGTTGGGTAGAAAAACCGACCTCGATTGCGATGCGGCCGGGCTCGAGCGGACTGGGGCTTTTTATTGCGTCAAGATTTTCGCAGTACATGAATGCAAATGTGGGGGCGGTACGGCACCGAGACGGCACGAGTTTTTATGTTGACTTGATGAAATCGCAACAGGCGAGGTTATTTTAGCGCTATGATTTTTGTGGTTGATGACGACAGGATGATGGCGGAGTGCGTGGCGAAGGCTTGCGGAGAGAAAGAGGTGCGGATTTTTGGGGATGCATTGGCGGCGGTGGCGGCGCTAGCGGATGGACTGCCAGAAATGATTTTTATGGATGTAATGTTGACCGGGCCGGATGGGTTTACAATGTTGAACGAGTTAGCGTCATATTCTGATACGATGCGGATTCCGGTGGTGCTAGTGACATCGGTGGAGATTGGCGGGTTGAATCTTGCAGAATATGGTGTGGTGGGAGTGCTTAGTAAGGACACGATGAAGCCGGCGGAAGTGAGGAAATATGTCAAAAAGTACTGCTGACACGCGGACGCTGGCGATCGTACTGAGGCGGACGAATTATGGCGAGGCGGATAGGATTCTGAATTTGATCACGCCGGAGGGAAAAGTGTCGGCGTTGGCGCGGGGAGTGCGGCGAGCCAAATCTAAACTTGCTGGCGGGATAGAAATGTTTTCGCTGGTGGAGGTAAATTTGCACTTTGGACGGGGCGAAATGGCGACGGTGACTGGGGCGAGGATGGTAAAGTTTTTTGGGGCTTTGTTGGCCGATTATGGCCGGATGGAGTTGGCATCGTTAATACTTAAAAAAATTAGTTTAGCGGCGGAAGGGACCGATTCGGCGGAGTACTTTGATTTGACGCGAGAGGCTCTGGAGGGACTCGAGGCTGGAGTTAGCTGCGCTGTGGTAGAGAGCTGGTTTTTGTTGAACTTTTTACGAGTGACGGGGGAGGAAGTGAACCTGTATCGTGATGTTCGTGGTGAGAAGCTACGGCCGGATGTGCGGTATGATTACGATGTAAACGAGATGGCGTTTTTCGAGAGGCTGGAAGGGGAGTTTGGGGCGGATGAGATAAAGTTGATGCGGCTCCTAGCGACGGCCAAATTGGCGGTGGCGGCAAAGGTGAAACAGGCGGAGGAAATGGCGCCGGGGATTTTGCGACTTGCCAGAGTGGTGAACAAAATGGTATAATTGAAGGTAGAAAAGGAGATTATTTATGGCAGACTTTAACAAAGTTTTGACCCCGGGGGATTATGAAAACGGCGAATTGAACGTGGTGATCGAGATCCCAACTGGCTCGAACCACAAGATTGAATGGGATCGCAAGCACGCGTGCTTCATGCTAGATCGCGTGGAGCCGATAGCGTTCGCTAAGCCATGCAACTACGGCTTTATCCCGCAAACTCTAGATGAAGATGGAGACGAGCTCGACGTATTGATGATTACGGACCAGCCGCTGACGACTGGAATTTGGATGAAGGCGAAGATTCTCGGCGTAATGAGGTTCGTGGATGGCGGTGAAGTTGATGATAAGGTAATTTGTGTGCCGGCCGACGATCGCAACAACGGTGACCTTTATAACTCTTTGGCGGATTTGCCGAAGCAGACTTTGGAGCAGATCAAGTTCCACTTTAACCACTACAAAGACTTGAAGAAGCCAGGTTCGACTGAGGTGAAAGCTTTTGAAGATATTGAGTCGGCAAAGAAGATCATCGCAGATTCGATTGAACGATATCGCGCGACTTATAAATAGCCTGAAGATGGTACAAATAAAATATTGCCTAGCTCACTAGGCAATATTTTGTGAGGGCGGCTATTCGTTTTCGGGCGCGCTTTCTTTTCCGGCGGAGCGCTCTAGGGCTTCGTAGAGTTCGATTTGGGTTTTGATGTCTTCGAGGTTGATTTTTTTGACGGTGTCTTCACCGGCGGTGATGACGACATATTTGCCATTTAAGCTGTAGGTATTGGTGTCACCTTCTTTTGGGGAGATTTTTTCGTAGGTGGTCTTGGCGGTTTCTTCGTCTTCAAATTCGTAGAAGGATTTGGCGCCGGTGACGGTGTCGCCACTATAATAGTAAACGGCGTGAATGGCGATGACGTCGTGGTTGTCTGCCTCGTCGTTTTTCATATTGAGGACGTATTTAGAATCATCGCTTACGAAGTAGGCGTCGTTGATTGGTTGATTGAGGTTGATGGCGATACAGACGCCAATAACGACGGCGATGACGGCAGCGATAATAATTCCGAAGAAGATGAGTTTGTTAGGGTTGATTCTTGGCGCAGTCCTTGAGGCGTTGACTTCGGTCTTAGTAGTTACTGACTTAGCCGTAGCTTTTCTGGTGACGCTTGATTTCTTTGTTTTTTCAACCATAATAACTCCTTTATGGAGCAAGTATAACATACTTGTGCTAAAATCACTAGAGTTCGGAAATCTTGGTGCGGATTTGAGCAGCCGTATCACGGTCGCGGATGGTGACGGTGTCGTCTTCGAGCGTGTCAAAGTCTATGACGATACATTTTGGTGTGCCGATTTCGTCTTGCTTGCGGTAGCGCTTGCCGATGTTGCCGGAATCGTCCCAAGTGACGAATGTATATTTGTCGCGTAGCAAATCATAAACTTCGCGAGCCTTTGCGACGAGTTCGGGCTTGTTTTTGAGGAGTGGCGAAACGCAGAACTTGTACGGAGCGAGATGATAAGGAAGTTTTAGGACGGTGCGTTTTTCGCCGCCGACTTCGTCTTCGGCGTAGGCTGTAGATAGCACGGCGAGGAAGAGGCGTTCAACGCCAATGGACGGCTCGATAACGTGTGGGACGAAAACTTCGTTCGTTCTCTTGTCGCGATATTCCATGGATTTGCCGGATTCGCGCGCGATGTTTTGCAGGTCGAAATCGGTGCGGTAGGCGAGGCCCATGAGCTCCTCTTCACCGTTTGGATAGTCGAACATGAAGTCGACGGTGCGCTTGGAGTAGTGGGCACGGTCTTTTTCAGGAACTTCGTATTCGTGAAGGTTTTCGGGTTTGAGGCCGGCGATATTAGTCAGAAAATCGTGCTGAAGGGCGCGGAGTTTTTCGAAGTTTTCTTCCCAGGCGTCCGGCTTAACAAAATATTCGATTTCCATTTGAGAACATTCGCGGTCGCGAAGAATGAAGTCGCGAGGGCTAATTTCGTTGCGGAAGGCTTTGCCTTGTTGGGCGATGCCAAATGGAAGATCAGGGTAGATAGTGTCGACGATGTTCTTGTAATTCGTGAAGATACCCTGAGCGGTTTCTGGGCGGAGATAAGCGACATTTTTGCTGGTCGTCTCGGCGTCGTCGTCTGGTAGTACGGCCCCAACGTGAGTCATGAACATCATGTTAAACTTGCGAATTGGCCCCCAATTTTCTTTGCCGCAGGTTGGACATTTGGTGTGTGTAGTAAGGAACTCCTCGGTTGTAACGGACTCGCTGATGTTATCGGTAATTTTGTCGGCGCGGAAACGAGACTTGCATTCCTTGCACTCAACAAGTGGGTCGGCAAAAGTAGCTGTGTGGCCAGAGGCCTCCCAAGTGCGCGGATTCATAATAATAGCGGCGTCAACGCCATATATATTGTCGCGTTTTTCAACGAAGAAATGCCACCAAGAGTCCATGAGATTCTTCTTTAACATAACACCGAGTGGGCCGAAGTCCCAAGTGCCGGCCATGCCGCCGTAAATATCGCTGCCGGGGAAGATGAACCCGCGGCGTTTACATAAGCTTACGATGTCTTCTAACTTACTCATGATATAATTATAACATGAAACAGAAAAAGTCCGGTAATATAAAGAGGACGTTGCATTATTTTTGGCAGGCGTTGATGCAATATAAGATGCGTACGATTTTGCTGCTTATTTCTGTGCCGCTTTGGGTTTTGACGACAAAAATAATAGTACCGCTTGGTGTTTCTGAAGTTGTCGGTAAATTGTCGGATGGCGATTTTGAAATAGCAAACTATACTGGGGCGCTACTGTTAACAATTGTGCCAGCCGCAGTCGGCAATTTGGGCATCGTTAGAATAATTGACTGGCTTGATTGGTCGCTTGATGCAAAGGCGGGGGAATATTTGTCGCAATTAGCATTTAATGCTGTGATAAGACAGTCGATGACGTTTCATGCAAATCGCTTTTCTGGATCTTTGACTAGTGCGGCAAGCAAACTGCCGAGCGCATTTATTAGGTTGAAGTCTAACTTCGTGTGGGAGTTTTATCCTTTGATTTTGATGGCGATTTACTCGATTGGTGCAGCTGCCATAGTTTGTGCACCGTTTGGCATTATTTTGGCAACATATGTAATTGTTTATGCGGTGGTGGCGATTGTGACCTACTTCAAAACTAGGCATGTTGATGAAGAGCTGGCAAGCATGGAAAATAAACAAACCGGTCAGCTGGCAGATTCGATAACGAATGAACTATCCGTTAAGTCTTATGCGCGGGAGGATCTTGAGCGGGCGAGATTTAGTCGTGCGACGAAACGAACGCGAGAGGCAACTTTTGCCGTGGCGAAAGTGTCGTTCTGGAGACACTCGTTTATGAATGCTATAAATACCGCT